>CAZWDK010000072.1:8671-13323 GCA_964633095.1 uncultured Polaromonas sp. | reverse complement strand
TCGGCGAGCTGCCCGGCGGGCCGCGCAGCGTGACCGAATTCAACTACCGCATCAATGACGCGGCCCAGGCCCATGTGTTTGTCGGCCTGACCACCTCGGCCAAGGGCGAAAGCAGCAAAATTGCGGCCAATTTTTCGCGCCACGGCTTCAAGGCGCTCGACCTGACCCATGACGAACTCGCCAAGGAACATATACGCCACATGGTGGGCGGGCACAGTGCGCTGTCCAAAGACGAGCGCCTGCTGCGCTTCGTGTTTCCCGAGCGGCCCGGCGCGCTGATGAAGTTTCTCTCGCACATGCGGCCCAACTGGAACATCAGCCTGTTTCACTACCGCAACCAGGGCGCCGATTACGGCCGCATCCTGGTGGGCCTGCAGGTGCCCAAAGCCGACAACAAGGCCTTCAAGGCCTTTCTCGAGACGCTGGGCTACCCGCATGTGGAAGAAACCGACAACCCGGTGTACCGGCTGTTCTTGCAAAGCTCACCATGAGCGAACTGCCCAGCACCTCGGTATGCCCGCGCTGCGGCGCCGGTTTTCGCTGCGGCATGGTCGCCGGCGACGCCGAATGCTGGTGCGTGCAACTGCCCCTGGTGATGCCTGTGCCCGGCTCCCGCGCGCTGCTTCCTTCCGATAACCAGGCATCCTGTTTTTGTCCGGCCTGCCTCAAGCTGATCACCGATGAACGACGACCAACACCCGCTGCACCTGCCCCCGATTGAGTCCACCGCCAACGGCCCGCTGGAGGCCAGGCTGCGGCACAAGATCGACCACAAGACCAAGCCGCTGGGCGCGCTGGGCGCGCTCGAGGGCCTGGCGCTGCAGCTGGGCCTGATCCAGCGCCAGGAAAGCATCACGCTGCAGCAGCCGCAGATGGTGGTGTTTGCGGCCGACCACGGCATTGCCGCCGAAGGCGTCTCGGCCTACCCGCAGGCCGTCACCGTGCAGATGGTCGGCAACATGCTGGCCGGCGGCGCCGCCGTCAATGTGTTCGCGCGCCAGCACGGCTTTGCGCTGCGGGTGGTGGATGCCGGTGTGGCGGCCGAGCTGCCCGCGCACCCGCAGTTGCTGCAGCGCAAGATCGGTTACGGCACGAAGAACTCGTGCCTCGAACCCGCCATGTCGCCGGCGCAGACCCGGGCCGCGCTCCAGGCCGGCATGGAGATCGTGCAGAACCTGCCGGGCAATGTGCTGGCCTTTGGCGAGATGGGCATTGCCAACACCTCGGCGGCGGCCCTGCTGCTGGCACGGCTGACCGGCGCGTCGATTGACGATGCAACGGGACGCGGCACCGGCCTGAACGACCAGCAGTTGCTGCGCAAGCGCGAAGTGCTGGCACGCGCCCTGGCGCGCCACCCCGATGCGACCGGGCCCATCGACGCGCTGGCCGCTTTATCGGATTTTGGCGGTTTTGAAATTGCTATGATGGCCGGTGCCATGCTGCAGGCCGCCAGTGAACGCCGCGTGGTGCTGGTGGACGGCTTCATCGCCGGCAGCGCCGCACTGGTGGCCCATGCCCTGGTGCCGCAGCTGCGCGACTACCTGGTGTTTTGCCACCGTTCGGCCGAGCGCGGCCACGACCTGCTGCTGGACCACCTGGAGGCCAAGCCGCTGCTTGAACTCGGGCTCAGGCTGGGCGAAGGCACGGGCGCGCTGCTGGCCTGGCCGCTGCTGCAGTCGGCGGCGCTTTTTCTGAACGAGATGGCAAGTTTTGACTCGGCCGGCGTAAGCGGCAAAGAGGCCGAATGAACGCGGTCGGCCAGCTTGTGCGCGAGTACCTGCTCGCCCTGCAGTTTTTCACCCGCATCCCCATCACCGGGCGGCTGGCCGACTGGGTCGGCTACAGCCCCGAACTGCTGCGCGCCAGCGCCGGCCACTTTCCGGGTGTTGGCGTTCTGGTCGGTGCGGCGGCGGCGGCGGTCTATGCGCTGCTGCATGTCATGCTGCCCGACACCCCCTTCGCGCCACTGCTGGCGGCGGTGCTGTCCACCGTGGCCACGGTGATGCTGACGGGTGGTTTTCATGAAGATGGCCTGGCCGACGTGGTCGACGGCCTGGGCGGCAGTTACAACAGGGAGCGCGCGCTGGACATCATGAAGGACTCGCGCGTCGGCTCGTTTGGCGTGCTGGCGCTGGTGCTGGCGCTGCTGTGCAAGGTGGCGCTGCTGGCGATTCTGGGTTCGGTCGAAGGCCTACCGCTGGCCTGGGATGAAGCGCCATTCAGCAGCTGGTACATCTGCACCGCCCTGCTGACGGGCCATGTGGCCTCGCGCGGCTTGCCGCTGCTGCTGATTCGCCTGCTGCCGCATGTGGGCGACACCGCCAGCTCCAAATCCAAACCCCTGGCCGATCAAATCTCGCGAGGCAGCCTGGCGGTCGCATTTGCATGGTGTTTTGGGGTGCTAGCCCTTGCCAGTCTTGCACTGGAAGCTACCAATTTGATAGTAGCCTGCAGTTTTGCCGTGCTCGCGCTGCTGTGGATGGCCAGGCTCTTCACGCGGCGCCTGCAGGGCTTCACCGGCGACTGCCTGGGGGCCACGCAGCAGGTCTGCGAAATCGCCTTTTACCTGGGCTTGGCGGTGAGTCTATAGGTATGGCCCCCACGCTCGCCACTGCGTGTGCTTCGCTGCCCCCCAGGGGGGCTAATTTTCCTTGGGGCGGCCCGGCGGAAAATTGCCGTCACGAGCGGCCCCAGCCGCTTCCCGCATGAAGCTCTGGCTGGTACGCCACGCCCAGCCGCTGATCGAGGCGGGCGTCTGCTACGGCCGGCTGGACATCATGGCCGACGCGCAGGCCACCCGGCTTTGCGCCCAGGCGCTGGCCCGGGCGCTGCCCGCGAGGGTTGCCCTGGTCACCTCCCCGCTACAAAGATGTGAGCAGCTTGCGCAGGCGCTGCTTGGGCTGCGCCCCGATCTGACTTGCAAGAAAGAGCCGCGCCTGCAGGAAATGGACTTCGGCGACTGGGAGGGCCGGCGCTGGGACGCGATAGGCCAGCCGGCGCTGGAGGCCTGGGTGGCCGACTTTGCCCGGCACCGGCCGGGCGGCGGCGAATCGGTGCAGGCGTTCATGCAGCGGGTCGCCGCCCCATGGGATGAACTTTGGGCCGAGACCCCCATCCCGGCGAGCGACACCGTCTGGATCACCCATGCCGGCGTGATGCGCGCCGCCACGCTGCTGCAGCGCGGCCAGCGGCAGATCAGCCAGGCCGGGCAGTGGCCGACGGCCACGCCCGGCTTTGGCGAATGGCGCGTGCTGGCCTGACAGGCCTTGCGGGCGCACAAGTCATGACTTCAAGCTTCGTTTGTTACATGTAAATACAAGCACGTGTTTCCACCCTCTCCCCGCACGGGAGGCACTCCGCGGCGCAAAACCCGGTTGATTTCCCTGCGAAAAATGAAGGGCACAGGAGCGAAGTCCTTGCCAGGCGAAACCGGCAGGCAGCAATGGCCTACCCCGTTTAGGCGATTGTTGACGCTGACATCTGGCAACACACTGGACTTGCATTCACCGGAATGCCGTAACAGCGATCTGCGTATTTGTTGTCAAGAACACCAACAAGCCTGTTGCCTGCATCCGCATGCTTTTGGGGGGGTTTGGAGCGCGGCCGGGACGGACTCTGCCCGGCGCCCGTCCACAGCTGGCAAGGAGCGGTGTCATGTCAAGAAGCAAGCGAGTCGGTCTTCCGAACCTCAGTCGCAGGCAGTCGCTCCAACTCGGCACGGCCACCGCACCAGCGCTGGTACGACTTTCAGACGCAGAAGTTCTATGCCCTGAACGTCAGGGAAGCGCTGCATTCTTTCCATCCCGAATTGCCGACGCAGAAGATCCGGGGCTACGACGGCCTGCTGCCCGGCCCCACGTTGGTCGAGCGCTACGGTGTGCCCATGACCGTGCGCATCGACACCGACCTGCCGGCCAACACCGTCGACTTTGGTTCCCCGGAAATCACCGCGCATCTGCACAAGCTGGATTCCGCGCCAGCTAACACTTCGGAAGGTGGGACACAAAATGACTGATTGTGAAATCGATCTGGATGAACCGGATCAATTGGACCGGATGATAGCGTATGAAGAAGGTCACCTTGGACCAGTTGATACGGTCGAACTTTTTCAGGAACTGATTGACAGTGGGCTTGTATGGAAACTCCAAGGCTGCTACGGCAGGCAAGCGCAGGCACTGATCGACGCGGGTTACTGTCATGTCGTGGTGCACTAAGGTGCTCTTGACCAGCAGTAGCGGCGTGAACCAGCGCTTTACCCACATTGCCAACGACGGCAAGCTGCTGCCTGCGCCCTTGCGCTGGCCCAAGTGCTGCCACCGGGCATCGCCGTCGTCACTTCTGCGCTACAAAGATGTGAGCAGCTTGGGCAGGTGTTGCTTGGGCTGCGGCCCAATTTGACATTTAAAACTGACGCCAGGCTGCGCGAAATAAACTTCGGCAGTTGGGAGGGCCGGCGCTGGGACGCTATCGGCCAGTCGGCACTCGACGCCTGGATTGCCGACTTTGCCCGGCGCGGCGAATCGGTGCAGGCGTTTATGCAGCGGATCGCCGCCCCATGGGACGAGCTTATGGATGAGGCTTGGGATGACGGCCTGGACGAGGCATGTGCATCGGCGGCCGACGCCAACACCGTCTGGATCACCCACGCTGAC
>CAZWDK010000072.1:5810-8571 GCA_964633095.1 uncultured Polaromonas sp. | reverse complement strand
CGACGGCCACCCCAGGTTTTGGCGCGTGGACCGTGCTGGCCTGACACGCCTTCAACCCTCACCAATCTTGATTTTTTGTTTCGTTTGTTGCGTATAAAAACAAACGAACGTTTCCGCCCTCTCCTCGCACGGGCGGCGCTACGGGACGCAAAAGTCAGACAATTTCGCTGCGAAAAATGAAGCGAACATGAATGAAGCAGTTTCTGGGCGAAGCCAGCTGGCTCAGACAGACTACCCCGTTTTAGTGATTGTTGACAACGACATCCGGTAACACACTGACCTTCAATTCACCGGATTTATGTAACGGCGATAAGCGCATTTGTTGTCAAAAATTCCAGCAAACCTGTTGCCTGCGTCCGCATGTTTTCGTGGTGTTTTTGGAATGACTGCTGGGTCGGGCTTTGCCCGACCCAGCAGTCCAAAACAAACAAAGAAGAGGTCTTATGTCAACGACCAGGCAAGCCAGCCTTGCGAAACCAAGTCGCAGACAGTCGCTCCGGTTCGCAGCGGCAAGCACAGCGGCCAGCTTGCTGGCGGCCAAAGATGCGGCAAGCCCGGTTCAGGCAAAGGATTTGCCCGCCGGCCCGCACACCACACCATTCGTCGTGCCCTTGCCGGTGTACACGGCCAAGCTACCGGTCGGCACACTGAGCCCGGTGCCAACGTCGCAAGCGAATGTGGGCGGCGGTGAGTGCGGCCGGCCGCCGCACCAGCGGGCGACCGAATTCTTGTCGCAAAAGTACTACGAGATGCACGTCAAGGAGGCCTACCACTCCTTCCATCCCGAGTTGCCGCCCCAGAAAATTTGGGGCTACGACGGCCTGCTGCCCGGCCCCACGTTTGTGGAACGCTACGGTGTACCGATCACCGTGCGGATATACAACGACTTGCCAGCCAATGCCATCGGCTTTGGTTCACCGGAAATCAGCACGCACCTGCACAACCTGCACGACGGCTCCGAGAGCGATGGTTTCACGGGTGACTACTACAGCAGGGCGAAGTTTGGGCCCACCATGACGGCACCCGGCTCCTACAAGGACCACCACTACCCCAACTGTTATGCCGGCTATGACGACCCGCGCTACCATGCCACCAACGGCGACCCGCGCGAAGCCCTGGGCACGCTGTGGTACCACGATCACCGCATCGATTTCACGGCGCCCAATGTGTACAAGGGACTGACCGGCTTTTACCTGCTGTTCGATGAAATCGACTCCGGCAACGAACTTGACACCAACCCCAAGGCCCTGCGCCTGCCCAGTGGCGTGGGCAAGTACGACATTCCCCTGGTGTTTCAGGACAAGTTCTTTGATTCGGGCGGCTACCTCGCCTTTGACCAGTTTGCGACCAAGGGCATCCTGGGCAACAAGTTCTGCGTCAATGGCAAGGTCCAGCCCTTCTTCAAAGTGGAGCGCCGCAAGTACCGCTTTCGCCTGCTGGACGGTGGCCCGTCACGCTTTTATGAGTTTTATCTGACCGACCGCAACGGCCTGAATCAGAGCTTCACCTACATCGCCAACGACGGCAACCTGCTGCCCGTGCCCTTGACTATGAGCAAGGTGGCTCTTGGCGTTGCCGAGAGGGCGGACATCGTGATCGACTTTGCCAACTACCCCGTCGGTACCCAGCTGTACCTCGTCAACCGTCTGATCCAGTACGACGGCAGGGGACCGGAGGCCGGGGTAAGGGGCCCAGACAAACTGCTGACCAATGCAGGGACACAAATCCTGCGTTTTGACATTGACAGCGATCCGGCGGCTCCCGACATGAGCCGGGTGCCGGCCACGCTGCGCGAACTGCCGCCCATCAACCTGGCCGAAGTCGTGAGAACCCGCAAATTTGAGTTTGACAAAACGAACGAGGTCTGGACCGTCAACGGCAGGACATTCGACGTGGAAACGGCGTCCGCCCAGCCCAAGCGCGGGACCGCCGAAATCTGGGTGCTCAAAGGCAAGGGCAGCTGGCACCATCCGGTTCACATCCATTTCGAGGAAGGCCGCATCCTGTCGCGCAACGGCAAGCCACCACCGCCGCATGAGAGCGGACGCAAGGATGTCTATGTGCTGGAGCCGAACGAGGAGGTGCGCGTGTTCTTGCGCTTCAGGGACTTTACAGGCAAGTACATGATGCATTGCCACAACCTGGTCCACGAAGACCACGCCATGATGATTCGCTGGGATATTGTTCCTTAGACCGGGAGACATAGCATGGACTCGAATGACTCACGCTCAGAACGCGGCCTGCAACATGGCAAGCGCGACTGGCTCAAATGGATGGGCGGCGCGGCACTGGCCCCGCTGCTGGCGTCCGCCGGCCCGGCCGCGGCGGCCGCGGCGACCAAAAAAGGGCCGCGCGCCGACTATTTCCCGAATGCGATCGTGCAGACGCATGAGGGCCAAAAACTGCGCTTTTACGACGACGTGGTGCACGGCAAGATCGTCGCCTTCAACATGATGTACTCGGTCTGCACCGGCATCTGCCCCGGCAACACGGCCAATCTGCTGCAGGTGCAGGAGGCCCTGGGGCCCCGGCTGGGCAAGGACGTCTTCATGTACGCGCTGACCCTGCAACCCGCCTTCGACACGCCCGAGGCCTTGCGGGAGTATGTCGACCGTTACCACATCAAGCCAGGCTGGACCTTTCTGACCGGCCAGCCCCAGGACATGGACACCATACGCCGCAAGCTGGGCTTCTACAACGACGACCCCAAGATAGACGCCGATCTGGCCAACCACACCGGCATGCTGCGCATCGGCAATGA
>CAZWDK010000072.1:0-5710 GCA_964633095.1 uncultured Polaromonas sp. | reverse complement strand
CCAAGATAGACGCCGATCTGGCCAACCACACCGGCATGCTGCGCATCGGCAATGAAGCCCTGGATCGCTGGTTCATGATGCCTGCGCTCAGCCCTGCGAAACAGATTGCGCGCGCGATTTTGCAGCTGTAAGCGCCGGCGGCGCAGGTCGCAGCATCAAACCCGTAGCCCGCACTGGCAAGCCAGGCCAGGGCGGGCTCTTTTCCTTGCCGTCATCGCTGCGCCTCAAGCACGGCTAACATCGGCATGTGCCTGCTATTTCCCTTGAATCCCTCAACGCCCCGGAGCCGGGCCGCCGCCGCGTGATGCCAACCGGCACGGCAGTCGGGACATGGCGCGGCTTGCTGCGGGCGCAGGCCATACCCACATAAAGAAAGCGTCCCAGCATGGGAGTTTCACTCGAAGGTCAGTTGGTGGTGGCGATCTCGTCCAGGGCCTTGTTCGACCTGGAGGAAGAAAACCGGGTGTTTGAACAGGCCAACGACCTCGCCTACATGCAGCTCCAGCTCGATCGGCTGGAGCACACCGCCAAGCCCGGCGTGGCGTTCGCGCTGGTGAAAAAGCTGCTGGCCTTCAACGACCCGCACAACCAGCGCGTCGAGGTGGTCATTCTTTCGCGCAACGACCCGGTGTCCGGCCTGCGGATTTTCCGCTCGGTGCAAAGCCATGCGCTGACCGTCGCACGCGGCGTGTTCACGCGCGGACGCGAGCCCTGGCGCTACCTCACGCCGCTGCGCGCCAACCTGTTCCTGTCGGCCAACCCGGACGATGTCAAGGCGGCGCTGCAGCTGGGCTTTCCGGCGGCCACGGTCGCCACCCATTCCGTCCGCGCCCAGGACAACTCCCCCAATGAAGTTCGCATCGCCTTCGACGGTGACGCGGTGCTGTTTTCCGACGAGGCGGAACGGGTGTTCCAAAGGGACGGCCTGCCGGCCTTTCAGCGGCACGAGCAGGACAAGGCCGTGCTGCCGCTGCCCGATGGCCCGTTCAAGCCACTGTTGACGGCCCTGCACCGGCTGCAGCAGGCCGGCACGCCCCGCATGCGCCTGCGCACCGTGCTGGTCACCGCGCGCAGCGCCCCGGCGCACGAGCGCGCCATCCGCACGCTGATGAACTGGAACATCGAGGTCGATGAGGCCATGTTCCTGGGCGGACTGGCCAAGGGGGAGTTTCTGCGTGAATTCGAGCCCGATTTTTTCTTTGACGACCAGACCGGCCATGTCGATTCGGCGGCGCAGCATGTGCCTTCCGGCCATGTGGCCAGCGGCGTTTCCAACCAGACCATTGACCCTTTTCCCAAGGCCTCCTGAATGAATCTGCTTACCAGCACCTCCCACAAACTCGGCACCTTCAAGCAGTTCTGCGCCCGGGTCTGGGCCTTGTCGGCGCCCTACTTCCGCTCTGAGGACAAATGGAAAGCGCGCGGCCTGCTGCTGGCCATTGTCTTGCTGAACCTGGGCGCGGTCTACATGCTGGTGCTGCTCAATGACTGGAACCGGGTGTTTTACGACGCGCTGCAGAACAAGGACGCTGCGGTGTTCTGGACCCAGCTGGGGCGCTTCACCTACCTGGCCTTTGCCTTCATCATCATCGCGGTCTACCGCTTTTACCTGACCCAGCTGCTGGAAGTGCGCTGGCGCGCCTGGATGACGACGCATTACCTGCAGCGCTGGCTGGCCGACCATGCGTTTTACCAGCTGGAGCTGGCCCGTTTTTCGGCGGCCGGCAAAGACGCGGCAAACAGCCCGGACAACCCGGACCAGCGTATCCAGGAAGACATCAACCTGTTTACCGGTTACAGCATTTCGCTGAGCATGGGCCTCTTGAATGCCGTGGTCACGCTGCTCAGCTTTGTCGGCATTTTGTGGTCGCTCTCGGGCGCTTTTGCCTTCACCGTGGGCGGCAGCAGCTACAGCATCCCGGGCTTCATGGTCTGGATGGCGGTGCTTTACTGCGCCGTGGGCAGCATCATCACGCACTACATCGGCCGGCCGCAGATCAGGCTCAACTACCAGCAGCAGCGCTACGAGGCCGACTTTCGCCACCACATGGTGCGGGTGCGCGAATACAGCGAATCGATTGCGCTGGACAAGGGCGAGGCGGTGGAGCGTGAGCAGCTGGACAGCCGCTTTGCCGCCGTGCTGGCCAACTACCTGCAGCTCATCAGAAAGCAGAAAAACCTGGTCTGGTTCACCAACTTTTTTGGCCAGGCCGCCGTGGTGTTTCCGTTTATCGTCGCCGCGCCGCGCTTTTTCAGCGGCGCCATCCAGCTGGGCGAGCTGATGCAGATATCGTCGGCCTTCGGCCGGGTGCAGGACTCGCTGAGCTGGCTGGTGGACAACTACAGCAGCCTGGCCGCCTGGCGCGCCACGACCGACCGCCTGACCAGTTTTGAAGACCATGTTTCGGCCCTGGCCCAACAGGGACGTGCGCAAGCAGCTATCAATCTGGAAGCAAACAGCGATGCACCGCTGGCCGGCGCCGACACACTGGCGGCCCACGCCCTGAGCCTGGGCCTGCCCACCGGCACCACCTTGCTGAGCGGTGTCTCACTCCGGGCCAGCCCCGGCGAGAGCGTGCTCGTCAAGGGCCCGTCGGGCAGCGGCAAGTCCACCCTGTTCCGGGCTTTTGCCGGCATCTGGCCGTTTGCCAAAGGCCAGACCCAGTTGCCGCAGGATGCCATGTTCATTCCGCAGCGCCCCTACTTCCCGGACGGCACGCTGCGCGACGCGCTGACCTACCCGCAGCCGGCCGCGCAGTACAGCGACGAGGCGCTGAAACAGGTGCTCGTCGATGCGCAGCTGCCGCAGCTGACCCGCCGGCTGGACGACAAGGACGCCTGGAGCCAGAAACTCTCGGGCGGCGAGCAGCAGCGCCTGGCGATTGCCCGTGTGCTGCTGAAGAAGCCCACCTGGATTTTTGCCGACGAGGCCACCAGCGCGCTGGACGAGGCGGCCGAGAAGACCCTGTACGCAAAACTACTGGCGCACATCAGGGCGGTTCATGGCAGCATTGTGTCCATCGCCCACCGCCCTACCGTGGCGGCCTTTCACGGCAAGCTGTGGGAACTAGAGAAATTGCCCGAGGGTTCTCCGGCGCTGTACCGGCTCCAGGAAAAAACGCCATGAACGCCCAAGGCCGCCAGGAAAATGCTTGAATGCCCGAAGAACTAAGCCAATCCGCAGCTGCGCAGTCTCTGCCTGCGCCCTCTCTTTCCCCCTGGGAGCCGCTCAAGATCCCGGTGTTTCGCCTGCTGTGGGGCACCTGGATGGTCGCCAATATCTGCACCTGGATGAACGACGTGGCGGCCGCCTGGCTGATGACCTCGATGACCAGCACGCCGCTCTGGGTGGCACTGGTGCAGTCGGCCTCGACCATGCCGGTGTTTTTGCTGGGCCTGCCCAGCGGGGCGCTGGCCGACATCCTGGACCGGCGGCGCTACTTCATCACAACGCAGTTCTGGGTGGCGACCGTGGCCACGCTGCTCTGCATCATGGTGATTTCAGGGGCCATGACACCGGCCCTGCTGCTGGCGCTGATCTTTGCCAATGGCGTGGGCCTGGCGATGCGCTGGCCGGTGTTTGCCGCCATCGTGCCCGAACTGGTGACACGCAGCCAGCTGCCGGCGGCGCTGGCCCTGAACGGGATAGCGATGAACGCGTCGCGCATCGTCGGCCCGCTGGTGGCCGGCGCGCTGATTTCCAGCGCCGGCACCGAGTATGTGTTTGTGCTCAATGCCGTGCTGTCGGTGATTGCCGGCTTTACCATCATGCGCTGGCGGCGCCAGCATGTGCCGAGCCCGCTGGGCCGCGAGCGCCTGCTCAGTGCCATGCGGGTGGGGCTGCAGTTTGTGCGCCAGTCCAGACGCCTGCGGGCGGTGCTGGTGCGCGTCTCGCTGTTTTTTCTGCATTCCACCGCACTGCTGGCCCTGCTGCCCCTGGTGGCGCGCCGCCTGCACGGCGGCGGTGCGGGCACCTTCACGCTGCTGCTGGCCTCCATGGGTGCGGGCGCCATCATGGCGGCGATGTATTTACCGCGTCTGCGCCAGCGGATGACGCGCGACACGCTGGTGCTGCGCACGACCATGCTGCAGTCGGTGTCCACCGCCATCATGGCCTTTGCCCCCAATGTGTATGTGGCCGTGCCGGCCATGCTGCTCAATGGCATGGCCTGGATTACCTGCGCCAATTCGCTCAGCGTGTCGGCCCAGCTCGCGCTGCCCGACTGGGTGCGGGCGCGCGGCATGTCGATGTACCAGATGGCCATCATGGGTGCCAGCGCGCTGGGCGCCGCCCTGTGGGGTCAGGTGGCCACGGTCACCAGTGTTTCCACCGGCCTGCTGGTGGCCGCACTGAGCGGTACGGCGGCCATGCTGCTGGCGCAGCACTGGGTGCGTGACCTCAGCATCGAGGAAGACCTGACGCCGTCGCGCGAATTCAAGGCACCCGTGGCCCATGCCCCGCCCGGCGCGGGCCATGTGGTGGTGACGATTGAGTACCTGATCGACCCGGCACGCGCCGACGCTTTTCGCGCGCTGATGCACGAGAGCCGCGGCAGCCGCCTGCGCCAGGGTGCGCTGGAATGGGAATTGCTGCACGACATCAACAAGCCAGGACGCTTTGTCGAGCAGATCGTGGACGAATCATGGACCGAGCACCTGCGGCGTTTTGACCGCGTGACCGCCAGCGACGTGGCGCTGCGTGAGCGCAAACTGGCCTTTCACCTGGGCGAGGCGCCGCCGCTCGTGACCCGCTTCATGGTGGACGAGCTGGTGCGGCTTTAGGTTTTTTCAGCGGATAGCTTCGCCGCCACGTAGCGCTCGTAGCCACGCGCCCGCAGCTCGCAGGCCGGGCACACGCCACAGCCATAACCCCAGGCCTGGCGATGGCTGCGGTCACCCAGGTAGCAGGTGTGGGTGTGCTCGATGATCAGCTCAACCAGCGTCTGGCCGCCCAGCGCATCGGCCAGCCGCCAGGTGTCGGCCTTGTCAATCCACATCAGCGGCGTCTCGATCAGAAAGCGCTTGTCCATGCCCAGCGACAGCGCCAGCTGCATCGCCTTCATGGTGTCGTCGCGGCAGTCGGGGTAGCCCGAAAAATCGGTTTCGCAGACACCGGCGACCAGCACCTGCAAATCGCGCCGGTAGGCCAGCGCCGCCGCCAGGGTCAGAAACAGCAGGTTGCGCCCCGGCACAAAGGTATTGGGCAGGCCCGAGCTTTCCATCTTGAAGGCCACGTCGCGCGTCAGCGAGGTGTCGCTGACCTGGCCCAGCACGGACAGGTCCAGCAAATGGTCTTCACCGATCTTGTGCGCCCATTGCGGAAACTGCGCCTTGATCTCGCGCAGCACATTCAGGCGCGCGTCCAGCTCGACCTTGTGGCGCTGGCCGTAGTCAAAGGCCACGGTTTCAACGCGCTGGTACTTGGCAAGCGCCTGGGCCAGGCAGGTGGTGGAGTCCTGGCCGCCGGAAAATAAGACAAGGGCTGAGCTATGCATGGTGAAGGTCAAATAAACTTTAAAAAAGGCGGCGGCGCACCGGGCGTTTGCAGCAGCGCAAACGCGGGTGAACACTGCATGGGCCAGAGTGAAACCAGACTGCCAATGCTACAGGCCTCGGGCCAGGGGGGCCAGCGGCAAGGCCAACAAGCCGCCTGCGGGCCCGCAACGCCCCGCAAGCTATTTTCACCCAATTCAAAACAAAACAGGCCTGC
>CAZWDK010000071.1:0-13363 GCA_964633095.1 uncultured Polaromonas sp. | reverse complement strand
CGTTCAAAAATCGCCGCGATGCCCTGGCCGCCGCCTATGCACATGGTCACCAGCGCGTAGCGGCCCTGGATGCGCTGCAGCTCGTGCAGGGCTTTCACCGTGATCAGCGCGCCGGTGGCGCCTATCGGGTGGCCCAGCGAGATGCCTGAGCCGTTGGGGTTGACCTTGGCCGGGTCCAGCCCCAGCTCGCGCGTGACGGCACAGGCCTGGGCGGCAAAGGCCTCGTTGGCCTCGATCACGTCCAGGTCCTTCACCGTGAGGCCGGCCTTCTTCAGCGCCAGCTGGGTGGCGGGCACCGGGCCTATGCCCATGTATTGGGGGTCCACCCCGGCGTGGGCGTAGGCCACCAGGCGGGCCAGCGGCCTGGCGCCGCGGGCCTTGGCGCTGCCGGCTTCCATCAGCAGCACGGCGGCGGCCGCGTCGTTGATGCCGGAGGCATTGCCGGCGGTGACGGTGCCGTTTTCCTTGAGGAACACCGGCTTGAGCTTGGCCATGTCGGCCAGCGTGCAGCCGGCGCGGAAATGCTCGTCGGTGGCGTAGGCCAGCTCGCCCTTTTTGCTTTTCAGCATGACCGGGACGATCTGCTCCTTGAAGTAGCCGGCCTCGCTGGCGCGCTGGGCGCGCTGGTGGCTTTCGACGGCCATCGCGTCCTGCTCTTCGCGGCTGATGCCCCACTTGGCGGCGATGTTCTCGGCCGTCACGCCCATGTGGATGTTCTGGAACGGGTCGTGCAGCGCGCCCACCACCATGTCCACCATCTTGCTGTCACCCATGCGGGCGCCCCAGCGCGCGGACAGGCTGGCGTAGGGGCCGCGGCTCATGTTCTCGGCGCCGCCGCCTATGGCGATGTCGGCGTCGCCCAGCAAGATCGACTGGCTGGCCGACACAATGGCCTGCAGGCCCGAGCCGCAGAGCCGGTTGACGTTGAAGGCCGGCGTGCCCTCGGCGCAGCCGCCGTGGAGGGCCGCCACGCGCGACAAATACATGTCTTTCGGCTCGGTGTTGACGACATGGCCGAACACCACATGGCCGACATCCTTGCCCTCGACGCCGGCGCGCGCCAGCGACTCGCGCACGACCAGCGCGGCCAGCTCGGTGGGCGGCGTGTCCTTCAGGCTGCCGCCATAGGTACCAATGGCGGTGCGCACACCGCTGACTACAACAACTTCACGGCTCATGGTTTGCTCCTGGAGGTTTGGAATGAAATAAAGGAAGGGATCGGCCTAGGATACAGCGGCTTGGCAGGCCAGGCCTGGGGCACGCCATGCGCTATCAATTACATAGCTATCTGCGCCCGTACGCCCTGGGCCAGCAGCCGTTTCGCCATTGAAATCACGGCCTTGTCCTTGCTCAGCAGCAGGGTCTGGTGGGCCACGGCCAGGTCGATGAATTTCTGGTCGTCGGCATCGCTGCAGGTCACGCTGGCCTTGGCGGCGACCGCGGTGATGCGGGCGTAGCGGTCAAAGGCCGCCAGCACGTCATCGGCGCTGAGCTGGTAGAAAGCCAGGCGCGGCGCGATTTGCGGATAGGCCAGCACCCGGGCCAGCTCGTCGCGCATGGGCTGGGTCGCCAGCCAGTCCAGCTCGCCCGCCTCCAACCCCTGCCTGAGCGCATGCGCCGCCGCATCGTTGAAGACAAACACATCCAGGATGATGTTGGTGTCCAGCACAATGGGCTGGCGCCCGTTGCTGCCGCTCACAACGGTCACGGCCGGGCCGGCGCCGGGCGGTCGGCGGGCTTGCCGCGGGCCGAGCCGGCCACCATGTCAAAGCGGAACAGCCGGCATTCGATCGGGCCGTTCCACATCGGCACGCGGCGCGACTCCTTCAGGCGCATCTTGCTGGGCAGCTTGAGGTCGGGCGTCAGCACATGGGCGGTCCAGCCGGCGTAGTTTTTCTTCCAGTGCGTGGCCAGTTGTGGGAAGAAGTCATTGGCCTCTTCGCCCCAGGCATTCAGCGCCTGTTCGCGGCCGGGGTTGGCGCTGCGGTCGCGACCGGGCTCAAAGCCGGAGTCATCACGGCTGTCGCCGCCATCGCCGGACAGCGGCTGGCCAAACTCGTCAATCGGCTGCCCCTGGAATTGCGTGCGACGCTGGTCGCGGCCCTGCACGCCGCTGATGCCGGCGACGCCCGCCACATCAATCCGCTCGCCATAGGGCGGGTTCACCAGCATCACGCCCGAGGGCGCGGGCGGCATGCGCTGCAGCGCGTCGCCGCCGCGCAGCTGCACGGCATTCGCCACGCCGGCGCGCTCGGCATTGCGCTCGGCGAAGTCCACCATGCGGAAGGACACATCGCTGCCAAACACCGGCGCCGTCGGCTCGGTGATCGCGGCCTCGGCCTGGTCGAGCAGGCCGTCCCAGACATGGGCCTGGAAGGGCAGGAATTTCTGGAAGGCAAAGCGGCGGTTGATGCCGGGCGCGATGTTGCAGGCAATCTGCGCCGCCTCGATGGCAATGGTGCCGGAACCGCAGCAGGGGTCGTACAGCGGCACGCCGTTGCGGCACAGCTGGTCCCAGCCGCTGGCGGCGATCATGGCGGCGGCTAGGGTTTCCTTCAGCGGCGCATCGCCCTTGTCTTCGCGCCAGCCGCGCTTGAACAGCGGCTCGCCCGAGGTGTCGATGTAAATCGTGACGGTGTCGGTGGTCAGGTGCACATAGACGCGCACGTCGGGCCAGCGCGTGTCGACATCGGGGCGCACGTCGAATTTGGCGCGAAAGCGGTCGGCAATCGCGTCCTTGATCTTCAGCGCGGCAAAGTTCAGGCTTTGCAGCGGGCTGTGCTGGGCCGTGATCTCGACCTTGAAGCTCTGCCTGGGCGTGAACCAGATTTCCCAGGCCACGTTGGCCGCCGCGTTGTACAGGTCCTGCTCGCTGCGGTACTGGTTGTGCTGCAGCTCGATCAGCACGCGCTGGGCCAGCCGGCTGTGCAGGTTGAGCCGCAGCGCGTCGCGCCAGGAGCCCTGCAGCTGCACGCCGGCGCGCCAGGCCTTGCCGTCAATGCCGGTGACGCGCTTGACCTCGCCGGCCAGCAGCGCTTCAACGCCGGCGGCGCAGGGTAAAAAGAGTTGAAGTTGGTTCATAGCGACTTTCGCAGGTTGGCGGGCGCGATGCGCAGGGCTTCGCGGTATTTGGCCACGGTGCGACGGGCACATTCAATGCCCTGCTCCTTGAGCATTTCGGAAATCTGGTTGTCGCTGAGCGGCTTCTTGGGGCTTTCGGACGTGACAAACTGCTTGATCAGCGCGCGCACCGCGGTGCTGGAGGCATTGCCACCGGTCTCGGTGCCCAGCGCCGAGCCAAAAAAGTATTTGAGCTCAAAGGTGCCGTAAGGCGTGCTCATGTACTTGGCCGTGGTCACGCGCGAGATGGTGGACTCGTGCAGGCCCAGCTCGTCGGCAATCTCGCGCAGCACCAGCGGCCGCATCGCCAGCTCGCCATGGGTGAAGAAGTTTTTCTGCCGCTCCACAATCGCGCTGCTCACGCGCAAAATGGTGTCAAAGCGCTGCTGGATGTTCTTGATGAACCAGCGCGCCTCCTGCAGCCGCTGCTGCAGCGCCGGCCCGCCCTGGCCCTTGTGCTGCTTCAGGGCGTTGGCATAGATGTCGTGCACGCGCAGCCGCGGCATGACGTCGCTGTTGAGCGAGACCTTGAAGCCGCGGCCCGATTTCACCACGATCACGTCGGGCACGATCAGGTTGCGCTCGACATTGACAAAACGCCGTCCCGGCTTGGGATCGAGCCGGCCGATCACGGCGATGGCGCCCTTGATCACGGCCTCGGAAAAACCGCACAGGTGCGCCAGCCGCTTGACGTCGCGCTTGGCCAGCAGCTCCATCGGCTGCTGGCAGATGGCCAGGGCGGCGCGCACCTCTTCGCAGTCTTTGCAGTCCAGCAGCTGCAGGCTTAAGGCTTCGGCCAGGTTGCGCGCGCCCACGCCGGCGGGCTCCATGTGCTGCAGCAGCTTCAGCGCCACGGCAAAGTGCTGCTCCAGCGCTTCGGCCGCTTCCAGGTCATCGCCCGCCAGGCCGGCCGCCAGCGCGGCCAGGCTGTCTTCCAGGTAGCCGTCGTCATTGAGCGACTCGATCAGAAAGTGCAGGGCCCCGCTGTCTTCCTCGGACAGGCGCAGGCCAAGGGCCTGGCGGTGCAAATGGTCTTGCAGCGACTCATGGCTGCGCGCCAGGTCGGAAGCCTCGGCCTCGCTGTCATCCGCATTGCTGTTGCGGGCCGGCGCTTCGCCGCCCCATTCGCTGTCGTCGGGCGCGGTCTCTACCGTGCCGTCGCCCTCCCAGCTCTCCTCCAGCCTGGCCTCGGCGCTGGCCTCCGCGCTGGTTTCGGCATCATTTTGGCCCGCAGCCCCCGCGTCATGGGCGCCGCCAGCTATCGAATCAGTAGCAGACTCAAACTCCCGGCTGTCCTGGCTGAGCGGCGTGTTGGTGTGCTCCAGGCCGAACTCTTCGCGCACCGCGGCGTCTTCGGTGACCTCCAGAAACGGGTTTTCGTCGAGCATCTGCTCGACCTCCTGGCTCAGCTCCAGCGTGGACAGCTGCAGCAGGCGGATTGACTGCTGCAGCTGCGGCGTGAGCGCCAGGTGTTGCGAGACGCGGAGCGAGAGACCCTGTTTCACGGCAGTTCCAGGCGCCCACCGCTGGACGAAATGACCGAGCCACAGGAGGGCGCTGATTTACAAGCATGGGCCGCGGAACCGGCTCTGCCGGGCCGCAGGCGCAGCCCCCTGAGCGGGGAGGGAGCTACACGAAGTGAGCGACAACGGGGGGGAGTCATTACATCTTGAAATGTTCACCGAGATACACGCGGCGCACATCGGCGTTATTGACAATCTCGGACGGAGTGCCGGTGGCCAGCACATGGCCATCGCTGATGATGTAGGCGTGGTCGCAAATGCCCAGGGTTTCGCGCACATTGTGGTCGGTGATCAGCACGCCTATGCCGCGCGACTTCAGGAAGCCGATGATGCGCTGGATTTCGATCACGGCAATCGGGTCGATGCCGGCAAACGGCTCGTCCAGCAGGATAAACCGCGGCTGGGTCGCCAGCGCCCGCGCAATCTCGACGCGGCGGCGCTCGCCGCCCGACAGCGCCGGCGCCGGCGCGTCGCGCAGGTGGTCCACCCGCAAATCCTGCAGCAGCGCGTCCAGTCGTGCCTCGATGTCCGCACGGCCCAGCGGCTTGCCAGAGGCATCCCGTTGCAATTCCAGCACGGCGCGCACGTTTTCCTCGACCGTGAGCTTTCGGAAAATCGACGCTTCCTGCGGCAGGTAGCTCAGGCCGAGGCGGGCGCGCCGGTGAATCGGCATGTGTTCAACCGGCTGGCCGTCGATGGAAATGTCACCGGCATCGGCGCGCACCAGGCCCACAATCATGTAGAAGGAGGTGGTCTTGCCGGCGCCGTTGGGGCCCAGCAAACCGACCACCTCGCCTTTTTGCACGGCCAGCGACACATCCTGGACCACCTGGCGGCCGCCATACGATTTGCGCAGTCTCTGCGCCACCAGCCGGCTGGGCGTTGCGGTAGTGACCGCCGGCATGTCGTTCAGCACATCCATCTGTTGCTCATTCTTCTCATTCGCCTATTTTTTGCCCGTGCCCAGCGTGGTGCTGGGGCGCAGGATGGCCGGGGGCGCGGCTGGCGGCGGGCTGGCGGTTGCCGCTGCGCTGCTGCGCGGCGACAGCATGGCGCGCACCCGCCCCGTGGGATTGGCCGCCGTGCGGTTTTGCGCGCCGCCATCCACGCTGAACACATCGGTGTTGTTGTCGTAAACAATCAGCGCGCCGCTGGTCTCATCGACCAGGGTCGCGCCGTTGTAGCGACGCACCACGGCGCTCTTGATGAATTTGACGAGATCGGCGCGGCTGTCGTATTCAATGCGCTCGCCTTCGCCCTCGATGTACTCGTCCACCCCGTCGCGTTTTTTGCGGTAAAAGGCCAGCTTGCCGGGCGCCGCCGTGGCAATCGCCAGCTGGTAACCCTCGGGATCCTGCGACACATCGACCCGCGCGCCGCGGACTATGGTGGTGCCCTTGGTGATCACCACGTTGCCGGTGAACACGCTGGCCTGCTTCAGGTCGTCGTAGCGCAGGGCATCGGCCTCGGCATTCATGGGCTTGTCGCGGTCGGCCCGTTCGGCAGCGGCCGGAAACACGGCCCCCAGCGCGAGGGCGGCCGTCACGATCAGGGAGGGGAAAGGGCGTTTCATAAAGGCACGAATCTTGCTGCTTGAGGGGTTGAATGATTGTAGCCATGCCAGCCGGCGGAATGCCTGCAAGGCCAAAATGGCCCATAAAAAACCCGCCGGCTGGGGGCGGGTTCTCGCTGAAAGGCGCCGGCCGTTCAGGTTTTTCAGGCCTTGCCGGGCTTGGCCTTGCGCGACTGGACGATCAGGTAATCGGTGACCTGGAGCGCGCGCTCCATGTTTTTGGCCAGTGAGCCCGAGGTGAAATAGCGCCCGCCCACGCCGAGGGCCGGCACGCCGTCGACCTGGTAGCTGTCCTGCAGCTGCGTGGCCTTGCGCGTCTTGGTGCCGACCGAGAACGAGTTGTACATCTCGACGAACTTGGCCTTGTTGATGCCCTGCTTTTCGGCCCAGGCCGCGACCAGCTCCGCGGTGTTGAGCGCCTGTTTCTCCACATGAATGGCGTAAAACACCTTTTTATGCAGCTCCTCGACCTTGCCCATGGCTTCCAGCACATAAAAAAGACGCTGCTGGGGCTCGAAGTCGGGGCGGAAGGACACCGGAACGCGCCTGACGCTCACGTCCTTGGGCGTTTTTTTCATCCAGGCCTCGAGTTGCGGCTCAAAGGCGTTGCAATGCGGGCAGCTGTACCAGAAGAACTCCACCACTTCGACCTGGCCTGCCGGCGCCTCGACCGGCGCGGGCCGGTCCAGCGTCAGGTAATCGGCGCCGTCCTTGAAGGCCGCGGCCTGCGCCTGCGCGACGCCGGGCAGTGCGGCAGCGCCCAAGGTGGCGGCGGCCACAGAGGCGGCGGCCGAAAGCGAAAACTCACGTCGTTGCATTAAATATCTCTCCTGGATGGAATGTAGGGGTGTTTGGCACGGTGGCGTGCCGGGGTTTGACACCTCGCCTTGAAAAAGTTCAGCCGGACTAGCGCTGCACCCTGACCAGGGCCGTCTCTATCGAGTTGTTGTCCAGCCGCTCCTTGGCCTTGTCGGCCTCTTCTTTCTTGCTGAAGGGCCCCAGCCGCACGCGGTAAACCGTGCGGCCCGCCTGTTCGCGCTCGGTCACCTTGGCCTGCATGCCCAGCAGCAGCAGCCTGGCCCGCTGCTGTTCCGCATCTTCAGGGGTGCGGAAGGCGCCAGCCTGGATGAAATAGGTGAACGGGTCGGCACCAGCGCCGGACGCCGGCGCTTCCATCTTGGCCTTGGCCAGATCGCCCAGCGGGTCGGCCGAAACCGCCGGCTTGGCGGGCTTGGGGGCCAGCACTGGCGCGGCGGCCGATGCCGCAGCGGCCGGTGCGGCGGCCGGTTTTGGCGGTGCCGCCACGGCCGGCTCGGGCACCACCACACTCGTCACCTCACCGGAAGCGGCGGGCTCCGCCGGCTTGACGGGGTTTTTCCCGGCCAGCGGCGCATTCGGGTTCCAGTCCTTGTTCTTCTTGGCTTCGGCGGCATCGCTGTCGGAACTGCGCGGCTGGCTCTTGTTCATGAAGGGCACCGGCACCTTGGTGATGTAGACCGCCACGGCCAGCGCGGCGCCCAGGCCGATCAGCGCGCCAATAATCAAACCCAGCAGGGTTCCGCCTCGTTGTTGCTTCATAACTTGCCCAGTTTCCTTGCTTGTCCGCTTCGGCGCTATTGATGGACTTTTTAGACTTGCTTACATCTTGCGCGGTGCACTGACGCCCAGCACCGCCAGTCCATTGTGCAACACCTGCGCGGTGGCGGCGACCAGCGCCAGCCGCGCCAGCTTGACCGCCTCGTCATCGACCAGAATCCGCTCGGCGTCGTAATAGCTGTGGTAGCAGGCGGCGAGCTCGCGCAGGTAAAAAGCCACGTCGTGCGGCGCCAGGCCGGCGGCGGCATTGGCCAGCATGTCGGGGTATTTGGCCAGCAGCAGCATCAGGGCCTGGGCCGGCGGGCTGTCCAGGGCGGACAGGTCCACGCTTTTCAGCTGGCCCTCGTCACCGCCCCAGGCGGCCAGCACCGAGCAGATGCGGGCATGGGCATATTGCACGTAGTACACCGGGTTTTCATTGTTCTTGGCCAGCGCCAGGTCAATGTCGAAGATGTACTCGGTGTCGGGCTTGCGGCTGAGCAGGAAGAAGCGCACGGCGTCGGCGCTGGTCCACTCGATCAGGTCGCGCAAGGTGACATAGCTGCCGGCGCGCTTGGAAATCTTGACCTCTTCGCCATGGCGCACCACGCGCACCATGGTGTGCAGCACGTAGTCGGGGTAACCCTGGGGAATGCCGGCATTGGCGGCCTGCAGCCCGGCGCGCACGCGGGCAATGGTGCCGTGGTGGTCCATGCCCTGGATGTTGATGGCCTTGCCGAAACCGCGCTCCCATTTGGCCAGGTGGTAGGCCACGTCGGGCACAAAGTAGGTGTAGCTGCCGTCGCCCTTTTTCATCACGCGGTCCTTGTCGTCGCCGTAGTCGGTCGACTTGAGCCACAGCGCGCCATCCTGCTCGTAGGTCTTGCCGGCGTCCTTGAGCTTTTGCACCGCGCTGTCGACGCGGCCCGAGCTGTACAGGCTGGACTCCAGGTAGTAGTTGTCAAACCTGACCGAGAAGGCCTGCAGGTCCAGGTCCTGCTCGTGGCGCAAATAGGCCACGGCAAACTGGCGGATCGAGTCGATGTCTTCGATGTCACCGCTGGCGGTGAACTCGCGGTCGTCGGACTTGACGGTCTTTTTGGCCAGGAAATCGTTGGCAATGTCGGCAATGTAGTCGCCGTTGTAGGCCGACTCGGGCCAGCCGGCATCGCCCGGTTTCAGGCCCTTGGCGCGCGCCTGCGTGCTGGTGGCCAGGGTCTGGATCTGCACGCCGGCGTCGTTGTAATAGAACTCGCGCCAGACCTGCGCGCCCTGGGTGGCAAACAGGTTGCAGATCGCATCGCCGAGCGCGGCCTGGCGGCCATGGCCGACATGCAGGGGGCCGGTCGGGTTGGCCGAGACAAACTCGACAATCATGCGGCGCTGGCCGTCCGCCGGCCGCATGCCGTAGCGGGCCGCGCCCTGCAGCACCTCGCGCACGCTTTCCTGCTTGGCTGCGGGTTTGAGCCGGACGTTGATAAAGCCGGGGCCGGCGATTTCAATGGCGTCCACCCAGCGCTCAAAAGCAGGCGCCTGCAGCAGCAAGGCACGAAGGCTTTCGGCCACCTGGCGCGGGTTTTGTTTGAGCGATTTGGCCAGCTGCATGGCTGCCGTGCAGGCGAAATCGCCATGGGCCGCCACCTTGGGAGATTCGAAGGCGGCCTTGTCAGCCGCACCGGGGGAAAGTTCGTCCAGCCCGACCGCTAGCGCGGTGAGCAGGTCTTTTTTGATCGAGAGCATGGCTTGATTTTACGTTTAACCCAGTCATCGAACTTGCCCGCCTGGGCGTTATGTGATGGAATTCCAGCCGGAACTCAACCCTGACTCCCTTCACTTTTGGAGCCCTCATGAAAAAGCTACCGTCCCTGATCGCTGTCTGTTTCGCCTTCTCGGTGGGCCTGTCGCCAGTGGCTCACGCCGCGGACAGCGCTGCAGCAACCACCCAACAAAGCAAAATGAGTGCCTGCAACAAAGAAGCAGAAGGCAAAAAGGGCGATGAACGCAAGGCCTTCATGAAAACCTGCCTGAGCGCCAAGCCGGCCGCTGCGGCTGAAACCGGCAAAAAAATGACCCAGCAGGAAAAAATGAAGTCTTGCAACACGGAAGCCGCCGGTAAAAAAGGTGACGAGCGCAAAGTCTTCATGAGCGAGTGCCTGAAAAAATAAGCAGCCCGCTTACCTTCGTGCAGAACCCCGCCAGTTTGGTCTGCGCGGGGTTTTCTTTTGGCCGACCGGCATTCAGTCCGTGGCACAATGCGGATTCATTCAAGAGAGCGCAGATGCCTTGCACCTGCCGCCGAAGGCGCAATCTCCCATGATCGCTCAGGCCCCCGTATTGACTGAAAAACGCCGAATCTGGAGAGAGCTGCAGTGCAAAGCTGCCGCCACCGAAGGAGCAAGACCCGCAACAGCACTGAAGGTGCAGCAGGTTGAATCTCTCAGGTACCAAGGACAGTGGGAGCGGCACCCGGACGGGTGATCGCTGCCGCCTCGAAATCCGCTACCGATTTCATAGCTGCTTGCGCCTGCCACGCCTGGGCTTGCGACCTCTTTTCCTTGGAACCATCATGAAAGTCACCGTTTTGGGCGCCGGCGTCACCGGCATCACGTCCGCCTGGTTTTTGCGCCAGGCCGGCCACGAAGTCACCGTGGTCGATCGCCAGCCCGGCGCCGGTCTGGAAACCAGCTTTGCCAACGGCGGGCAGATTTCGGTCAGCCATGCCGAGCCCTGGGCCAACCCCGGCGCGCCGCTCAAGGTGCTGAAATGGCTGGCCCGCGAAGACGCGCCGCTGCTGTTTCGGCTGCGGCCCGACCTGAACCAGTGGCTGTGGGGCCTCGCGTTCTTGCGCCAATGCACGCCGGCCCGCACCCGCCACAACATCAAGCAAATGGTCAACCTGGGCCTGTACAGCCGGGCCACGCTGCAACAGCTGCGGGCCGACACCGGCATGGACTACCAGCAAAAGACCGAGGGCATTCTGCACTTCTACACCAGCGAACAGGAGTACGCCGACGCGCAGGGCCCGGCCGCCGTGATGCGTGAATATGGCTGCGAGCTGGATATGAAAACGCCGGACGAATGCGTGGCGATCGAGCCCGCGCTGGCGGCCAGCCGCGCGCACATCGTAGGCGGCAGCATGACGCCCAGCGACGAGTCGGGCGACGCCCACGCCTTCACGCGCCAGCTGGCCGCCCTGTGCGCCGACGCGGGCGTGAATTTTTTGTACAACACCCGCATCGTCGGCGCACGCAAGGAGGGCGATGCACTGACGGCGCTGCAGATTGCCAACGCCGAGGGCGTGGTGCGCGAGCTCAAATCAGATGCCTATGTGATGTGCCTGGGCTCCTACAGTGCGCAATGGGCCCAGCTGCTGGGCCAGACCCTGCGCATTTACCCGGCCAAGGGTTATTCGGTGACGCTGCCGGTGATCAACGAAGCGGCGTCCTACAACGTGTCGCTGACCGATGACGAGTACAAGCTGGTGTTCTCGCGCTTGGGCAAGCGCCTGCGCATTGCCGGCACGGCCGAGCTGAACGGCTACAGCACCGAGCTGAACCTGGTGCGCTGCGAGGCGATTGTGCGGCGCGTGCGCCAGCTTTTCCCCGACATGACCGACGGCCAGAATGCGCAGTACTGGACCGGCCTGCGTCCGGCCACGCCGTCCAACGTGCCCTACATCGGCCGCTCCAGGACCAGCAACCTGTTCCTCAACACCGGCCATGGCACGCTGGGCTGGACGCACTCCTGCGGCTCGGCCGCAGCGATTGCCGACATCGTGAGCGGACGCCAGCCGCAGGTGGACTTTGCCTTTACCGGCCAGTTGCCCGAGCGCAAGCGGGTGTCGCTGGGCAAGCCGGCAGCGGCTCAAGCCTGAATTAGCTGCAATTTTCCGACGGGCCGCCCCTAGGAAAATTAGCCCACCCCCGCGGGGGGCAGCGCATTACGCGCAGTGTTCTCGAAGAGCGGCGAAGCCAAAAGCGTGGGGGCTTCAAGTACACGGGCAGCGGCCTTGACTGCCCGCGTCAGGTGCTGGGCCAGCACCGGCTCGCTGGCCCAGTGCTGCCAGTACAGCGCCACGTCCACCGTCTGGCCGGGCAGCACCTCGGCCAGCGGCGGGCGGTGGGCTCTGGCCACCAGGTTCTGCTCGGGCACCATGCCCCAGCCCATGCCCAGCTCCAGCGCCAGTTCAAAGGCATCGACCGCAGGCACAAAGTGGCGCGGGTACAAGGCATCGCGCAGATTGAAGCATTGCGCCAAAAAGGCATCCTGCAGCGCGTCCTTGCGGTTGAAAATCACGGCCGGGCTGGCCAGCAGGCGCTGCGGTATCACCGCATTTTTGCCGCCGCGCCACTTGTCCACCAGCGCGGGCGCGGCCATGCAGTGGTAGCGCATCAGGCCCAGCGGCTCGGCGACGCAGCCGCGCATGGCCTGCGCCAGTGTCGTCACGCAGCCGGTCACGTCACCGCTCTTCAGGGCATCGTGGGTGTGGTCCTGGTCGTCCACCACCACATCCAGCAGCAGGCCGTGCTTGCGCAATGCCGCTGCCACGCCCGGCAGAAACCAGCTGGTCAGCGAGTCGGCATTGACCGCCACGCTGAGGCTTTGCATGCGCCTGGATTTGCCGCCGCCCTGCAGCCCGGCGACCAGGTCGGCCTCCATCAGCCGCACCTGCCGGGCATGCCCCAGCAGGGCCTGCCCGGCCGGCGTGGCGCGCACCTGCTTGCCACGCACCAGCAGCCGCTGCCCCAAGGCGCCTTCCAGCGACTTGATGCGCAGCGAGACCGCCGCCAGCGTCAGGCTGAGGGCTTTGGCGGCGGCGCCAAAACTGCCATGTTCGATCACGGCGGCAAGCGCGTCCAGTTGGCGGGCGTCAAGCATGATGAATCAAGTTTTTATTGATGAAAGCTAATTTTAGTTAATTTCATTTAATTAATTCAGGTATTTGCGGACACTGCAAGGACTGCATACCGCACCGCCTCTACTTCCATCGCACCATGAATCTGTTGACCACCCCCGCCTTTCTTGCCGGCATGGTTTTGAGCCTGTCGCTCATCATGGCCATAGGCCCGCAAAACGCCCATGTGATGCGCATGGGTCTGCGGGGCCAGCATTTGTGGCTCACGATTGGTGTGTGTGTGGCCACCGATGCGGTGCTTATTGCCGCCGGCGTAGGGGGTCTCGCCCAACTGGGCGGCCTGTCCGACAAGCTGCTGGGCGCCCTGACAGGCGCTGGCGCGCTGGTGCTGGCCATTTATGGCGCGCAAGCTTTCCAACGCTTTCTGAAACCGTCGGGCGAGGTCGCCGTGGCCACCGACGCCCCCGGGACCACGTCAACGCAAGTCTCGCGCCGCCAGGCCATTGGCCTGGCACTGGCCCTGTCCTGGCTGAATCCCCATGCCTGGCTGGACACCGCGGTGTTGATTGGCACCGCCTCACTCGCCTATGGCCAGCCGGACAACGCCGTGTTTGGCATGGGGGCGGCGACCGGCTCTTTGCTATGGTTCACCGCGCTGGGCCTTGCCTTGTGGAGCCTGCGCAAGCACCTGAACTCCCCGCATATCTGGCGCGCGCT
>CAZWDK010000070.1:2761-13436 GCA_964633095.1 uncultured Polaromonas sp. | reverse complement strand
ATCACCAGCACGCCGTCCATCCACTGGCCCTGCACGCAGGTTTCGATGCAGTCGGAGATGACTTCGCGGCTCACCAGCGAGTACTTCATGCCCTCGGTGCCCATGGCCATGCCGTCGGAAATGGTGGGCGTGCCGAACACCTGCGCGTTGCCGCCGGCTTCTTCAATGCCGGCAATGGCCGCGTCGGCCAGCCTTTGCAGGCCACTGTTGCAGGGCGTGATGGTGCTGTGCCCGTTGGCGACGCCAATCATGGGCTTTTTGAAGTCGCCTTCCTCGTAGCCCATGGCGTAGTACATGGAGCGGTTGGGCGCGCGCGATTTGCCTTCGGTGATGTTGGCGCTGCGGCGGTTGATCTGGATCGGTTTGATGTCCATGGGGCTTCTCCTGAGGTGGGCCTGTCGGTGGGGTGGTCACGCCGTAGGCGTGAGTTTTATATCGGAAGCATCAAGTATGCGTGTTTTGACTGATTCTTTCCAATCCATTATTCATGTTGTACTAATATGTACTGCATATGAATAAGCCTGTTGCCGAAGCCTCCCACAAACCGCCCCTGATTGAGCTCAGGCTGTGGCGCCAGTTCGTGGCCGTGGCTGAAGAGCTTCATTTCAGCCGCGCGGCGCAGCGCCTGAACATGACCCAGCCGCCCTTGACCCAGGCGATTGCCCAGCTGGAGGCGGCTTTGGGACTCAGGCTTTTCGACCGCAGCAAGCGCAGCGTGCAACTCACTGCGGCAGGCGCGGCACTGCTGCCCGAGGCTCGCGACCTGCTGGCCCGCGCCGCTGCGCTGCCGGTTTTCGCGCGCGCCAGCGCCGACGGCGAAGCCGGGCGCCTGCGGCTGGCCTTTGTCTCCACGGTCGGCTTCGATTTGCTGCCGCGCTGGGTGCTGGCCTTCCGCGAGCAGTATCCCAAGGTGCAGCTGGAACTGATTGAAGCCACCGGCGATGTGCAGCTGCAGGCGCTTGAGCGCGGTGAAATCGATGCCGGTTTCATGCTGCATTCACCCGGCTTTGCGCCGCCTGGCCTCGTCTGCCAGCGCATTGCACGGGACCCGCTGGTGGTGGCCGTGCCCGAGCAAAGCGCGCTGGCCAGCCACACCCCACTGACGCTGAAGGACTTGCTGGAGCAACCGCTGGTGATTTTCCCGAGGCGCATCCTGCCTTCGCTGTACGACGCGATTTTTGCGATGTACCACGCCTGGGGCCATTTGCCGCGGGTGGCCCAGGAAGCCATTCAGATGCAAACCATCGTCAACCTGGTGTCGGCGGGCCTGGGCGTGGCCTGGGTGCCCGACAGCGTGCGGCAGTTCCAGCGGCCGGGGGTGGTGTACCGGGAACTCAAGGGCGGCAAGGGGCAGGCGGTGCCGGGTTGTGAGACCAGCCTGGTGTGGGCCGCCGGGGCGGCCAGTCCGGCGCTGCTGCGCTTTCTGGCGTTTGCACCGGGTTGACAGCCTTCAACGGAAAGAAAGGCAAGCGTGCCGTCATGGACTTGCGCTGCCGGCTTGCGACGATACCAGCACCGGCTTGTCGCGGTACAGCTCGGGCATCAGGTTTTTCAGGTTGGCGATTTTGGGCAGGTCAAAGCGCGCGATATACGGTGAGTGCGGGTTCAGGGTGGCGTAGTCCTGGTGGTAGGCCTCGGCCGGATAAAACGCGCTCAGCGGTGTGAGTTGCGTCACGATCCTGCCCGGAAACAGCTTCGCCGCGTCCAGCTGGGCGACGTAGCGTTCCGCCACTTCTTTCTGGCTGGCATTCATGTAAAAGACGGCCGAGCGGTATTGCGTGCCGAAGTCCGGGCCCTGGCGGTTGAGCTGCGTCGGGTCATGCGCCACCGAAAAATAGACCTGCAGCAGCTTGCCATAAGAGATCTGCTTCGGGTCATAGCTGATCTGTACCGATTCGGCGTGCCCGGTCCGGCCCGTCCCTACGCTGGCGTAGTGAGCGGTTTCCTGCTGTCCGCCGGCATAGCCCGAGACGGCGTTCAGCACGCCCCGGGTGTGCTGGAACACGGCCTGCACGCCCCAGAAGCAGCCGCCCGCAAACACGGCGGTTTCGCGGGTGCTTTCAGTCCCTGCGGGCAGGTCAAGTGCCGGTGCGGGCAGCTTGACCGCTTTTTCGGCGGCCGCGCTGGCGCCGAACAATGCCCAGGCCGACACCCCCACCGCGGCTGCGGTCAACAGCAGTTTGTTCATCATCATCATGCCGTCGTGAAGTTCATGGCCACGCCGTTCATGCAATAGCGCAGGCCGGTAGGTGGGGGGCCATCGTCGAACACATGGCCCAGGTGCCCGCCGCAGCGGCGGCACAGCACCTCGGTCCGCGTCATGAACAAGCTCGTGTCGGTCTCTTCGACCACCGCTTTGTCCATGGGCTGCCAGAAGCTGGGCCAGCCGGTGCCGCTGTCGAACTTGGTCCTTGACGAAAAGAGCGGCAGGGCGCAGCCCGCGCAGCTGAAAACGCCGGCGCGTTTTTCCCGGTCGAGCGGGCTGCTGTAGGGGCGCTCGGTCCCGGCCTTGCGCAAGACGCGGTATTGTTCGGCTGTGAGAAGCTTTTGCCATTCGGCATCGGTGCGCGTCACTTCATAGCTTCGCGCCGCGTGCGCCGGGCTGCTGCCCAGCAGGCCACGCATGCCGGCCAGAATGCCGGATAGCGCACCGAGGCGCAGCAGGGTGGTTCTTCGGCTCATCATGACTTTCCTTTCGCGAAAAACGGCTTGCAGATGTTCGATTGGTCGGTGCGGCCCTTGGTTCCTTACACCGCCCCGACCGGAACGCGTCACAATGACAGGCATGCACAAGATGTCCAGGTTTGGCGCCGGCCTGATGCTGGCGGGCGCGCTGGCGGCCTGCAACGGCCCGCCCGACGACTCGCCTGCGGAAGATGTCCAGCTGCAGCTGATGGGAACGTGGCTGCGGGACTATGAAGAACACGGAGTCCGGGTGCGCCGTGTGCTGGTGCTGGCGCAGGACGGCCACTTCAGCGAATTGGCCAAGGCCACCCAACAGGACGAGATCGTGGCCCGGCACGAGCACGCCGGCGAATGGCACTTCGACGGCACCAACCTCAAGCGCCGCTACACCCGTATCGACGGCAGCCAGCCCTCTGCGCCCATGTTTCCGTATGCCGCCATCGAGCTCAGATTCGAGTCACGCAATGAGTTCATCGGCACAGACAATGTTCGAAAGCGCCAGGTGCGCTACCAGCGCGTGGCGGATGGCACGCAGCCTTAGCGCTATCAGTAGCCGGTCCTGATCACCGAAATAAACTCCGTCCCGCTCTCCGGCAGCCAAACCTCCCCGGGCCGGCCCAGGATCTGGCGGATGCTGGCGGCGGGACGCGGCAGGGTGAGTATCTCGAACCTTTCGCTGCCCGGGTCGAAGCGCAGCATGGCGTTGCTGCTCCACTCGGAGGCCCAGACCCTGTCTTTGTCGTCCACGTAGACGGCGTACACGTGCGGCTCGGCCCCTGGCGCTTTCCAGCTGCGCCAGCTGCTGGCGCCCGTGCCCAGCGCCGGGTCATGCATGGACAGGTTGCCGCTGTTCCATTCGGAGACCCAGATGCGGCCGCGGCTGTCGGACCAGACGCGGCGCGCGCCCTGGCGCGGCGTGGGCGGCTCGACGATGCGCGACGCGCCGGTTTTGCGGTCGATCTGCGCAATGAAGGAGCCGGCCAGCGAGCACCACCAGACCTCCCCCCTGGGCGTGGCGCACATGCCGTAGGGCCCGCGCCCGTGTGGCGACTCTTTCACGCTGACCACGCCGGTGCGCAGCGTCACCTTGCCGACGTAGCCGCTTTGCCCGGTAAACCACAGGTTGCCGTCGCCATCAAAGGCGCAGGTGTTGAGGTTGGCGTTGGGCGTGCCGGCGGGCAGGGGGAAGAGCTTGATCTCGCGCGCCGGCCAGCTCACGCGTGCAATGGCGTTTTGCCCGCCGTCGGTCAGCCAGGCCGCGCCGTCGGGCCCGGCAATGACGCCGTGCGGTGACGAGCCGCTTCCTAAGGCAATCAGCTCCGACTTGCCGCTGCGCGGGTCAAACCAGCCCAGGTGCCCGCTGCGCTGCGCAGAGAACCAGACCCCGCCATCGGGCGCGGGCGCGACATCGTGAATGCCGGTGGCGCGCGGCGTCTTGAGTGGCCAGGATTGCAAGCGCGTGGCGTCAAGGGCCTGCGCGCGGCCGGCACCGGGCCGGAGCAGGGCGGCGGACAGCACACCCAGCGTTGTGCGGCGGGTGAGGTGAAGCGGGCGAGCGTTTGTCGGCAAGGCCATGGCAATACCTCCTGCGTGCCTGAGCTCGGTGGGACGGCTTGGGGCAGGATCATTCTGGCGGCAATGCGTGGCGGCATGCAAGGGCGCACGCGCTTGCCGCGTGGCGACAAGGGGAATTGCCGCAGGCAGACCGCTCGCGACGGCCCTGCCTACAATCGACCCGCTTGCGCATCGGGCCTGAGCCTGCAGCGTGCCCGATCTGTTTGACCCCCATCGCCCATGACCACCGGCCCCGCCACCCTCTCCGCGGCGACGCGACGTTCCATTCTTTTGCTGTCCTTTGCCACGTTCGCCAGCATGGCGGCGCAGCGCATTTGCGACGCCATGTTGCCCGAGCTCTCGCGCACGTTTGCCGTGAGCCTGGCGCAGGCGGCGCAGGTGGTGTCGGTGTTTGCGGTGGTGTATGGCCTGTCGCAACTCGTGTATGGCCCGCTGGGCGACCGGCTGGGCAAGTTCGGCATCGTCACCTTTGCCACTTTGGCGTGTTGTGTCGGCAGCATCGTGTCGGTTTTTGCCGCCAGCCTCGACATGCTGGTGCTGGCGCGTGTGATGGTGGCGCTGGGGGCTGCGGCCGTCATTCCGCTGTCGATGGCCTGGATTGGGGACACGGTCGCTTATGAGCTGCGTCAGGAGACGCTGGCGCGCGTCGGGCTGGGCACCACGCTGGGCTTGGTGAGCGGCCAGTTGATGGGGGGCTTGCTGACCGACGCGCTGGGCTGGCGTTGGGCATTCGGGTTCATGACGCTGCTTTTTGGCGTGGTCGGCTCGCTGCTGCATGCCGACTGGCGCCGCCAGCAGGCGATGCCCGTGGTGGCGGCCAGTACCGGGCCGGCCGGGCGACCGGGCTTTGTGGCGCAGGCGCTGATCATCATCACCGGGCCATGGTCGCGCATCGTGCTCTTCGTCGCCTTTGTCGAGGGCGCGGCGGGTTTCGGCGTGCTGGCGATCTGGGCGTCGCACCTGCACCGGGCGTTGGGCCTGTCGCTCTCGGCGGCCGGCGCCATTGTGGCGCTGTTCGGCCTGGGCGGCATGCTCTACATGGCGGTGGCGCGCCACCTGATTCGCCGTTTGGGCGAGCGCGGGCTGGCCGTGCTCGGTGTGGTCCTGCTGGGCCTGTCGGCCCTGGTGCTGGGTTTCACGCCGTACTGGCTGCCGACCCTTCCGGCGAGCCTGCTGGCCGGGTTTGGCTTTTTCATGTTCCACAACACCATGCAGGCCAACGCCACCCAGATGGCCCCGGCCGCGCGCGGCACGGCGGTGTCGCTGTTTTCCTCGGCGCTGTTCCTCGGTCAGTCGGTCGGTGTGCTGCTGGCGGCCGGCCTGACGGAGCGCGTCGGTTCCGGCGCCGTGATCGCGCTCGGCGGCGGCGTGCTGGTGGCCATTGGTTTGTTCTTCGCGCAGGCGCTGCGCCGGCGTGACGAGCTTATTCGCCCGGAGTAAGCGCCGAGGTTTGCTTTGTGCTATAAAAATAATAGCTGATTGTGCCCGTAAGATAAGGGGTAGAGGCCGATTTTCCTTGTAAAAATCGGCTGGATGGAGTGCCGGGACGGCTCAGGCCGGTTTGGCAGCAAATTCGTGATTGAATGGAAGTTTCGGCCCTTCACCTTCACTTGGCGCGCAACACCCACCATGGCATCAGAACAGGGCTATCTATTTCGTGGCAACTTGGCGCCACACTGTTTCAACTCCATTTGTCATGGCCAGCGCGTCGCGCAAGACTGAGAGGAGCCAGCCAGCCGCCACCGACAGGGCGGCGCAGCGCGTCCGGCGCGCGCCGCGCAGCCACCACTACCATGTCTACGTGATCGAGCTGTCGGACGAAGTGTGGAATGTGGGACGCTACCGGCGCGCCAACCCGGACTACCTGCCGGGCAAACCGTTTGTCTATGTGGGCATGACGGGGCTGGACCCCGATGTGCGTTTTGACAAGCACAAGGCGGGCATCCAGTCCAATGTGTTTGTGCAAAAGTACGGTGTTCGCCTGCTACCCGGGCTGTACGCCATGTACAACCCGATGCCGTATGAAGGCGCGCGCGACATGGAGGTGGAGCTGGGCATTGCGCTGCGCGAGGCGGGTTACGGCGTCTGGCAGGCGTAGCGCTGGGCGGGGCCCGCCGCACGGAAGGTGCTGGCGGACCGCAAGGCGGCGCAGGCGAAGTCGTCGCGCGGTCGGTGGCAATGGCGCCCGGGTGGCTGAGTGTTGGTCCGCTTCTCTTCAGCGCGTCACCAGCACGGGAACGGGCGACTCCGCCACCACCTTGGTGGCCACGCTGCCCAGCATCAGCCGGGCCAGGCCTGTGCGGCCGTGCGAGCCGATGACGATGAGGTCGGCGCCTTCGTCGCTGGCCGTCTTCACAATGCCGTCCGACGCGGTCACATCTTCGGCCATGCGTAATTGCAGATCCACCTTCGGGTCGGTCTGCTCGCACAGCGCGGTCACCTTGGCATGGGCCTGGGCGGCGTGCTCGTGGGCCGCCGATATGTAGGCCTGGAAACCCTGGGGGTTGACCTGGCCGATGCCGAGGAAAGGATAGGGGTCCACCACATACAGTGCGGTGAGCTTGGCGCCATGCGTGCGCGCCAGGCCCACGGCCAGTGTTGCCGCGTGTTCGGATGCGGCGGAGCTGTCGGTGGCCAGCAGAATGTGTTTGAACATGGGGACCTCATTTCCTGGTTGATCAAACGTCTACTGTAGCGCGGGCGCCGGGTGCAGGCTTTCCCGATGTGTATCAATTGCGCGTCATGGAAGGGGGCGGCATTGAAGGAATGGGTTCCAGGCCGGCGCATCAGGCGGCCGCGAAGTTCGGGGCCGCGCCGTCCATGCCGTAACGCAGTCCGGTGGGCCGGGGAGCATCCGTAAACCGTCAAAACCGCCGCCGGTTCACGGCGCACTGATGCGCGTCACGCTGGAGCGGCCCAGCACGAGCAGCGCGCCGTCGGTGCCCACCAGCATGTCGACCGGCGAATCGCCGATGCTGGCGAAAGCGTAGGCGGCGTTGTCGTGCGCCAAGTCGATGCGCCCGATGAACTTGCTGACAAAGTCGGCAAAAAAATAGTTTTCCCGGTAGGGCGCCGCAAACGTCCCGGTGGCCGGGTAAAAGGCTCCGCCCGCGATCGAGAAACCGGTGAAGAACCCGCCCGGCCCCGAGCCCGGCGGCACCGCGGCGCTGTGCTTGTAGGTAAACAGCGGTGCGATGATGTTGCCGCTGATGTTGTCCGGGCCCTCGGAATTCGGCCAGCCGAAATTCGCGCCGGCTGCGCCGACATTGACTTCTTCCCAGGTGTTCTCCCCCACGTCATTGATGTGGATGCGGCCGGTCGCCGGCTGCACGGCGAAGGTGATGGGGTTGCGCAGCCCGTAGGCCCAGATGGCGCGCGCCAGGCCCTGCTGCGTGTTGAAAAACGGGTTGTCGGCCGGAATGCTGCCGTCTTCATTGAAGCGCAGCAGCTTGCCCAAAGGGCTCGTCAGGTCCTGCGATCGGGCCGGGTCGGCGTTCTCGCCGACACCGACGTACAGCTTGCCATCGCTGCCGAAGTGCAGCGCGCCGCCGTTGCGGTTGGTCGCGCCGGACAGCGGCGGCAGGTCGACCAGGATCAGCTCGCTCGAGGGGAACGCCACATTGCCGAGCGCGGTAAAGCGGCTGATGCGGTTGTGCGTGCCGCCGAGTGCGGCAGCGGTGGTCGTGTAGTGCACAAAGACATGCGGGGTCGCCGGGAAATTCGGATGCAGCGCGACACCGATCAGCCCGCGTTCGCCCGACGCGTCGACTGTCAACTGCATGAAGGGCTGCAGCAACAGCTGGCCGGCCTGGAACACGCGCAGCGCGCCACCCTGTTCGGCGATGAACAGTCGTCCGTCGGGGGCTTGCGCCAGCGCGGTCGCTAGGTTGAGCCCGCTGACGAAACTCTCATCTTTGGTGAAGCCGCCCGGCACCGGGTTGCTGTTGTCAAAGCGCACCGTCGCGGTGGCAAATGCCGACAGGTTGCCGGCCGCGTCGCGCGCACGCACGCGAACAATGTGCTGGCCGGCGGGGTAGCTGGAGGTGTCGACGCTGGCTGTGTAAGGCGCTCTGCCGCTAGAGCCCACCGGCTGGCCGTCAACCTCGAACTCGACCAGTGTGACGGCGATGTTGTCGCTCGCGTTGGCGGCCAGCGCCACCGTGCCAGTCAGGCCGGTCGCGAAGTTCGCCGGCGCGGTGAGCGTCACCGTTGGTGCGACGGTATCGTTGCCACTGGAGCCAGCGCCGCCGCCACCTCCGCAACTGAGAAGCATGGATGTTGCGAAGACCAGCACCAGGTGGCGAGCGATAGAACATGGGTTCATGTTTTTCTCCCCTGTAGGTCAGCGCAGGGCCGTCAAAGTGGCATTTTGCGCCTACTTTATTTCCAGGCAAACGCCGGCTGCTCGAAATGCGCCACGCGGGTGGGCCTGCCCGCTATGCAGACCTCCCGAAACTGGTAGAGGATGGCCGCCGTCGGCGCCGCGATCCAGTGGTCGCCGACGGGCATGCGCAGCACGGGATGCGCGCCATGCCCTTCGTCGGCCAGCATGGGCGCGTCCGCGCGCAGGAACTCGGCGACAGGGATGCGGTGAATGCTGGCCACCTCGGCCGGATTGGGCCTGATGTGCTGCGCCGCGCCGGCCCAGACGACGACCGGGGTGATGACAAAACCCGAGCGGGTGACGAAATCGTCGAGCCGGCCCAGGATGGCGCTGGCATCGAGTTCCAGGTGCACCTCCTCGGCCAACTCGCGCAGGGCCGCCTGCTCCGCCGTTTCGCCGGCATCGATGCGCCCGCCCGGCAGCGCCCATTGCCCGGCGTGCTTGCGCAGCTGGCGGGAGCGCCGCGTCAGCAGCAGGGCCGCCTGCGCGCTCCAGGCCGCATGCCGCGGGAAAGCCGGCAGTTCGGCGCCATGGCCTTCGTCGGTGATGACCACGGCCACCGCCGCCGCATGCTGCTGGTCGTGCTCGGTCGCCTGCCGGGTGAAGGCGTGCAGCCTCTCCTGGATAACCGTTTTGAGCTGTTGGTCGCGCTGCATGAAAGAGCTTGCGGTGGGGACGGGCGGCTCAGCCACCCAGCCCCTTGGCAATCTTGTCGATGCCGGCCTGGGCGCAGGCTGCGTCCTTGTCACCCCCCGGAGCGCCGGAGATGCCGACGGAGCCCACCAGTTCCTTGCCCGCGAAGATCGGCAGGCCGCCTTCGAGAGTGGTGATGCGGTCCAGCAACAGGAAGCCGGACAGACCGGGCTGGGCGCGCTTGCCCATGTCCACGGACGGCGCGCGCGTGGTGAATGCCGTGTAGGCCTTGCGCATGCTGTTCTCGACGGTGTGCGGATTGGCCCCGTCGTCGCTCAGCACCACGGCGGTTCGCGCATGGCGGTTCAGCACCGTCACGGTCACCTTGTAGCCGTCGGCGCGGCAGCGCTCCAGGCCGGTCGTGGCCAGCTCCATCGCCGCGTTCAGCGAAATGCTGCGCTCATTGACCAGGCTTTGCGCGCCGGCCAGGCCGCAGGCCAGGCTGGCAGCCACGATCATGCTTGTTTTCATTGTTGTCATGCGAGTCTCCGGTGGGTTGAAAAAATACAGGATGGCTTGTGCGGCGTTCACCACTGGTTGCGCAGCTCCCGCAGCTTGATGAACACCGTTTTGGCATCGGGCTCGTCCGGCAGGTCGGGAAAGCTTTCGCGCAGCTTCGCGATGAGGCTGGGGCTGCTCAGGCGCAAGAAGGTGTTGAACTGTTTTTCCTGCGCGAGCGTGGTGACGGCCGATTTTGCCGGGTCATGGTCGGCCACGCGGGGCAGCAGGGCCTGGGCGGCGGCGTTGTCGGGCTCGCGCGCCAGGGTGAACCTGAGGTTGTTCTCGATGTAATCGTGGCCGGGGTAGACCTGGGTGTTGTCGGGCAGCCTGGCCAGCTGTTCCACAAAGGTGGCATACAGCGCGCCCACGTCGCCGCCGTTGTGCACATTGCCGGCGCCCGCGTTGAACAGCGTGTCGCCCGAAAACAGCGCCGGCTGCTCGGTGTGCGAGCGCAGGCAGATGTGGCACATGGTGTGGCCGGGCGTGTCCAGGCATTCCAGCTCGACGGTCTTGCCGACCTTGATCACGTCGCCGGCCTGCACGCCCCGGTCCACCCCCGCAATGCGCCCGCCGGCCTTGTGGTGGGCGATCAGCCTGGCGCCGGTGGCCGCGATCACGGCCGCGTTGCCGCCGGTGTGGTCGTGGTGCTCGTGGGTGTTGAGGACCTGGGTGATCTGCCAGCCCTTGACCCTGGCGGTGGCCAGCGTCTTTTCATGGTCCAGCGGGTCTATCGCCAGCGCTTCGCCGGTTTCGGGGCAGGCGATCAGGTAATTGAAGTTGCGGTAGGCGTTGGCGGTCCAGATGCGTTCGACGATCATCGCGGGCTCCAGGGGCTTG
>CAZWDK010000070.1:0-2661 GCA_964633095.1 uncultured Polaromonas sp. | reverse complement strand
TTCAGATCGTTCGGCGCCGCTTGGCCTCGCGCTGCTGCTCGATCAGCTGAAGGGTCGCCGCGACGCCGGCCAGGTTCGGGTTCAGCTTGAGCGCGCGCTCGAGGTAGGGCTGGGCGCGGTCGGGGTCGCCCAGGGCCAGGTACATCTGCCCGTAGCCCGAGAGCGCCCCGAAGTGGTTGCGGTTGCGTTTGAGGACTTCGTCGCAGTCATGCATTGACAGCTCGAAGCGGCCGAGCAGGTAGTAAGCGGTGGCGCGTCTGTTCCAGCCTTCCGCGAAGGCGGGCTTTCTGCGGATGACCTCGGAAAACGTGGCCACGGCCTCGACCAGCTCCGACGCCGCCAGCTGCTGGACGCCGCGCAGAAACAGGGCATCGATCGCACGGTCGCCGGAGCGGCTCCAGATCTGCCACAGCGCGGCTTCGGCCAGCTGGCGCACCGGCGCGTCATCGTCCCGCAGGCGGGCGACGAGCCGGTCGGCGTCCATCATGGCGCCGATTTCGCTCAGGCGCACGACGGCGGCGCGCCGCACGGCGGGATCAGGGTGCTCGATCGCCTTGAGCGCTTGCTGCCGCGTGGCCGGCGCGGCGGCCGCAGGCAGCGGCTGCGCCGCCGCCATGCCGGCCAGCGTGGCCAGGACGATGCAAAGACACAGTGCACGCAACATGCCCCATCCTAGCCACTGCGGCGGGTAGCGGCAAGTCAGGCTCCGGTGCCGGCCCGGCGCTGGCGCACCGCCGCCGCCAGCTGCTCCAGCACGGCCACGGTCGCCTCCCAGCCTATGCAGGCGTCGGTCACGCTCTGCCCGTAACGCAGGCCCTTGCGGCCATCGGCGATGTCCTGCCGGCCCTCGACCAGGTGGCTTTCAATCATCAGGCCGCAGATGCGGCTCGAGCCGCCGGCGATCTGCTGCGCGATGTCGGCCGCCACGGCCGGCTGCCTGGAATAGTCCTTGTTGCTGTTGCCGTGGCTGCAGTCGATCACCAGGCGAGGCGGCAGGCCGGATTGCTCCAGCGCCTCGGTGGCGCGCCTGACGCTGGCGGCGTCGTAGTTCGGCCCGTCGCTGGCGCCGCGCAGCACCAGGTGGCCATCGGGGTTGCCGGTGGTCGTGATGACCATGGCCCGGCCTTCCAGCGAGATGGTGGGAAAGCGGTGCGGCTGGGCCGCCACGTGGATGGCGTCGATGGCCGCGCCCACGCTGCCGTTGGTGGCGTTCTTGAAGCCCACGGGCGCCGACAGCGCCGACGCCATCTGCCGGTGCAGCGGGCTTTCCACCGTGCGGGCGCCGATCGCGCCCCAGCTCAGCAGCTCGGCGTAATACTGCGGCGTCACCAGGTCCAGGATTTCCGAGGCCGCCGGCACGCCCAGGCGAGCGCATTCCAGCAAAATGCGCCGCGCATGGCGCAGGCCCGCGCCGATGTCGCCCTGGCCGTCCAGCCCCGGGTCGTAGATCAGGCCCTTCCAGCCCATGCGCGTGCGCGGCTTTTCAAAGTAGACGCGCATCACCAGCAGCAGCGATTCGCCCAGGCGCGCAGCTTCCTGGCGCAGCCGGGCCGCGTATTCCAGCGCCGATTCAGGCTCGTGGATGGAGCAGGGGCCCACCACGACCAGCAGCCGGTCATCGATGCCGCGCAGGATGTTGCGGGTGGCGGCGCGCGACGCGGCGATGAATTCGGCTTCAGCCTCGCCGGCTGGCAGTTCGCGCTGCAGCTGCCGGGGTTCGGGCAGCGGGTCGGCCCGGGCGATGTGGATGTCCGAGATGGGGGTGGTCATGGTGCCTCCGTGATTCGCAAGCGTTCTTCAGCCCTTCACTTTACCGCCCACTGCACGCTGGCGGCATGGACACCATCACATCAGTACCAACGGGACCCCATGCGCGGCGAGACCCCGCCCACCCTCGATGGCCAGGCCATCGGGCTGGAGGCGATCCCGCTGGTCCATCACGATGTGCTGAATCTGGCGGGAACCGAGATGGCGTTTTTGCTGAAAAACTGATCACCGTGGAACCCCGGCACCCCGGCGGGCCGAGGCGCTCAGCGCGCGCGATAGGTTTGCAGCACGCGGTAGCGCCCGGTTGATGAAGGCGCCGACATCACGAGGCAAAACGCGTTGATGTGCCAGGCGATGACAGGGGGCTGGGGCAGGCGCGAATGGCTTGCGCGGCGCGCGAGTGTCACATGCGGGCGCAAGCCGCGGTTGTCCGCCGCAAACCCCAGCTCTTGCAGTCTGCCGTCAATGGAATCGTGCAAAGCCGCCAGGGCGGCGGATTCGGCGCTTGGCCGCAGCACCGCCACCGCCTCCCAGAGCTGAGGGCGTCCCAACTCAAGGTCGAATGCCTCAAAGTCCAGCGTCAGGGCGTCCTGAAGGGTGTTGAGCGGCAAAGCCACCTCGCCGAGAAAGCGCAGCGTCAGGTGGATATCTGCTGCTGCAACAGGCTTGGCCTGGCCGGTCCACGCACATGCCGCCGAATAGTCGGCAAGCTGGCGGCGCACCCGGGCATCGGGCCACAGCGCAATAAAGAGACGAGGCATGGGATTCTTCTGTACGTTCTGTAAGGGGCTTTCCGCTACTATAAAAAAGATAGCTGCTCATGCTCGTACTGTATGGGTCAAGGCCTGATTTGATGCTTAAATCCCCGCAAAAGCCAGCTTCGCCAGCCTTGGC
>CAZWDK010000069.1:0-13517 GCA_964633095.1 uncultured Polaromonas sp. | reverse complement strand
GAACTCGTGCGCACCCAGCAGCAGCCCCGCAGCGGGATCGGCGCTGGAGCTGTGGTCGGTGGCGTCCTGGGTGGCGTGGTCGGTCACCAGGTGGGCAGGGGCACAGGCCGCGACATCGCCACGGTGGTCGGTGCGGTGGGTGGCGCACTGGTGGGCAACGCCATCGAAAAGGGCAATACCCCGCCCACGGTGACCGAGATCTACCGCGTGACCGTGCAGCAGGACAACGGTGTGGTGCGGACTTTCGACTACCCGACGCAACCCAACGTGCGCATTGGCGACCGTGTGCGGATTGAAAACAACCAGCTTTACCGCTGACCGGCCGCGTTTCTTCTGCCGCTGGCCGCAGCCGGGCGGGGTTGTGTGGCGCGTCAGTGCAACTGGTCCTTGCCTGGCGCCAAAGTCTCCACCTTGAAGAAGCCGGTGCCGCAACTGCCTTGCCCGATTTCCTCTTCGCTGGCCTCGCGCACCGATTCGACTTTCAGGGCCAGGCGGATCGCAATGCCTGCCAGAGGATGGTTGCCGTCGATCACGACATGCTCGGGGTAAATTTCGGTCACGGTGTAAATTTGTGCAGACGGTATTCCGGCGGTGCAGCCAATCGGTAATGCCGCACCATCAAAGGTCATGCCTTCTTCCAGCTCGGCGGGAAACAGCTTGCGGGCCTCCAGGAAAACCAGGTTTTCGTCGTAGTCGCCGAAAGCGTTTTCCGGCTCCAGGTGCAATTCAAGCTTGTCACCGGTTTCGTGGCCCTGCAGCGTCTCTTCGATCTTGGCCAGCAAATCATCGCCACCGAGCAGAAACTCGACGGGCTCATCGAGTTCATCCAGTACTTCGCCCAAGGTGTCTTTCAGCGTCCAGGTGAGGGCTACGACGCATTGCGGGGTGATTTTCATCCGACAATTGTCCCATGGATGTAAATCAAGCCCTAGCCCTTCTTGCCGGCCTGAGCCCGGCGCAATTCATGCGCCGGTACTGGCAAAAAAAGCCGCTGCTCGTGCGCCAGGCCATACCGGGCATGCAGCCCTTGTTGAGCCGCCCGGCACTGTTCAAGCTGGCTGAGCGCGAGCATGTCGAGTCGCGCTTGATCACCCGGCAGGCCAAGGGCTGGCGCATGAAGCAGGGGCCCATGGCGCCCCGCAGCCTGCCGCCCCTGGGCCAAGAGGGCTGGACCCTGCTGGTGCAGGGGGTGGACATGCACGATGCCAGCGCCCATGCGCTGTTGCAGCAGTTCCGCTTTGTGCCCGATGCGCGGCTGGATGATCTGATGATTTCGTTTGCCAGCACAGGTGGCGGTGTCGGGCCGCACTTTGACAGCTACGATGTTTTTTTGCTGCAAGCCAGTGGCCGCCGGCGCTGGAAGATAGGCCAGCAAAAAGACCTGAGCCTGCAGCAGGGCGTGCCCCTGAAAATTTTGCAGAGCTTTGAGCCTGACCAAGAGTTTGTGCTGGAAGCCGGCGACATGCTTTACCTGCCGCCGCGCTATGCGCATGATGGCATCGCCGAAGCGGCTGTCGGTCCGGACGGCAAGGCGGCTGATTGCATGACGTATTCGATTGGTTTTCGTGCGCCAAGCCAAAAAGAGCTGGCGGCGGAGCTGCTGCATCGCCTCGCCGAATTCAGCGAGGACGACGCGGATGCGTCTTCTGAAAACCGTGTTCGCCAACCGCGTATCTACCGCGACCCACGCCAGGCCGCGACCGCGACACCGGCGGCGCTGCCAGCCGGCCTGGCGACATTTGCCGGGCAGGCGGTGTATGAGGCCTTGAAGGACCCGCTGGCGCTGGCCTGCGCCCTGGGCGAGTACATGACGGAGCCCAAACCCTCGGTCTGGTTTGAGGAGTCCCAGCAAGCCTGGGATGCGGCAGTGCTCAAAACAGGCCAGGCCGGGGTTCGGCTGGATGCGCGCACCCGCATGATGTATGACAGCGACCATGTGTTCATCAACGGTGAAAGCTACCGCGCCAAGGGCGCCGATGCGAATTTGATGCGCTTGCTGGCCGACCGGCGCAGCCTCGCGGCGCGCGAGCTGCGCAAGGCCAGCGCGTCGGCCATCGCCTTGCTGGGAGACTGGCATGATGCGGGCTGGCTGCAGCCAAGGCCGGCAGGCGACGACGCCTGAAGTGCGCGACACCCCGCCCCAGGAGAAAGTCATATGGACTCCGAACGCCAACCGCTTGCTCCGCCTGCCCTGCTGGAAGGGCGCTTCAGCGGCCGCACCGAATTCGCCGAGCTGGTTCGCCAGGCCTTTGCCGTGGCTGCGGTCCAGGGCTGGCGTGAAATCGTACTGTGTGATCCGGGCTTTGAGGATTGGCCCCTGGGCGAGCGTGCGGTGGTCCAGGCCTTGAACGACTGGGCCAAGACCGGCCGAAAGCTTACCCTGCTGGCCAGAAACTACGATGAGCTGCTCAGGCGGCATGCACGCTTTGTGGCCTGGCGGCGAACCTGGGCGCACATTGTCGAATGCCGTGCCAGTGCCGCTGCTCCGGCCGATGACATGCCCAGTTTGCTGTGGTCCCCCGGCTGGGTATTCGAGCGCCTGAACCTGGAGCACTGCAGCGGCGTGGCCGGGTCCGAGGCCGCCAGGCGCGTGGCCTTGAAGGAGCGCTTGAACGAGCGATTGCTGAAAAGCAGCCCGTCTTTTCCGGCGACGACTTTGGGGCTTTAGGGGGTTGTGGTTTTTTGGGGAGTGCGGTCCGAGGCGGGGCCGCGTTTTGCCGGCTAAGGGTTTTCAGGGTTGTAATAACCGACATATAATTTAAAGCTGGGTAGAAAGAGCTCGAGTCCTTTCCCCGGTCAAAACATAATTTGAATTTTGGTTTGAGTTTTTTTTGACAATTTCCGGAAATTGTTTTCCTCCATATCATCAAGGATCGTAAAAATGAACAAGTCACTCGTTTTGGCCGCCATTGTTGCCGCTGTTGCCCTGGCTGCTTGCGGTAAGAAAGAAGAAGCTCCAGCTCCTGCGCCCGCACCTGCTGCTGCACCTGCACCTGCCGCTGAAGCTCCTGCAGCTGCAGCTCCTGCTGCTGCGGCCTCTGACGTTGCTGGCGCCGCTTCTGCTGCTGCTGGTTCCGCTGCCGTGGCTGTGGACGCTGCCAAAGACGCTGCCGCTGCTGCCGGCGATGCTGCCAAGAAAGCTGCCGACGCAGTGAAAGACGCAGCGAAGAAATAATTCTTCCCTGGTCGAAAAAAGCCGCCCTCGGGCGGCTTTTTTTATGGGTTTTTGAACAGAGCAGAACTCAGACGCATAACCAGGGGGTGCCCGTGAGCGCGCCGGCCACCAGGATATCGTCCCTGGCCAAGCCCGTCGCTTGCGACAAAGCATCTTGGGCGAGTTCGGGCCGGTTGTTTTGTGCGCTCAGGTGCGCTGCCACCAGATGCTTGAGGCCCGGGTGCAGCACCATGCGGGCGATCTCTGCCGCTGCGGCGTTTGACAGATGGCCATGCTGGCCGCCGACGCGCCGCTTGAGAAACGCGGGATAGGCCGACTGCGCCAGCATGCCGGCATCGTGGTTGCATTCCAGCAGCAGGGCGTCGCAGTCCAGCAGCTGCGCCATGACATGCGCCGTGGCATGGCCCAGATCGGTCAGCACGCCCAGTTTCGCCCTGCCGTCGGTGCAACTGAGTTGCAGGGGCTCGCGGGCGTCGTGCGGCACGCTAAAAGGGGTCAGCTGCAGGCCACCCAGGTCTATGGTTTCGCCGTCGCGTGCCGTGCGCAGCAGGCCTTCAAAATCCGGCGCCCCGGTTGCGGCATGCGTGCCATGGCTCATCCAGACCGGAATCCGGTAACGCAGAGACAGTGAACGGGCGCAACCGATGTGGTCGCCATGCTCGTGGGTGATGAACACCGCGTCGATGTCTTCGGCTTGCAGGCCGGCTTCACCCAGCCGGTAGTTCAGCTGCTTGAGGCCCAGCCCGCAGTCAATCAGCAGCCTGACGGGTGATAAGCCCATGCCGCCCGCGGCTTCGACCAGTGTGGCGTTGCCGCTGCTGCCGCTGCCCAGGCTCTTGAACCTTAACACCGGGACAAGCGGGAGTCATGGGGCTGCAAATCAGCCCTTATTTCAGGTCGTCCGCAATCACCTGGACAATGCGTTGGGCATTGGCTGAGGATTCGGCCGTTCCCTGGGCGTTGAGCACGGACACGGTGGTGCTTTCACCCTGGCTCTTGACGGTAATCCGGTATTTCAGCGGAGGTGGTGCGGATGGCGTTCCGCTGAACAGCTTGCTGAAGAGGCCGGGCTCGGTCTTGTTGGTGACCGGTTCGACATAACGGACGAAATAAGTGCCCTGGCTGCGGTCGCGGTCTTCCACGGTGAAACCTGTGCGGTCCAGCGCCAGGCCCACCCGTCGCCAGGCGCGCTCGAAACCCTCGTCAATCTGCACAACGGGCAGGTTGTTGACCACCGCGACGCGAGAGGTTTGCTTGCTGGCGCCTTCGGCCACAAGGGCCTTGGACTGTTCCTGCGTGACGCCCAGCTTGACCATCATGCGGCGCAGGAATTCGGCTTCCAGTTCCGGGTCGGCGGGACGGGGTTGCCAGACGGTGCTGTCGCCGGTGGAGGCGCTTCCGTTCTTGGCGCCGGTAATCACTTCAACCATGCCGCGGTGACTGATGTAGATCTCGGTGCCGCCGTCCGTCCTGCGCTCGAAGCGGGTGCGGAATTTGTCACGCTCTCCGGTGGAATAAAAGCCATCAAGGACTTTTCCCAGTGCGCTGCGAATAAAGTCCTGCGGCAGCTTGGCGCGATTCTCGGCGTAGTCGGTTTCCATGATGCCGAGGTTTTCCTGGTCTTGCGCCAACAGGAAGCCGCTCTCCAGCCAGAAATCGCGAACGGGTTGCCAGAGCTTGTCGGCCGGGCGATTCACCACCAGCCAGCGCTGGTTGCCTGCACGCTCAATGCGTACATCACCCATCGCAAGGGCTGCCGTCGGCAGGTTCTGGGTGGGCTTGGCCACCTGGTAGCTGTTGGCGCTGACGGCTGAGCCGGGAACAGCGTAGCGGCTCTCGCGCGAGATCTGGGTCAGGTCGGGCGGAATATCCAGCGAGGGTGCTTTGGCGCCACTCGATTTGTAGTCGACGCGTTCACCTTCCATGGTGTCTTTGATGGAAGAGCAGCCCGCAAGCAGGCCCAAGGCAAGCAGTGCAGAGACGGCTGTCGCGCTGTGGGCTTTAGAAAATGCAGGACGTTGTGGCAATGTCTTCACTGGGTTTCCCTTAAAAATCAGATCAGGTCGCACGCGCGCAGTGCGTTTTCCACGGCGGCTTCGTTCGATGCTTCGAGCGGTGTCATGGGCAGCCGCAGCGTGCCGCCGCACAGTCCCATCCGGGCCATGGCCCATTTGACGGGAATCGGGTTGGCTTCGATAAACAGGTTGCGGTGCAGCGGCAGCAGTTTCAACTGCAATTCCATGGCGCGCCGGGTGTCGCCAGCCACGGCGGCCACGCACAGCTCGTGCATGAGGCGGGGGGCCACGTTGGCGGTCACGCTGACATTGCCCTGGCCGCCGCACAGCATCAGGGCCACGGCGGTCGGGTCGTCGCCCGAGTACACGGCGAAGCCTTTGGGGACTTCCTTGATCAGCCACTGGGCGCGCTCGATGTTGCCGGTGGCCTCCTTGATGCCGACAATGCCGGGCACCTGCGCCAGGCGCAGCACGGTGGCGTGCGCCATATCGGCCACGCTGCGGCCCGGCACGTTGTAAAGAATGGTGGGCAGGTCGCCGACGGCCTCGGCAATCGCCTTGAAATGCCGGTACTGGCCTTCCTGCGTGGGCTTGTTGTAGTAAGGCACGACCTGCAGCTGGCAGTCGGCGCCCACCTGTTTGGCGAAGCGGGCCAGCTCGATGGCTTCGGCGGTCGAGTTGGCGCCGCAGCCGGCCATGATGGGCACGCGCTTGCTGGCCTGCTCGACCGAGACGCGAATGATTTCGCAGTGCTCTTCCACGTTGACGGTGGGCGATTCGCCGGTGGTGCCGACCACGCCTATGCAGTCGGTGCCTTCGGCGATGTGCCAGTCCACCAGTTTGCGCAGGGTCGGGTAGTCCACGCTGCCGTCTTCATGCAAGGGCGTTGCCAGTGCAACGATGCTGCCAGTAATGGTTTTCATGTCTTGGTTCTAACGTTGGGTGGCCCGGGTGGGGGTCTGGTTCATCAGGCTGAGGACCGGCCCCAATGGCAAATCCTGCATTCTACCCAGAGCCTAGCTCAGCATGTAACGGGGCGGACCGGCGTCCGGTGGCGCCAAACGATCGGGCAAATCCGGATGGCCCGGGGACTCGCGTACCGCGGCAATGCGCTGGACAAAGCGCGGCCGCTGTCCGTGCGCATCCTCCAGAAAGCCGTCCTCGAACGCCACCACCCGGAGGCCGCGGCAGAGCTCCAGCAATTCACCGGTGCGCAGCAAAAAGTCGGGCCGGGAGGGTTTGCCGACGGTCTCGTTGCCCTGGGTAAAAGTTTCGTAAATCAGCACGCCGCCCGGCGCCAGGCTGGCCAGCAGCGTGGGCAGCAGCGGGCGCCAGAGGTAGTTGGTGACGATCACCGCATCAAACTGCCGGCCCGCAAAAGGCCAGGGGCCCATTTCGATGTCGGCCACCACGGCTTCGCAGTCCTGCGCCGGAATTGCTATGGAATCGATAGCTGCTTGCGCCCGATCAACAAGGACTACGGGGTGATTTTGTTCGTGAAACCAGCGGGCGTGACGGCCCTGGCCGCAGGCCACGTCCAGCACCACGCCGCGTTCCGCCACCAGGTGCGACCAGCGCCGCACCCAGGCGGAGGGCGGCTCCGCGCCGTGCGCCAGCGCTTCTTTTTGGGTTTCTTTCAATGGGGCCTCACTTCGTCTTTCAGGGCGGCCAGCGCCATGGCTTCGACCCGGCCCGGCGCCATCAGCTTGAGCCAGCGGCCCAGCTTGCCCCTGGCCGTCATGACGACCTCGCGGTCGCGCCGTTCCATGCCGCGCAAAATCAGCCGGGCGCATTCCTCAACGCTCATGGCGTCGTCTTCCTTCAGGCCGCTGGCGCCCGCGGCAAGGCCGGCGGCGTTGAAGCCGCGGTAGCGGATCTGGGTCGCCACCACGCCGGGGTAGGCCGTGGTCACGCTGACGCCGGCACCCTTGAGTTCGGCCCGCAGCGCTTCAAAAAAGCCGGTCATGGCAAATTTGCTGGCGCTGTAGGCGGTGCGGCCCGGCACGCCAATCAGCCCGGCCAGGCTGGACACCGCCACGATGCGGCCGCGGCTTTGCTTCAAATAAGGCAGGGCGGCATGGCTGCACCAGACACTGCCCCACAGGTTGATGCGCATCAGCTGTTCGTACCAGGCCAGGTCTTGGGCCTTGACGTCTTCGAACAGGGCTTGCGCCGACATGCCGGCGTTGTTGATGAGGGCGTCGATGCGGCCGAAACTGTCGATGGCGCTGGCCACCAGCTGGCGGCAGTCCGCCTCTTGCGACACATCGGTGGTGACGACCAGCGCCTGCGCGCCCAGTTCGGCACACTGCGTCGCGACCTGGGTCAGCCGCGCCTCGTTGCGCGCGGCCAGCACCAGGGCCACGCCGGCGCCCTGCGTTTGCGCCAGTTGCCGCGCCATTTCCGCGCCTATGCCCTCGGAAGCACCCGTGATGACGATTGTTTTCATAGCTGCTTGTGCCCGTAGTGATTGGGCAAACGGCCGAAATGACCTAAAAACACGCCCAGACCTGGTTGGCCAGTGTGAACAGGAAATCCGGCCGCGTGTAGAGGGCAAACACCGCCAGCGAGGCGCTGATCGCGAGCAGCCAGAGCGCGATTTTTGTGCGCAATTCAGGCTCCCTGCGGCAGTTTGCCGTGGCTGGCGCGCGAAATCGGGGTTTCGCGCACCGGCAGGTTCACCAGCGCCGCAAACACGCCCAGCGCAATCGCGAGGTACCAGACGATGTCGTAGCTGCCGCTGCGGTCATACAGATAGCCGCCCAGCCAGACGCCCATGAAGGAACCGATCTGGTGGCTGAAGAAAATAAAGCCGCCCAGCATGGACAGGTGCTGGATGCCGAAGATTTGCGCCACCATGGCATTGGTGGGCGGAACGGTGGACAGCCACAGCAAGCCCATCAGGCTGGCAAAAATGTAGACACTGAGCGGGCTCAGCGGCGCGGCCAGAAACACGGCAATGACGACCGCGCGTGACAGGTAGATCGCGGCCAGGATCTTCTTTTTGGCGATTCTCTGGCCCAGCGCGCCGGCGATGTAGGTGCCAAACACATTAAAAAGACCTATCAGCGCCAGCGCATAGCTGGCCACCTGGGGCGACAGGCCCTTGTCCTTGAGGTAGCTGGGCATGTGCACGCCGATAAACACCACCTGAAAGCCGCAGACAAAATAGCCCGCCATCAGCAGCTGAAAGCTCGGGTACCTGAAGGCTTCGCGCAGCGCCTGCGCAATGGTTTGCTCGCGCCTGGCGGGCTGGCCGGCGGCAAGGCTTTTCTCGCGCAGGCCCAGCGCCAGCGGCGCCATCAGCAGGACGGCGGCGCTCAGGACCAGCAGGGCTTCCTGCCAGCCGAGACTGCTGATCAAAAAACCTTCGACCGGCACCATCAGGAATTGCCCGAACGAGCCCGCCGCCGCCGCCACGCCCATGGCCCAGGAGCGCTGGTCGGCCGGAATATGGCGCCCGATGACGCCGTAAATCACCGCATAGGTGGTGCCGGCCTGCGCGGCACCGGTCAGCACCCCGGTCGTCAGCGTGAACAGCAGGCCGGTGGGCGAGAGCGCCATGCCGGCCAGACCCAGCGCGTAGAGCAAGGCGCCGGCCACGATGACCCGGAAAGCGCCAAAGCGGTCGGCCGCCATGCCGGCAAAGATGCCGCAAACACCCCAGGACAGGTTTTGCACGGCAATCGCAAAGGCAAAGGTCTCGCGGGTCCAGCCCTGGGCCTGGGTAATGGGCTGCAGCCACAGGCCGAAACCGTGGCGTATGCCCATGGACAGGGTGACGATGGCCGCGCCACAGGCCAGCAGCTGGAACATGGACAGGGCTTTGGCGGGGGTGAGGGTGCTGGAGGACATCCGCAGACTGTAACGACAATGCGCTTTTTATGCTGTCAGCTGGCTTGCGACATGGCGCTGAAAATTGCTTTTGCTGTATATTTATCCAGTTGCTTGGCCGGCCCCGTCTACAATCGCGCCAACTATCCGATCTGCCATGGCTGTTACACAAACCCCTGAATATTCTGAAAGCTCGATCCGCGTGCTCAAGGGCCTGGAGCCCGTCAAGCAGCGGCCCGGCATGTACACCCGCACCGACAACCCCCTGCACATCATCCAGGAGGTGCTGGACAACTCGGCCGACGAGGCCCTGGCCGGCTATGGCAAGAAGATCAAGGTCACCCTGCACGGCGACGGCTCGGTGACGGTGGAAGACGACGGCCGCGGCATCCCGTTTGGCCTGCACCCGGAAGAAAAAGCGCCGGTGGTGGAACTGGTGTTCACCCGCCTGCATGCGGGCGGCAAGTTCGACAAGGGCAAGGGCGGCGCCTACAGCTTCTCGGGCGGCCTGCATGGTGTCGGCGTCAGCGTCACCAACGCCTTGTCAAAACGCCTTGAGGTCACGTCTTACCGCGAAGGCATGGTCGCCAGGCTGGTGTTTTCCGGCGGCGATGTCATCGAAAGGCTGGATGTGCGCAAGGCCGGTGAGGGCGATCGCAAGGCTGGCACCTCGGTGCGGGCCTGGCCGGACGCCAAGTATTTCGAGTCCTCCGTGCTGCCCATGGCCGAGCTGACGCATTTGCTGCGCAGCAAGGCGGTGCTGATGCCGGGCGTGACGGTCATGCTCACCACCGAGAAGAGCAAGGAAACCCAGACCTGGGTTTACAAGGGCGGCCTGCGCGACTATTTGATGCAGACGCTGACCGCCGATCCGGTGATCCCGATGTTCGAAGGCGAGGGCTTTGCCGACGCCTCGCATGACAGCTTTGCCGAAGGCGAGGGCGCCAGCTGGTGCGTGGCCTTCACCGAAGACGGCCAGCCGGTGCGCGAGAGCTATGTCAACCTGATTCCGACCAGCGCCGGCGGCACCCATGAAAGCGGGCTGCGCGACGGCCTGTTCAACGCCGTCAAGAGCTTTATCGAACTGCATTCGCTGTTGCCCAAGGGCGTGAAGCTGCTGCCCGAAGACGTGTTTGCCCGTGCCAGCTATGTGCTCTCCGCCAAGGTGCTGGACCCGCAGTTCCAGGGCCAGATCAAGGAGCGGCTGAATTCGCGCGACGCCGTGCGGCTGGTCTCCAGCTATGTGCGACCGGCGCTGGAGCTGTGGCTGAACCAGCATGTGGACTACGGCAAAAAACTGGCCGAACTGGCGATCAAGGCCGCGCAAACCCGCCAAAAAGCCGGCCAGAAGGTCGAAAAACGCAAGGGCTCGGGCGTCGCCGTGCTGCCGGGCAAGCTGACCGACTGCGAAAGCAGGGATCTGGCGCACAACGAGGTGTTTCTGGTCGAGGGCGATTCGGCCGGCGGCAGCGCCAAGATGGGCCGCGACAAGGAAAGCCAGGCCATCCTGCCGCTGCGCGGCAAGGTGCTCAACACCTGGGAGGTCGAGCGCGACCGGCTGTTTGCCAACACCGAAATCCACGACATCGCGGTGGCGCTGGGGGTTGATCCGCATGGCCCGAATGACACGCCGGACCTGAGTGGCCTGCGCTACGGCAAGGTCTGCATTCTGTCTGACGCCGACGTGGACGGCTCGCACATCCAGGTGCTGCTGCTGACCCTGTTTTTCCGCCACTTTCCCAAATTGATCGAAGCTGGTAATGTCTACGTGGCGCGCCCGCCGCTGTTCCGGGTGGACGCGCCGGCGCGTGGCAAGAAGCCGGCCTCCAAGGTCTATGCGCTGGATGAGGGCGAGCTGACCGCCATCCTCGACAAGCTGCGCAAGGATGGCGTGCGTGAAAACGCCTGGAGCATCAGCCGCTTCAAGGGCCTGGGCGAAATGAATGCCGAGCAGTTGTGGGAAACCACGCTCAATCCGGACACCCGTCGCCTGTTGCCGGTGCAACTGGGCAACCAGGACTTTCTGCAAACCGAAAGCCTGATCACCAAGCTGATGGGCAAGGGCGAAGCGGCGGCGCGGCGCGAACTGATGGAGTTGCACGGCGATGCCGTGGAAATTGATATTTGATGAATCCCTGCGCGAAACTGCCGGCGCTTGAGTGGTCGCTCCTTCACAGGATGGCGGCACGCTGCGTGCCGCTGCTGCTCGGCTTGCTGGCGGTTTTGCCGGCCACGCCGGCTCGCGCGGATATCTGGGGTTATGTCGACGCCCAGGGCATCAGCCACTTTTCGGCGGAACGGCTGGACGAGCGCTACGAGCTGTTTTTCCGGGACCGGACCAGTTTCGAGAGCGCGGGCTACCGCGGGCGCAGGGCCGAAAACGCCTCGGGCGTGGCCGCTGCGCCGCCTAAATTGCTGGCGTATTTTGAGGTGTCGCCCAACTACAAGGCCGTCCGGCATTTGCTGCGCGAGGCCGCGCTGACGCACGGGATTGACTATGAGCTGCTGCAGGCCCTGATCGCCACCGAGTCCGGCTTCAATGCCCAGGCGGTGTCGCCCAAGGGGGCCGTCGGCCTGATGCAGCTTGTTGTGCCGACGGCAGAGCGCTATGGCGTGAAAGCCGACAAGAATGCGCCCATCCAGAAAAAGCTGACAGACCCCAAGACCAACATCAAGGCAGGCTCCAGCTATTTGCGTGACCTGATCAAGCTGTTCCCCGGCCAGCTCGAGCTGGCGCTGGCCGCCTACAACGCCGGCGAAGGCGCCGTGCTGCGGGCCGGCAACAGGATTCCCAATTACCCGGAAACCCAGAATTACGTCAAAACCGTGATGCAGCTTTACACCCATCTCAAGCCGCCCAGCGTGATGTCCGCCGCGGGCCGGGTGCGCCTGGAAATGATGGGGGGCACGCCCCAGGGTCGCCACGACAGGCTGCCCCTCGCCGTGGCCGCGCGCGCCGCGACCGAAGCCGTGCCCTGGCAGGACTGAGTCCATGCCCCTCTGTTCGCCCGGACGCTTGACGCGCCGGACTCTTTACTTAAATTGTTTCGCAGTCTGATTCCTCATGGATGACCTTTTCACCCCCAATGCCCAAGACCTGAGCCCCGAGCCGGCGGATCAGGATTCACTCGCCGCTTACGCCCAGCGCGCCTACCTCGAATACGCGCTGAGCGTGGTCAAGGGCAGGGCGCTGCCCGATGTCTGTGACGGCCAGAAGCCGGTGCAGCGGCGCATCTTGTACAGCATGGCGCGCATGGGCCTGGGCTTTGGCGGCGCCAACGGCAACAGCGGCGCCAAGCCGGTGAAAAGCGCCCGCGTGGTGGGCGATGTGCTGGGCCGCTTTCACCCGCACGGCGACCAGGCCGCCTATGACGCCCTGGTGCGCATGGCGCAGGACTTCAGCCAGCGCTACCCGCTGATCGACGGCCAGGGCAACTTCGGCAGCCGCGATGGCGACGGCGCCGCGGCCATGCGCTACACCGAGGCGCGGCTGGCCCGCATCACCAGCCTGCTGCTGGACGAGATCGACGAGGGCACGGTGGACTTTGTGCCCAACTACGACGGCTCGACCGAAGAGCCCAGGCAGTTGCCGGCACGCCTGCCCTTTACCCTGCTCAATGGCGCCAGCGGCATTGCCGTGGGCCTGGCCACCGAAATCCCCAGCCACAACCTGCGCGAGGTGGCCGACGCCTGCGTCGCGCTGATCAAGACGCCCAAGCTCGGCGACGACGAGCTGTACACCCTGATTGCCGGGCCCGACTACCCGGGCGGCGGCCAGATCATTTCCACGGCGGCCGACATTGCCGCGGCCTACAGCAGCGGCCGGGGCTCGCTCAAGGTGCGGGCGCGCTGGAAGATCGAAGACCTGGCGCGCGGCCAGTGGCAACTGGTGGTGCAGGAGCTGCCGCCCGGCGTCAGCAGCCAGCGGGTGCTGGAAGAAATCGAAGAGCTGACCAACCCGAAAATCAAGACCGGCAAAAAGGCGCTGAGCCAGGACCAGCTGCAGCTCAAGCAGACCGTGCTGTCCGTGCTCGACGTGGTGCGCGACGAATCCAGCAAGGACGCCGCCGTGCGCCTGGTGTTCGAGCCCAAGACCAGCAGGATTGAGCAGGCCGAACTGATCAACACCCTGCTGGCGCACACCAGCCTGGAAAGCTCCGCCCCCATCAACCTGACCATGGTCGGGCTCGATGGCCGGCCCACGCAAAAGTCGCTGCGGCAAATGCTGCTGGAGTGGATAGAGTTCCGCCAGACCACGGTGCAGCGGCGCTCCCAGCACCGGCTGGACAAGGTGCTGGACCGCATTCACATTCTCGAGGGGCGGCAGCTGGTGCTGCTCAATATCGACGAGGTGATTGCCATCATCCGCCAGTCGGATGAACCCAAGGCCGCGCTGATCGAGCGCTTTCGCCTGAGCGAGCGGCAGGCCGAGGACATTCTGGAAATCCGCCTGCGCCAGCTGGCGCGGCTGGAAGCCATCAAGATCGAGCAGG
>CAZWDK010000068.1:2044-13741 GCA_964633095.1 uncultured Polaromonas sp. | reverse complement strand
GATGCCGATCAGCAACACCACCACGAACTGGACGACCCAGCTTGCGTTGAGAATGAGACTGACAATGGAGAGGTCTTGGTTCATGGGGAAGTTCTCAGGCTGTCAAGAATGGATGCGGGGATGCGGCAGGGCTTGACGGTGGCGGCATCGACCCAGCCTATCCGTATCGTGCCTTCGCACAGCAAGGCGGTCGATTGAATGCTGTTTTGCTCTGTTTTTAATAGCGCCTGCTGCTTGATTATCATGGACGCGCGGCCTGTTTCGACCATGCTGGCAGTAACAATCAGCTCATCGTCAAGACGGGCCGGGCGGAGGTAGCGGATGGCGGTGTCGAGCACCACAAACATGCCACCGGTGCTGTCTTTCAGGCGCTGTTGTTCAATGCCCAATGATCTGAGCCATTCCGTGCGCGAACGTTCAAAAAACTTCAGGTAGTTGGCGTAGAAAACGATGCCGCCGGCGTCGGTGTCTTCCCAATAGACGCGGACCGGCCAATGGAAGCCGCCGTTTGGAGAAACCGTGGGCGGCTCGCCATCTTCCGCCGGGCCGCAGCAAGGAAAATTAGCCTCCAAGGGGCCGACGTCGGCGGCTCCAAGCCTGCCTGCGCAGGCTTGGACAGGCGGCAGAGCCGCCGAGTCTCTCGGCGGCACGTCCAGCGAGGCACGCGAAGCGACAAGCGTGGGGGCGCTTCTAATCAAGTGCTGCCTCCAGCCGTGCAATGGCGGTTTTCAGCTGCTCCATGGAGTTGGCGGTGGAAAAACGCACAAACTTTTCAGGCGCGGCCTGTCCGAAATCACGGCCCGGCGTGACCGCCAGATGGGCGCGTTTCATCAGCTCAAAGGCAAAATCCCAGCTGCCGCTGACGCCCAGCTGGTTGGCGACGCGCGTGCAGTCGGCATAGGCGTAAAAAGCGCCATCGGGCATCACCGGCAGATCAAAACCCAGGCGCTTGAGCTCGGGAATGAAATAGTCGCGCCGTGCCTTGAACTCGGCGCGGCGGCGTTCGTACTCCAGCAGGCTGTCGGGCTCAAAACAGGCCAGCGCGGCATGCTGCGCCACGGTGCTGGCGCAGATAAACAGGTTTTGTGCCATCCGCTCGATCACCGGTGCCAGCGCTTCGGGCACCACCAGCCAGCCCAGCCGCCAGCCCGTCATGTTGAAGTATTTGCTGAAGCTGTTGATGCTGATGATGCTCTGGCCCAGCTCGCCGGGCATGGTCAGCGCCGAGTGCCCGAAGTGCTCTTCGTAGCTGAGGCCCAGGTAGATTTCGTCAATCAGGGTGACGCCGCCCCGGCCGTGCGCAAACTCATGGATGCGCCGCAGTTCTTCGGGGGCAATCGATGTGCCGGTCGGGTTGGACGGTGAGGCCAGCAAGACGCCGCGCGTATTGGGGTTCCATGCCGCCTGCACCTTTTCGGCGGTCAGCTGAAAGCGCTCATCCGCCGTGGTGGGAATCAGCACCGCCTTGCCTTCGGCGGCACTCACGAAATGCCGGTTGCAGGGATAGCTCGGGTCCGGCATCAGGATTTCATCACCGGCCTCGATCAAGGCCAGGCAGGCGAGCTGCAGTGCCGCAGAGGCGCCGGCGGTGATGATGATGCGGCTGGGCGCCACCTGCGCGCCAAAGCGCGTGCCATACCAGTCGCTGATGCGTTCGCGCAAGGCCGGCAGGCCGGTGGCCTGGGTGTACTGCGTGTTGCCTTGCGCGATGGCGCGGGCCGCGGCTTGCTGCACCAGCGGCGGCGCGGTGAAGTCGGGCTCGCCAATGTTCAAAAAGATCATGGGCGACGCGCTGTGGGCAAACTCCTGCGCCAGCGCCGAGGCGGCCTTGGCCACCTCCATGACATAAAACGGCTCAATTCGCTGGGCCCGCTGGGCAATTTTCACTGCGACTCTCTCCGGTTGCGCGTTAATGGCAGGCGCTCATTGGGCGCTTACTTGACCTTGTCGGCGGCAACTTCCGCGGCTCGCAGCGAGGGAGCCATTTTGTGCAGCACACCGTTGACGTATTTGTGGCCGTCGGTGCCGCCAAAGGCCTTGGCCAGTTCAATGCACTCGTTGATGACGACGCGGTAGGGCACGTCCAGGCAGTTTTTGAATTCGTAAGCACCAATCCAGAGCACGGCATGCTCTATCGGTGAAATCTCGGCCAGTGGCCGGTCGAGCAGGGGCGTGAGGCCGCTGTCCAGTGCCTGTGCGCCTTCAATGCAGCCATGCAGCAGCGCGTCGTAATGGGCCGAGTCTGCCTTGTGAAAACCCACCAGGTCACGGGTGAAGGCATCAATCGAGTCGGCCGCATTGCGGCCCACCAGATGCTGGTACAGGGCCTGCAGGGCAAATTCACGCGAACGCGTGCGTGCCGATTTGTCGGCCGCTTTTTTGACGCCGGTATCGGTCAGGCCGGTACGGGTTTGCGGAGGTCGTTTGGGTTTGATGATGGGTTCAGCCATGTAGCGCCAGTCGGGTGGGGTTGTTTGGAACGGGGCTCAGGCAAGTTCGTTGAGCAGATTGGCCATCTCGACGGCAACCCGCGCGGCATCGCGGCCTTTTTCATGCTGGCGCGCCTCTGCTTGCGCGAGGTTTTCGGTGGTCAAGATCGCATTGGCAATCGGCAACTGGTAGTCCAGCGCCAGACGCGTCACCGCCGCGCCGCTTTCGTTGGCCACCAGCTCAAAGTGGTAGGTTTCACCGCGAATGATGCAGCCCAGGGCGATCAGCGCATCGTATTTGTCGCTTTCTGCCAGGGCCTGCAATGCTGCCGGTACTTCCAGCGCGCCCGGTACTTTCACGTGCCGGATGTTTTTTTCTTCCACGCCCAAGGCGGCCAGCTCCTGCCTGCAAGCCTCGGCCAGGGCGTTGGTAATGCTCTCGTTGAAGCGCGCCTGCACCATGCCAATCGAAAGTTTGCGGCCGTCAAGCTTGTCTGCCGAGCCTTTTTCTGCACCAAACACGATGAGTTCCCCTTGATTTGTTGAGTCAGTCTTTTGCGATGTAGCCGACGATTTCGAGGCCGTAGCCCGTCATGCTGGGCATGCGGCGCGGGTTGCCCATGAGTTTCATCCTGTGCACGCCGCATTCGCGCAAGATTTGTGCGCCTACACCATAGGTGCGCAAATCCATGCGGCCGCGTTCCGGCGCCTGGCTGGCACGTGCCGTGCCTTCAAACTGCTCCAGCAGCTGTGCCGCGCTTTCACCGCAGTTCAGCAGCACCGCCACGCCTTTGCCCTCATCGGCCATGTGTTTCAGGCTCTGGTCCAGACTCCAGGAATGCATGGACCGGTTGACTTCGAGCGCATCCAGCACTGACAGGGGTTCATGCACACGCGCCGCCACAACATCATCCGCTGACCACTGACCCTTGACCAGCGCCAGGTGCAGGCCCTGGCTGGGTTTGTCCTTGAAGGCGTGCGCGGTGAATTCGCCGAATGCGGTCTGAAGCGCGCGGCTGCCGATTTTTTCGATCAGCGATTCGTTGCGGCTGCGGTGCTCGATCAGGTCGGCAATGGTGCCGATCTTCAGGCCGTGCTCGGCCGCAAACAGCTGGAGATCAGGCAGGCGGGCCATGGTGCCGTCGTCTTTCATGATCTCGCAGATCACGGCAGACGGTGAGCAGCCGGCCATGCCCGCCAGATCGCAGCCCGCCTCGGTGTGGCCGGCGCGCATCAACACACCGCCATCGACCGCCTGCAGCGGGAAGACGTGGCCCGGTTGCACCAGGTCGCTGACCTTGGCGTTCTTCGCCACGGCGGCTTGCACCGTACGGGCGCGGTCGGCGGCCGAAATGCCGGTGGTCACGCCTTCGGCCGCTTCGATCGAGACGGTGAAGGCCGTGCCCATCTTGGTGCCGTTGCGCGCGACCATGGGCGGCAGCTGCAGCAGCTCGCAGCGTTCGCGCGTCAGCGTCAGGCAAATCAGGCCACGGCCAAAGCGGGCCATGAAGTTGATGGCTTCCGCGCTCACATGGTCTGCGGCCAGCACCAGGTCGCCTTCGTTTTCACGGTCTTCTTCGTCGATCAGGACGACCATGCGGCCTGCCCGCATGTCGGCCACGATGTCTTCAACGGGGGAGATGGGGGTCGTCATGGGGCAGTTTCTTTCTTGGGTGCGGGTGCGTGGGTGTCTTTGAGCATGCGTTCAACATAGCGCGCAATCAGGTCGATTTCCAGGTTGACCCGAGAGCCTGCCTTTAGCTGGCCCAGCGCCGTGTTCTGAACGGTGTGGGGAATCAGGTTGATGCTGATCTCGCTGCCGCCGGCATCACCCGCGCCATCCGTGAGGTCGACAACCCGGTTCACCGTCAGGCTCACGCCATTGACGGTGATGGAGCCCTTGTAGGCCAGGTATTTGCTCAGCTCGCGCGGCGCGTGGATGCGCAATTCCCAGCTTTCGCCGACCTCGGCAAAATGCGTGACGCTGCCGATGCCATCCACATGGCCGGAAACGATGTGGCCGCCCAGGCGGTCATGGGCGCGCAGGGCTTTTTCGAGGTTGATGACGCCGGTTTCGGCCAGGCCGCTGGTTTTTGCCAGGGATTCGGCCGAAATGTCGATGGAAAACCGGTTGTTGGCGCTGTCCAGCGCCATAGCGGTCATGCAGGCGCCGTTGAGTGCAATGCTGTCACCCAGCCCCACGTCGTCAAGGTAACCCGCAGGCGTTTCAATGGTGAGGCGCTTGCCATGGTCTGAAGAGCTGCCCAGGCTATGGATGGCGACGATGCGCCCCATGCCGGTGATGATTCCGGTAAACATCCGCGTATTTTCGCAGAGATTGCGCCAGCGCCCGAGGCCGGCCAACAAACACCGAGGCAAACCCCGGTCTAAAACTGGTCGCGCCCCTTCACCCTTGCGACGATACGTAGGTCAGGCCCGACCATCTCGGTCGAGTGAAACTCCAGCGCCACCGCTTGAGAAAGCTCAGCCAATGGCCCAAAGCTGGCCATGCCAAGGCCCTGGCCTATCATTTTTGGGGCCAGATACACCAGAAATTCATCGACCAGGCCCTCGCGGATCAGGGAGCCATTGAGTTTGTGCCCCGCTTCGACATGCAACTCGTTGATTTCGCGGCGGGCCAAATCGCGCAGCATGGCGGCCAAATCGATCTTTCCGTTGGCGCCCGGCAGGTAGATCACGGTGGCGCCACGCGCTTCCAGGGCCGATTTTTTGGCATCATTTTGCTCTGCGGCGTAGATGTAGAGCGCGCGACCAGCTATAAAAAGATGAGCGTCCAGCGGTGTCTCAAGGCGGCTGTCCACCAGCACCAGGTGTGGCTGGCGCGGCGTGGCGACCAGGCGTACATCGAGTCGCGGGTTGTCTTCAAGTACCGTGCCTATGCCGGTCAGCACCGCGCAAGACCGGGCCCGCCAGGCATGGCCGTCGGTGCGGGCCGACCCTGACGTGAGCCACTGGCTAACGCCATTGTCCAGCGCCGTCTTGCCGTCCAGCGAGGCGGCGATTTTCATGCGGACCCAAGGGGTTTTGCGGATCATGCGGCTGAAAAATCCAAGATTGAGTTCGCGAGATTCTGCGGCGCCGGGGCCTACTTCCACCTCAACGCCTGCGGCCCGCAAGCGAGCAAAGCCCTGACCAGAAACCAGTGGATTGGGATCGGCGATGGATGCCACTACCTTGGAGATACCCGCTGCAGCCAGTGCGTCGCAGCAGGGACCGGTACGGCCATGGTGGGAGCAGGGTTCGAGGGTGACGTAAGCGGTTGCGCCTCTAACTGCCATGCCGTTCCGCGCTGCGTCCGACAGTGCCATGATTTCTGCATGGGGTCCGCCGGCTTTCTGGGTATGGCCCACTCCAACAGTTTTGCCGCTGGGGTCCGTGATGACGCAGCCCACTCGCGGATTGGGTGAGCAAATGGACAATGCCGCGTAGGCGATGTTTAGCGCACCTCGCATGGGCTCCGGTAGGCTTTTTGTCACGGCAATGAGTTTGAAAAGAAGGACCTGGCTAGCAACCTGTCGATCCGGTTTTACAGGATCGTACCCGGCCAGCAGGGTCAATGATGATCGAGCTTGAGCGCGATGTGTTGCTCATGGCGATCGTTCCACCGCCAAAGCCGCCTGTTTTTAATCGCGGATAGCCGCTGCCGTTGAACAGCAGGTAACCATCTGTCAGGCTGCTGGCCGTAGGAATATTGAGGGAGATATCTGCACTCAATGCGTCATGACGCAGCACCACTTCATCACTGCCTGCGTCATAGACCTGATTCCAGTTGGAATCCGCGTAAACCATCCAGCCGGAACGCCAGCCTGTACCCGTGTTGTTGGGCACAAGGTAGGTGTTAAGCCCCTGCTTCATGGCATTGGCTCTGGCGGTGTTGGTTGCGGAAATGAAATTGCTGACGGCGTCTGATAGCTGCGCATTTCGCTGAAACTGTACAAAGCTTGGCACGGCCACCATCATCAGGACGGTGGCAAGTGCAATCGTTATCAGCAATTCAATCAGGGTGAAGCCGGCCTGATGCCAGGAAGGGCCAGCTTGCAGGCGCTGCTTCGATCGGTTGTTGAGCAACATGGCGACGACTTTACTTCCAGCATCGGTCGGTAAGGGTACCCGTACAAGTTCTCCTGCCTTGGGTATCGATTGCCATTGAGGTCACCTGAGGGTCGGAAAAAACCCCGGCCTGAGGTTGGGCAAACACTTCGATGCAATCACGCTTCGTGGGAGTCACAGCGCCTATCGCCTGGCAAAGCCTTGCACCGAGCAAATGACTGCTTTTGTCTTGCGTGCTATCGGAGGAGGAGTATGCCTTGAACGGTAGCGCACCTGGCGTGCCTGCCGCGAAGGTTTCATACGTATTCATCTGCGTCAGGTAACGCTCCTGTTGCTGCAGCAGGTTCATGAGCGCTGCCCGTGCTTCAGCCCGCTTGCCTTTGCGTACTGAATCTGTGTAGGCGGAGTAGGCAACCGACGCCAGTATTCCGATGATCGCGACGGTGATCATGAGTTCAATCAGCGTGAAACCCGACTGGGCGCGTTGCCGAACGGATGGTAGTTTAGGTAAAGAACTCATGATTTCCCGTATGGTTAGTTATTCTTGTTTTCCCGGTAGTTGTTGATCTGGCGCCAACTGAGCCGTCCTACCTGCTCGTTGTAAGAGAGCCCACCTCCACTGGTAGCTGCGACCTTCAAACCTTTGGAGCCCTGGGTGATGATAGCAATACGCCGGGTCGCGGTTCGCTGACCGCTGGTGTCGCTGTTGGTGAGGCCTGTGGTGCCAATTTCCACGACCAGCGGAGCGGCCAGTATGCCGACTTGTGACAATTCTGATACCCCGTTGCCGGTGAGGGCGCTCACCGCATAAAACCGCCCCCCACCTTCACCGCATGAACCCTTGGTGGGGAACAGGGTGCCAAAAAACAGCTCACGGAATTCGCCGGTGATATCGCTGATCTGGCGCTCGCCAATACTCCTGTCAAGATCTATATACCAACCCATTTTCAGCGCGGAGGTCCCTGTTGCGGGCGGCGTGCCATACACAAAACTGGGGACCGTGACGGTGCCACTGGTGGATACGCTCCCCTGCTGCAATACCGTGCGTCCGGTAATCGCATTGGCGTTATCCAACAGCGTGTAAAACGAATTCGTCACATTCGTCGGCAGGCTGGTGTCCGGGGTTTCCAGGTACTTTCCGGTGCCAAAGGACACCAGCTTGCTGCCAAAAAAAGCATTGGTGATCACGGGCTCACCGGTGATGGGTTGCAGTGTATTGCTGCTGTCCTTGGCTACAAAAAATGTATTGCTTGTTCCCGTCTTCGCATTGAATTTTGTCAAATTGGTGGTGGCGTTAGTGGTCAGGCTACCAGTTCCCTTCAGGGTGAAGTCAAGCTTCCAGACATTGCCTTGCATGTCGCCCGCATACAAGCTGTCTACCGCGCCAGTCTGGAAATTTTCAACCGTGGTAAGTCCCACCATGCCTTTGGCGATGGCGGTACTGGCTTGGGGAAGCTCGATGCGCCAGAAATTGGTGCCCTCAGTCCAGGGAGTTTCGGTCGGATTGTCACTAGGCTTTCTCGACAGATCGATGATGAAAATGGAGGGATTGCCCGTGGCATGTGCGTAACCATCTGCCGTGTAGTTGTTGACGCCGCTGGCGACCACTGCATACCATTTATAGACCGGGGTGATGCCTTTGTCGGTGGTGCGAAGCTTCACGATCTTGGGCGAGCCAATCACGTTGCCCATTGCGGGATGGTCACGATCTGTAAATTCCCAGAGCACGTTGGCCTTGGTGAAGGTTTCCGGATTGGTCACATCCAGGGCAAAAATACCCTGGCCACCGGCGCCCACGCCGGAAACCAGAGTACTGCGCCATTGGCCGCCGACATAAGCCTCAGCGACTGTCGGCGTCGCATCGTTGATGCTGAAGTGGCTATAGTCCTGATCGGGTATCTGGTTCAGCTTGCCTGCCACAAATCCCGGGATGTAGGCGAATGCTTCCCTGCCGCTGGTGTCATAAAAGGCGTGCAACATGCCGTCGTTGGCATTCGCAAAAATAACGGGCTTGCGGCTTTTGTTGGTATTGAAGAAGGTGTTGTAGTCGGTGCCGGTGATGCTGCCCGACGGCTTGCCCATATAGACCAGGCCACTGTTGACGATATCGCCCAGCACAATATCGCGAGGCCGGAACGGACCCAGTGGGGTCGCCGGCTTGATTTCCTTGCGCCGGTCGCCACGCAGGTAGTCAAGCCTGTCCGAGCCCAGGTTGTCAACGACAAAGGTGCTCGTGTAGGGCATGGTATTCAGTGCATCTTTGTGATCCTGTGCCAGATCGGCCCATGTGAACGGCGTAGGCAGGACGGTCGCTTGCTTCCCAACGGGTGCGCCAATGACGATGTTTCTGGCTGCGCCATTGTCGATCAAGGTGTCATTGGTCAAAACCTGGCCAGCCTCCCAGGTGGAGGTGCTGCCGATGACCAGGGACGTACCTGCCGCGTCCAACGAGAGCGGAAACTTGAGCAATCGACCGCTCCAGAAGTTGGCAACCGGGTTAAAGCGGGCCTGAAACACGGCCGCTGCCTGGCCCACGGTCAAGCGCTGTGTGGAAATGGCGCCCCCTGCAATACTGCCGGTTTCCTCGACGACTCGCGCAAATACTTCTGAAAGCGAGTCGAGAAACTTCGCGGCGTCACTGACCAAAAAGTAGTTTTTGGCGTCCCCGTCAGTGGCTTGCCAAAGCATGTTGGTGCCGCCCGCATAAGGGTTTCCGGTGTTGCCGGCCGCACTGTTGTCAAAGCCGCCATATTTTGCCCCCAGGTACAGCTGCCGCGTGCGACGGAAATCCACGGCGTCGCTGGCGCGGTTTTCGTTCACATCAATTGCGTAAGTCTTGATCCGGCCTTTTGGCAAATCGGCCCGAAAACTCTGGGTATTGGCCCAATAAGCCAGGCCCGCCATGTAGTAGGAACCGCCATTCGATCCGGTGTCCATGGTGGCCGCATCGCTCAACGCCGGGTAAAGCGTGTTGGCGGACAGGTTGCCCGCGGTTTGCGTGCGTCCCTGGCTGTCGGTGTACGTTACGGTTGCCGTAGAGTTTGTTTTGCTCTCGAAACTGCCGACCACGCTGGTCCAGAAAGGAACGTCCAGGGCGGGGCTTGTCTCCGCGCTGCGTATAAAGTCGCTATTGCCTGTCAAATTATTCCCAGGGACGGACCGGTCGCTATGGGTAAATACATCGGCGATGGCCAGAATGCTGTTTCTCAAACAGCCTTTGCCCGTGTCCGTGGTGTCTGTGAAGTTCGCGAATGGGTCCGCCCAGGTTCGGTAGGCTGGAAAGTTTTCCTGAATGGCCTTGTCCGTTGATGTTGCGCCCGTCAAGCCGGCAATGGCCTCGGCGCTAGGCTGCTTGCCCTGAAGATAACGGATGGCTTCGTAATAGAGTTCACTGACCGGGTCGAGTGTCTTGTAAGCGCCTATGCTGTCGGGGTTGAGTGTGCCGAACTTGTTGATATACATGACGGCCCCGCTTTTGGGGAACCCCTGTGCACCATATGTTGAATCCCCACTTTGGGGGTTGTCGATAAAAACACCGGTGGTGGCGTTCCACTCGGTGCGGGCGTTGGCCGCAGTTTCCAGATTGAAGTTGCTGTCGTAGTTTTTGGGGCCCAGGTATTTGAGCGGTGCGCGCAGCACACCGCCGTAGCGGGAGCGGTTGTTGTCCTGCAGGTAGCCGAAAACCGAAACCCGCAGGTTTTCCGCATTCATCTGGAATTGGCCAACCGGCTTGTACTTGCCGTTCGGATAGCGGTAGCACAGGCCCGTCCATTTTCGGGTATCCGGCTCGTAGGTCATGAGCCGGTTGGTGGCGCTGTTGGGGTCGCAAACAATATTCCTGACTTCGTAATAGGTATCGTTGTTGTTGGGCCCCACCAGGTTGCTGCTTTGGGCATTTGCCACACCAAAGGGGTTGGTGCAGCCGCCAGTGGTGTCCCGCGCCTTGGCAAAGTACAGCCTGTCCCGGCAGTTATAGATGTACATGTCATTGGTGCCGACCTTGTTGGCCACCGAGGTTTCAATCATTTGAGAGACCAAGGCATTCGGCAGGACTTTTTCCGAAAAATACGCGCTGTTCCGGTAAAAGTCATCGGGAAGCCAGGCCCGCTCCACGATGGTAAGAGCGTTGCCTGAACTCTCATCGGTGGTTCGGTTGCCACCCGTCAGCCCGTAACGCATGATGTCGATGGCCGAAGAGGTTGCCCAGTTCATGAAATTGCCGTTAAAACCGCCGCCGCCGCAACTTCCGCTTGCATTGGGCGCCCCGCTCCAGTCGAAATATGCCCCCTTGCTGCCGCTGCCTGGCACATGGCGGTAGCAGCTCTTGGAGTCAAAATAGCCTACATACGCTTTGGTCTTGTCAAAGGTGTCACGGTAGGTTTGCCCTACGGTGGGAAATTCAACGGAGAGTGCCAGCGTGAGGTTGCCCTTGGTTTTTGCACCATTCATGTAAAGCGGCTCGGCGGGCAGAACCACTTCGGGCGGCAGGGTCGTGGTGGTCTGACTGATGACAACCCCTACCGTGACAGCAGACAAGGCGGACAGCACGGCGAGCCGGATGCCCCAGACCTTCAATGTTTTGCCGGATGAGCCTGACAATGGCATTCGGAAATCCATGGCGCTTACTCTTTTCGAAAAATCATTTGCAGGACGGCCTGGGTTTCCTTGCGAGGCCCAAATCCCATGGCGGTGACACGGAACAGTTTTTTGGGCGTGCTGGCGCTGCTTCCCGGTGTGTTGTCCGGAATCACTTCAATGATGTAGCGGGGGGGCATCTCGGGGCGGATGCCGATGGTGCCTGTGGACAGGGTTCGACCGGTGAAGTCACCAAACTTCGCGGTTTTGGCGCCGCTGGATTCGTCGGTGAAGTCGACCGAATACCAAGCCGGCTTCTGGCCATCCGCGGCGGGGAGGCACAAGCCCCGGGAAGTGCCCGTGCCGCAACCGTTCATAAAGCCAACGCCGCCGGTGGAAGTGAACGAGGCCATGCGCTGACTCCCCGACGTGTTGGGGCCACGGATGTCGAACTCGGCGTCGATCAACGCGGCTTCCGCCGCCTGGAAGGCGATTTGCTGGTCACGGTCAAAGCGGGTCGAGCGCTCGGACAACAAGACCATTTGGCTCGCGCCGATACCCAGTACCGTGACCACAATGAGCAGTATCAGTGTGGTGATAAGGGAAAATCCGCGGTGTTTGC
>CAZWDK010000068.1:0-1944 GCA_964633095.1 uncultured Polaromonas sp. | reverse complement strand
CGTGTCGCTGCAGGGTTGCCTGCAACAGTCAATTGATCGGCGCGCAACCAGCGTTCCGCAACGGTGTCCTGCACGGCAGCAACGCTGGGTGCCAATCCAGGGGAAACCCCGTCGGTGCCATAGAGGACCTGAAAAGTCTCAACGCCCTCGATCATGGGGGCGGGCGCGACCCAGAGGCCGGTCGCAAAATTGTAGTAAGAGCATGACAGCGCAGGCTCACCATTAATCCCTCGTGTCACATGAAACATGCTGATGGCACGATCGTTGAGGTCGCCGTTCGTTAAACCGGCCTCACCTTGCCCCATGCAATTGATCATGGTGTTGTCCGGATTGGCGGCATTGGTTGGGGAATTCACGCCCTGATAGCGGACCACAAGAACGTCGCTGCCGTTTTTGCAGGACGTGTCATTGACAGTGCAGGAACCGGCTCGGTTATTGGTGGTGATCTTGGTGCTGGTGCTCAGGATCAGGTCGTCAGGCCGCTTGTAAATGGCATTGTTCCAGCCGTAGATATCGGGCTCTGGATCATTGCCAAGAAGTGTGGCCGTTGAGCGCAGGGAAACACTGGCCGCCCCCAAGTCTTGATAACCTGCCTGGACGATGACCCGTGTCAGCAGATCGGTGGCAAACCGCTCCCGATCGCGCAACTGGGTGGCGGCGTCCACGCTCCGATAGCCTTGCTGGCCCAGCAACAGCGCCGTCGTGGCAATCACCACGACCAGCAGCCCCAGGCCAAGGGCGACCAGCAACTCAATCAGCGTCAGGCCGTGCTGATTCCCGCGTGCATTGGGAAACCGGCGGGGCATCATTCTGAGCTTCCCGCCGTCAGTGGCACGACCACCACCGGCACACCTGAGGTTCCGGCGAACTCCAGCGTTCCGGCTGTGTTGTTTCTTGTCCAGCCCATTTTGAGCACGGCAATGTCTCCAGTGCCTGTACAGGCCCACCGGGGTTTGCCGGTGCTGTCAAAAGGGTCCTGGTCAAAACAAACCTTGACTCTGGGTGTAGGGAGTGCCGTTTGAACGCGTCCCTGCCAGTCCGCGACGTCCCAGGTTGCGGCATCTTTGACGCTCGGACAGCTGTCCGTGAAGCAATTGGGTGTAGGGGAGGCAATGGGGGCGCCCGTTAGTGTGAGGTCAAAGAGATAAGGATTGTCCGCAGGCACAGTCTTGATGGCCACCGCATGGTTGCCCCGCATTTTTTCGGCAAGTTCACGGGCGAAAGTGGCCGCTGCCGCTTGATTGCGGGCTTCCTTGTTGGACTGCATCGCGGTTGTTTGCATGCCTACCGCGCCCAGCATGCCAATGCTCAGAATAATGATGGCAATCAGGACCTCAAGAATGGAGAAGCCGGATTGCACCCGGTGCGATGAGGGCGAGCGAATCGGTGTTGCGCGAGGAGGGGGCGCCGGAATGGCCACGATGGAAATGGGCACAAGACGCTCTATCAGCGTAAATCCGAGGCTTCTGGATGCGGAAATTGTCATGTCAGGCAGGCGCTGGTAAGTACTGGGCCGGGTCTTGATCAAGATTGGGCGCAGTTTTACACGGCTTTACGTACCTTTCGAAAAGCTTTCATTTGATTCGATGAAAGGCGGGAAATGACAGACGGGCGGCAGTTTGCGGGCCGCTGGCCAGTAATCAGCGAGGAAATGGGAGTCGACGGCTGGGCGGCAAAGCTACCGCCGCACCTCATCGACGAGCGTCTTGAACTCGTCAATATCCTCAAAGCTGCGGTACACGCTGGCAAAGCGGATGTAGGCCACCTTGTCGAGCTTTTTCAGCTCGCGCATGACCAGCTCGCCGATGCGGTTGGAGGCGACCTCGCGGACGCCCAGGCTCAGGAGTTTTTCCTCGATCCGTTCGATGGCAGAGTCGATCTGCTCGGTGCTGACCGGGCGCTTGCGCAGCGCCAGGTTCATGGAGCCCAGGATCTTGCCGCGCT
>CAZWDK010000067.1:0-13940 GCA_964633095.1 uncultured Polaromonas sp. | reverse complement strand
CGTTCCCTTGTCTATGCGCCACGCGACGATGGTGTCGCAGGTGCCGTTGTCCGGGTCCTCGCCAATCCAGCAGGGGCACAGGACGTTGCAGTTGCAAACCTCGAGCAGGCGACCTTCCAGGTGATAGCTCATACGAACCTCCGTTGAAGAAGCCACACGAACACGGACTTGTCGCCGCGGCTCAGGCGGCAAGCGGAAAATGATTCTACGCTGCGTAGTGATCAAAATCCAGTTCGATGACGGCCAGGCAAACCGTCGTGCGAGGTCGTCGAATCATCCAGCCTGGGTGTCGATGGGGCTCCTCGACGCCCGCAATGGGAACAGCATCGGAAGACGGTTTGTAGCCGGCATGAACCCTCGGTGAATTTTCGCTCCGGCTGTCGGCAAATGGCCGCTCTGAGCGTCGGTAGCCGTCATCAGCTTCAACCATCTCAAAAATCCCCCATCCCCCCACTGGCCAGGCTCTCAAACTTGGTAATGCGGTTAATGAACGCCAGCTTCACCGTACCGGTCGGACCGTTACGCTGCTTGCTGATGATGACCTCGGCCACACCCGGCTCCTTGCAGGCCTCCTTGGTGTAGTACTCGTCGCGGTAGATGAACATGATGACGTCGGCGTCCTGCTCGATGGCGCCGGATTCGCGCAGGTCGCTCATCATGGGCCGTTTGTCGGTGCGCGACTCCACGCCGCGGCTGAGCTGCGACAACGCGATGACGGGGCACTGCAGCTCCTTGGCCAGCATCTTGAGGCCGCGTGAAATTTCGCCAACGGCCGTGGCGCGGTTCTCGTCGCTCATGCCGCTGGACACGCTCATGAGCTGCAAATAGTCGATCACGATCAGGCCGAGCTTGCCGCACTGGCGGGCCAGGCGCCGGGCGTTGGCGCGCAATTCGCTCACGGTCAGGCCGGCGGTTTCGTCAATGTGCAGCGAAATATTGCGCAGTTGTTCAATCGCCTCGGTCAGGCGCGGCCACTCTTCGTCGGTGAGCTTGCCGGTGCGCAGGTTGCCCTGGTCAATGCGGCCAATCGAGCCGACGATACGCACGGCCAGCTGCGACGCCCCCATTTCCATCGAGAACACGGCCACCGGCAGGCCTTCGTTCAAGGCCACGTGTTCGGCGATGTTGATCGCCAGCGCCGTCTTGCCCATGGACGGGCGTGCGGCCAGGATGACCAGATCGCCCGCCTGCAGGCCGGAGGTCATGCGGTCGAGATCGTGGAACCCGGTCGGCACGCCAGTGACGTCCTGCGGGTTTTCGGACATTTCGGTGACGCGATCCAGCAGGTCCACCACCAGGGTGTCCATGCTTTTAAAACCCTGCTGCGAGCGGGAGCCCTGCTCACCGATGTGAAAGATTTTCTGCTCGGCTTCGTCAAGAATGGTGGCCACGGCCTTGCCCTGGGGGCTGAAGGCGGCGGTGGCGATCTCGTCGCTGGCGCTGACCAGCTTGCGCAGAATGGAGCGCTCCCGAACGATTTCGGCATAGCGGCGCACGTTGGCGGCGCTGGGCACGTACTGGGCCAGCGCATTGAGGTAGCTCAGCCCCCCTACCTCATCGGCATTGCCCAGGTTTTGCAAGTGCTCGTAGACGGTGATGATGTCGGCCGGCTTGGAGGCATTGATCAAGGCGCCAATCGCGGCATAAATGAGCTGGTGTTCGTGCCGGTAGAAGTCTTTGTCGCTGAGCACATCACCGACGCGGTCCCAGGCACTGTTGTCAAGCAGCAGGCCGCCCAACACGCTGGACTCGCCTTCGATGGAATGCGGTGGAATGCGCAGTTGGGCGATCTGGCGATCGGCACTGTAGCCGGGATCGTCATAGGTGGAGAGTACGGCGGACATGGGGGTTTCCTTGGGGAGTCGCCAATCCTACGCCCTAGCCCCGTCAAGCCGCGGGATAAGCCTGTGGATAAAGCGTGGAAATTCGGTGGAAATGCGGGCTGTAACTGTGCACAAGAGGCGGCACCATGAAAAAAGCCGCTCCGAAGAGCGGCTTTTTTGAGATCAGCAGTCCGGGATCAGGCGGTTTCGCCGTACACCGTGACCGTGATGTCTGCCGTCACGTCGGTGTGCAATGCCACGCTGACAGCGTGGTCGCCGACGGTTTTCAGCGGGCCGTTAGGCATGCGGATTTGCGCCTTGGCAACCGGGAAGCCTTGCTTGGTCAACTCTTGAGCGATGTCATGGTTGGTGACCGAGCCGAACAGGCGACCGTCAACACCGGCTTTTTGCGTGAGCTTGACAGTGGTACCGCCGAGCTTTTCGCCCTGAGCCTGGGATTCGGCCAGCTTGGCGGCTGCGGCTTTTTCGAGCTCGGCGCGCTTGACTTCGAATTCCTTGATGGCCACTGCCGTGGCGCGACGTGCGCGGCCGGAAGGGATCAGGAAGTTGCGTGCATAGCCGTCTTTAACTTTGACGACTTCGCCCAGGTTGCCCAGGTTCACGACTTTGTCGAGCAGAATAATTTGCATGGTCGTAACTCCTTACAGGGTGCGGTGCTGGTCGCTGTAAGGCAGCATCGCGAGGAAGCGAGCGCGCTTGACGGCGGTGTTGATCTGGCGCTGGAAAATCGCGCGCGTGCCGGTCAGGCGTGCGGGAATGATCTTTCCGTTTTCGGCTACGAAATCGCGCAGGGTGTCGATGTCTTTGTAGTCGATTTCTTCAACGCCAGCGGCTGTGAAGCGGCAGAAACGCTTGCGCTTGAACAGCAGGGATTGGGTGTTGCGCTTGGGGCGCTTGTCTTTATTGAAACGTTTTGGTCCGGCCATGATGGACTCCTTAAATAGGGTTCAGTACTTGCTCGAAGGCTTGAATATGAAAAACAACGCTTTTGCTGGTGCGCGCATTGACAAGAAAACCCTTGAACCTGAAAGCCTTGCCTAAAGCCAGCTGGCCTGTTTGTTCAGCCAGCGCTCCGAAGGCAAGCGCCCTAAGCGTCAACTTGACCTGTCGGGTCACACCGGCCTCCAGCATTTCAGATTCGTGTTCGAGAACGAAATTGACGGCGGGGATGCCAGCGGGCGTGTAGCGAAGAGGACTGGCCTCGGCGATACAGGCGGTCAAGACAACTTGGTTAATCGGGTAGTTTCCTGCAGGGTTAGTTGCGCAGCAGCGAGTCGTTCAACAGCATGCGAAACGTCTTACGACGCTGCGTATTCAGCCTGTTGGGTTTTACGGGCTTCTTCTCTCTCGACGTTGCGCATCATGAGGGAGGGGCCGGTTTCAGCCTTTTTCTTGACCACGGTCAGGTGGCGCAGCACGGCATCGTTGAACTTGAACGCGTGTTCAATTTCTTCCATCACGGCCTGGCTGGCTTCGATGTTGATGCAGAGGTAGTGGGCTTTGGCGAGTTTCTGGATCAGGTACACCAGCTGGCGGCGGCCCCAATCTTCAACACGGTGCACTTTTCCACCACCGGCGGTAATCATGCCTTTGTAGCGTTCCAGCATGGCTGGGACTTGCTCGCTTTGATCCGGATGGATCAGCAAGACGATCTCATAGTGACGCATAAACTCTCCTTTTGGTTGGATGAAAAGCTGCCCCAGCGTCGTTAAGGGTGCAGCAAGGCGAAGCCCATAATTATAGCCTGTTGCCGGCCAGTGGTGAAAAGCGGCCCAGAGTCGCCATCCGGGGCCTGGGACGCCAGCCCGTCTGGCTAAAGGCTTTTCAGGTCGGGATAACGCACATACTCGACCAGATCCTGCGATTTCTGGCTGGGCGGCGGGGTCACCCAACTCACCAGAATCATCACGGCAAAGCCAACAGGAACGCCGAAGAGGCCGGCGGAAATGGGTTCAATCCCCCACCACAGCTGGATCGGCGAGGCAATGCCAAAAGTGGCGCGCAACCAGGGCTGGGTGGTCACCATGTAGTAAGAAGTCACGCCCAGGCCCGCCATCATGCCCAGCGCCGCCGCAATGCCGGTGGCGCGCTTCCAGAAAATCCCCAGGCTGAGCGCCGGAAAAAAGGAAGCCGCCGCAAAAGAAAATGCGGCGGACACCAAAAACAGGATGTCGGCAGGCTTTTGGGCCGCCACGTAAGACGCCAACAAGGCGACCATCAGCAGCAGGATTTTGGACACGGTCACCCGGCTCACGGTGGAGGCATTGGGGTCTATCATCTTGTAATACAGGTCATGGCCCAGCGCATTGGCAATCGTCAGCAGCAAACCGTCTGCCGTGGACAGCGCCGCGGCCAGCCCACCGGCCGCCACCAGCCCCGAAATGACATAAGGCAGGCCGGCCAGTTCGGGGGCCAGCAGCACGATGATGTCGCCGCCTATCGTTATTTCACCCAGCTGCAGGATGTTGTCCTTGTTGACATCTGTCACCGAAAGCAGCGTCGGGTCGATCCGGCTCCAGGAATTGACCCAGGCCGGCAACTGGTCAAACGGCATGCCGACCAGCACCGTGAATATTTCGTACTTCACCAGCACGGCCAACGCGGGCGCGGTGAAGTAGAGCAAAAAGATAAAAAACAGGGACCAAGTAACGGATTGCCGCGCCTCCCGCACACTGGCCACGGTGTAGTAGCGCATCAGGATATGGGGCAAGGCGGCGGTACCCACCATGAGGCAAAAGACCAGCGCCAGAAAATTACGGCGCGAGGTGTCATAAAGCGCTTTTTCTTGCGGCGTGCCATCGGGATCGCCGGAGAATTGGGCCGCGTGAGCGGGCATGCCATTGAGCGGCTGGGTCTTGATGTCCGCCACGGCCTTGGCGGCAGTCCAGGCCTTGATGGCCGCGGCCTCGTCCTTGGGCATGGCGGCCAGCGCCTTGCCGGCGGAAGAAATCTCGGCCACGGAAGCATTGCCGCCCTTGAGCGCCTCCATTCTTTTGCTCGCGGCCAGTCTGTCGGCGGCCAGGGAAGCCGCCGGATGTTCGAGCTTGTCGGCCAGCGCCTCGGACCGTTGCCGGAACAAGGCGCGCACCTGCAGCTCCTTGGGGTCTGTGCTGAGTTCCTTTTCCTTGGCCGTGACTTTCTCCAGCTGAAACCCATAGACCAGTTGCGGCACGGGCACACCGGTTTGCTTGACCGACAGCCAGACCACCGGAATCAGGTAGGCCAACACCAAAATGATGTACTGGGCCACCTGGGTCCAGGTCACGGCGCGCATGCCGCCCAGGAATGAGCAGACCAAGATACCGCCCAGACCCAGAAAAATTCCGAGCTCAAAGGCCACGCCGGTGAGATAGGACGTGATCAGCCCGACACCATAAATCTGCGCCACCAGGTAGGTAAAGGAGCACAGGATGGCGGCAGCCAGGCCAATCAGCCGGGGCAGATGTCCGCCGTAGCGCTCCCCCAGGAAATCTGGAATGGTGAACTGGCCGAATTTGCGCAGGTAAGGCGCCAGCACCAGCGCGACCAGGCAATAGCCGCCGGTCCAGCCCATGATGAAGGCAAGGCCGCTATAGCCCGTCAGATAGAGCGTGCCTGCCAGGCCGATGAAGGAGGCCGCCGACATCCAGTCGGCCCCGGTGGCCATGCCGTTGTAAACAGCCGGCACGCGGCGGCCCGCCACGTAATACTCGGCTGCGTCGGTGGTTCGGCTCATGACGCCAATGCCCGCGTAAAGTGCGATGGTGGCCAGCAAAAACGAAAACCCTATCCACAAACGAGGCAGGCCCAGCTGCTCCAGGCCGGCGAGTACCAGCACAAACAGCAGCAGACCCGCCGTGTACCAGCGGTACACGCGGTCCAGCTGGGACTTGAACTGTCTTTTGGAGAGCTTGGCCCCTTCGCGGAATCCAAAAAAACCGGCCACGGCTAATCGTCCTCGTCCGCCACGTCATGCTCGATGTCAAGACGGTTCATGTACCAGGCATAAAACCCGATGATGAGGCCATACACCAGCAAAGCGCCTTGCGCGCCCATCCAGAAGCTGAAGGGCCAGCCGAAAAAAGTGAAGTTCAGCGCGCGGGCAAAATAGCTGACGCCGAAGGTCACGCCAAACCAGATCAGCAGCAGCAGCGCCGTGACGACGAGGTTTTTGCGCCAGTAGCGACGGTGATTCTCAGTGGGTTGCATCGCACATTGCGCCTGAAATGACACCCTCGCCTAGCCCGCCAGCCCGGTTTCGCGTTCCAGCTGCGCCGCCACGCGGGGCTCAAACCGGCGGAGGTGCTCGATGAGCTGGCGGGCCTCTTCGGGCTGGCCCAGGGCCTGCCTGACCTGCACCATGCGGTACCAGCCATGGGGACTTAGCGGTTGCAGGGCCGTGGTTTGCTTCAACGCCTCCAGCGCCTGCTGAAACCGGCGCTGCTGCATCAGCACCAGCGCCAGCCCGTACCAGGCCCGGTCCAGGCGGGCGTCACACCGGAGCGCACTGCGAAATGCCGGCTCAGCCTCGTCATGGCGGCCAGCCTGCTGCAACACAAACCCCAGGTTGAACCACCCTGCCGCCTCTTGCGGCCAGGCGGCGGTGAGCTGCTGCAGGCTGGCAATGGCCTCGTCGGCCTGGTTCAGTTTCACCAGCAGGTGGGCGCGGCTGGCCAGCGCATGACGGTCCAGCGGCTGCAACTGCAGCAAGCCGTCAAACCGCGAAAGCGCGGCTTGCTCGCGCCCGAAAGCCAGCAGTACAAGCGCCTGCAGTTTCAAGCCGTGGCAGCGCAGTGCAGAGCTCATTTGCACAAGGCCACGCCGATTTGCAGGCAGATGCTGATTTTGGTGACGGCTGCTGCGCCCCAGATCAACAGCAAGAGCAGAAACGCCACCAAGGGCAGATGGCGCTCCAGCACGACGGCCGGCGAGAGCCAGCGCGCGGCACGCACCCAGGGCCGCCCCAGCAACTGCAGCAAGCGGTAAAACGGGTTGCGTTCGCGGGCCGGGCCAGACAGCAGGCCGACCAACCCTTGGCCCAGCAGCGCAAGCAAGGCAATTTCCGCAACAAGTTTGACAGTGATGGCAACGGCAAGCATGGCATGACAGCAGTGGTGCCTACGATTGTCATCGGAGGACTTGCCAATTGCTGACCGTGCCGGCCCAAGTCACCCGGGGTTTTCCCTCGGTTGACTGGACCTGCAGGCGAAGGCTGGCGAACTCAGCTCGCCAGGCGCTTCCAGGTATCGATCACCGTGTCGGGATTGAGCGAGATCGAGCCAATGCCCTGCTCTTTCAGCCACTGGGCGAAGTCGGGATGGTCGCTGGGGCCCTGGCCGCAGATGCCGACATACTTGCCCTGGCGCTTGCAGGCGGCAATCGCCTGGCCGAGCAGCGCTTTCACCGCGGGATCGCGCTCATCGAAGTCCTTGGCCAGAATCTCCAGACCGGAATCGCGGTCCAGGCCCAGGGTGAGCTGGGTCAGGTCGTTGGAGCCAATCGAGAAACCGTCAAAGTACTCGAGGAACTGGTCCGCCAGCACCGCATTGCTGGGCACCTCGCACATCATGATGATGCGCAAGCCCTGCTCGCCGCGCTTCAGACCATGCTGAGCCAGCATCTCGGTCACTTTTTGGGCCTGGCCCAGCGTGCGGACAAACGGCACCATGACCTCCACATTGGTCAGGCCCATGTCGTTGCGCACGCGCTTGAGCGCTTCACACTCCATGGCAAAGGCTTCGCCAAAATCGGCGCTGATGTAGCGCGCCGCACCGCGAAAGCCCAGCATCGGGTTTTCCTCTTCGGGCTCGTAGCGTGAGCCACCGATCAGCTTGCGGTACTCGTTGGACTTGAAGTCCGAGAGGCGGACAATCACCGGCTTGGGCCAGAAGGCCGCGCCAATGGTGGCAATGCCTTCGGCCACTTTGTCGACGTAAAACGCGCGCGGCGAGGCATGGCCGCGCGCCACGCTTTCCACCGCATTTTTCAGGTCGACATCCACATTCGGGTAGTCCAGGATGGCCTTGGGGTGCACGCCGATGTTGTTGTTGATGATGAACTCCAGCCGCGCCAGACCCACGCCCTGATTGGGAATCTGGCAAAAATCAAAGGCCAGCTGCGGATTGCCCACGTTCATCATGATCTTGATGTCGATGGGCGGCATCTCGCCGCGCCGCACCTCGGTCACCTCGGTTTCCAGCAGGCCGTCGTAGATATTGCCGGTATCGCCTTCGGCGCAGCTCACGGTCACCAGCATGCCGTCCTTCAGCAGCTCGGTGGCATCGCCGCAGCCGACCACGGCGGGAATGCCCAGCTCGCGCGCAATGATGGCGGCGTGGCAGGTACGGCCGCCACGGTTGGTGACAATGGCGCTAGCGCGCTTCATCACCGGTTCCCAGTTCGGGTCGGTCATGTCGGTCACCAGCACATCGCCAGCCTGCACCTGGTCCATGTCCTTGATGTCATGCACGATACGGACCGGACCGGTGCCGATCTTCTGGCCAATGGCGCGGCCTTCGGCCAGCACGGTGCCCGAGCCCTTGAGCTTGTAGCGCTGTTCTGCCTTGCCCTTGGCCTGGCTCTTCACGGTTTCGGGGCGGGCCTGCAGGATGTAGAGCTGGCCGTCGGTGCCGTCCTTGCCCCACTCGATGTCCATGGCGCGGCCGTAATGCGCTTCAATGATCACGGCATAGCGGGCGAGCTGCTCGACATCAGCGTCGGTCAATGAATAACGGTTGCGCAGCTCGGTCGGCACGTCGGTGGTCTTGACCAGCTTGCCGCTGGATTTTTTCTCTTCGGCCGTGCTGAACTCCATCTGCAGCAGCTTGGAGCCCAGATTGCGGCGAATGACGGCGCGCCTGCCGGCCTTGAGCATGGGCTTGTGCACGTAAAACTCGTCGGGGTTCACGGCGCCCTGCACCACCGTCTCGCCCAGGCCATAGCTGGAGGTGATGAAGACCACGTCTTCAAAGCCGCTTTCGGTGTCTATGGTGAACATCACACCGGCCGCGCCCAGATCACTGCGCACCATGCGCTGCACGCCGGCCGACAAAGCCACGTCGGCATGGGCAAAGCCCTTGTGCACGCGGTAGCTGATGGCGCGGTCGTTGTAAAGCGAGGCAAACACCTCTTTCATCTTGTGCAGAACGTCCTCGATGCCGACCACGTTCAAAAAGGTTTCCTGCTGGCCGGCAAACGAGGCGTCGGGCAAGTCCTCGGCCGTGGCGGAAGAGCGCACGGCAAAGCTGGCCTGGGCATTGCCGGCACTCAAAGTGGCAAAGCTGTCGCGCACGGCCCGTTCGAACTCTGGCGGGAAAGGCTGGGCCTCGACCAGCGCGCGAATCCTGGCGCCGGTGTCTGCCAGCGCCCGCACGTCGTCGGCATCGAGCGCGTCGAGCAGCGCATTGATTTTCTTGTCCAGCCCGTCGTAGGCCAGGAACACGCGAAAGGCATGGGCCGTGGTGGCAAAACCGGTCGGCACGCGCACACCGTTGGGGCCGGTGGGCAGTTGCGAGATCATCTCGCCGAGGCTGGCGTTTTTACCGCCTACAGCGTCGACATCTGAATTCCTCAGATCTTCGAACGGTACGACCAGGGCGGTCGCCTCAAACAGTTTGGACATGAAAATACTCCGGGAGGTTTAAAAACTGGGGCAATCACCATGCGCGGCAGGCAACCTTGTTGTTGTTCGAAGGGGTTGGTGCGGGGCATGGCGTGACAATCTGGATAATTGCGCCAATTGTAGGGGCCAGCCGCCAGCCGCGCTTATCCTCATTTGTTACCACCCGGAACCCCAACCGCCATGTCCAACCGCACCGTGTTTTTCATCTCCGACGGCACCGGCATTACCGCCGAGACCTTTGGCAACGCCATCCTGGCCCAGTTCGAGTTCAAGCCACGCCATGTGCGCCTGCCGTTCATCGACAGCGTGGACAAGGCCCACCAGGTCATCCGGCAGATCAACCACACGGCGGAAGTCGAAGGCAAACGCCCCATTGTGTTCACCACGCTGGTGAACATGGAGGTCCTGGCGGTCATCAAAACCCATTGCAACGGCATGCTGCTGGACATGTTCGGCATGTTTGTGGCGCCGCTGGAAGGCGAGCTGGGCATCAAGTCCAACCACCGGGTCGGCCGTTTTTCGGATGCCTCCAAAAGCAAGGAATACGACGACCGGATCGAGGCCATCAATTTCTCGCTGGCCCATGACGACGGCCAGAGCAACAAGGACCTGGCGGGCTCGGACGTGATTCTGGTCGGCGTGAGCCGCAGCGGCAAGACGCCGACCTCGCTCTACCTGGCCATGCAATACGGCCTGAAGGCATCCAACTACCCGCTGATTCCCGAGGACTTTGACCGCCGCCAGCTGCCGTCGGCCCTGGTGCCGCACCGCAAAAAGATCTTTGGCCTGACGATTGCGCCCGAGCGCCTGAGTCAGATCCGCAACGAGCGCCGGCCCAACTCGACTTACGCCAGCCTGGCCAACTGCCGCAACGAAATCCACGAGGCCGAAGCCATGATGCGGCGCGAAGGCATACGCTGGCTGTCGACCACCACCAAGTCCATCGAGGAAATTGCCACCACCATCCTGCAGGAAGTCAGGCCGGAACGGCTGGAGTACTGAGGCCAGCAAAAAGGAGCGCCGAAAAACGCTCCTTTTTTGATAGCTGGTTGCGCCCAAGGTTATTGGGCTGGCGCCTTGTCTTTTTCAGAAAAATGGGCTGACCGCCAACGCAAGGCACTCAGGCGCCGGCCAAAGCCCGGCCCAATCGGGCCACACCTTCCTCGATCTTTGCGACGTCCGCCGTTGCAAAGCTGAGCCTGAAGGTCGAAACATCGGGGTTGGCGGCATAAAAAGGCGCGCCGGGGACAAAGGCCACGCCTTGCTCAATCGCCCGTTTGGCAAATTCGCCGGCATCCTTGAGGCCGCCACGGGCGCCCGTCAGGCGCGCCCAGAAAAAGAGACCTCCGCCCGGCAGCTCAAACTCAAGCGCCGCGCCCAGCTCGCGCTTCAAGGCATCACCCATGGCCTTGGCGCGCTCGGCGTACACCTTGCGGACATGGGCCAGCGTCGCGGGCATGCGGCCGCATTTGAGGTACTGCGATGCCGTGGCCTGGGCAAAGGTGCTGGTGTGGGCATCGCTGAACTGCTTGCACATGGTGGCCTTGGCCAGCAGCTCGGGCTGGGCAATCAGCCAGCCCACACGCAGGCCGGGCGACAGCACCTTGCTGAGCGAGCCGCAATGCGCCAGCAGGTCGCGGCTGCCGGGCATCGTGTCACTCAGGGCCAGCAATGACGGTGGCGGCGGCTCGCCAAAATACAGGTCGCCATACGGGTCGTCTTCCACCATCAGCGTGTTGTACTTGACGGCCAGTTCCAGCACCCGTTTGCGCCGCGCCAGGCTCAGCATGGCGCCGCTCGGGTTGCCGAAGGTCGGAATCAGGTAGACAAACTTGGGCCTGTGCTCGACGATCAGTTTTTCCAGCTCGTCCGTTTTCACACCTTGGGCATCGATGGGCGCGCTGATCAGCTCTGCGCCGTACAACCTGAAGCATTGAATGGTAGCCAAAAAGGTCGGGCCTTCGACAATCACCTTGTCGCCGGGCGAAATCATGGTTTTGCCGATCAGATCCAGCGCCTGCTGGCTGCCTGTCGTCACGATCAGCTCACTGGCGGCCACCGTGGAACCTTTGGTCGCCATGAAGGTGCTGAGCTGATCCCGCAGCGGCTGGTAGCCTTCGGTCGCGCCGTACTGCAAGGCCGGGCCGGCCTCTTCATTGAGTACATTGGCGCTGGCTTCCTTGAGACCTTCGACATCAAACATGGCAGGGTCCGGGAAACCGCCGGCAAAGCTGATGATGCCGGGCTTGCCCAGCAGCTTGAAGAGTTCGCGAATCGCGGAGGTTTCGACGTTGTTGAGGCGGTCGGCAAATTGCAGGGGCATGGCAGGGTTCTCGCTTTCTACCGTGCATTGTCGCCAATCTGCGCGCAGGATTCCTGCACTGGCCCGATAAACCTTGCTCATGCCCCCAGGCCCGCTGTTGCCGCCGCCGAAACACCGGCCTCGGCGCATCCGCCACGGACCGCGGGCGCCGCCACAGGCCGCAGCGAGCCGGATAGCGCCGCTTCGCCGCCCCCTCCCGCAGCATGGGCCCCAAGGAGTTATCCGGCGCGTCCCTCTTCGTCAACGATGCCGAGCTTGCGCATCTTTTCCCACAGCGACTTGCGGCTCATTCCAAGTTGCTCCGCTGTTTTTTGCCTTTGCCAGCCGTTTTTATTGAGCTCATTGACGATTTTGGCGCGTTCGTCGCCCGCGGAAGGCCGTCTGGACGCAGGCGCCGGCGGGGCGGCCACCTCCCGCATCATCTCCAGTGCATGGCTGATCAGCCGCTCGTCCCAACGACCGGTCTGCCGGAAAATCACACCAACGCGTTCGGCCAGATTGCGCAACTGCCGCACATTGCCCGGAAAACGCATCGCGGCAACCTGCTCGATCAGCCAGCCGGGAATCTCGCCGGCACCACCCGCCTGCCCAGGCTCCATCGTGCGCGACAGCATGGTCCTGAAAATGGCAATCTTGTCGGCGGCGCCGCGCTCCTCAAGATTGGGCACATTCAGTTCAATCACCGCCAGCCGGTAAAACAGGTCGGCACGAAAAGCGCCCGTCCTCACAAGCTCGCGCAGATTGCGGTTAGTGGCGGCGACCAAGCGGAAGTCGAGCTGGATCGGTATCTCTGAGCCCACACGCGTGACGGCCCCGCTTTCCAGCACACGCAGCAGCTTGACCTGCTGAAAAAGAGGCAGGTCACCCAGCTCGTCCATAAAGAGTGTGCCCCCGTTGGCCTGCTCCAGATAACCCTTGTGGGCCTGGACGGCGCCGGTGAAGGAACCCTTGGTGTGACCAAAGAACAGCGACTCAAACAAGCCGTCAGGAATGGCGCCACAGTTGACCGCCACAAATGGCCCGCGGGCATAGCGGCGGTGCCCCTGGTGCAGCAAGCCGGCGATCAGTTCTTTGCCAACGCCGGTTTCACCATGGAGCAATACATTGTGGTCACTGTCGGCAAAAGCCATCACCTCGTCAAGCAGGTCGATCATGGACTCGGACTTGGCCACCACCACCTCGCCGGAAAGGGCCGGAAGTTCGCAGTACCGGGCCGAAGGCATGACGCTGTCCACCATGGCATGCAGTTCGGCGTCCGTGAAATCGAGCGAGAGCAAGCGGCGCCCCCCCAGGGGATCGGGTGTTTGACGGTCGTGCCGCTCATGACCAACCCAGATGACAGGCACCTCCATCAGGTCGTACCAGCCGCGCTCCTCTGCAAGCGCTGTCACGCTCACCAAAGCCACCACCTGCTCGCCCGCATCGGCACCGGGACGGGTGGGCAACTTGTCCGTGCGCCTGACGACTGCGCCCGAGCCGTTCATGCAACGCATGACCCGGTCAAAAAAGCCGGCGCTGCCCTCGGACACGAAAAGCATGACTCCGGCGTAGTCGGGCATCGCCGTCGCACCGTTCGTGCTTCCTGGCCGCCTTGAAGGCGGCAGTTTTTGAGAAAACATGCATTGGCCTCCCGATTTTTCTTTTTTGCAGGGGTAAAACCCGCTGCCAGCCTGATTTTCCCAGCCAGGATATTTACTTCATGTTACTGGCAGACGGCTCCATGATACGTAACGGCGGTAACAACGTCACGTAAATATGCACACCTTAAAGGTATCTTTATTTGATACTTTCATAAACAAAATTAATCAAACACCTCATTATTACTACTAAATACGGGCATTTGGTTGAAAGAGCTTGTGTCAAATTAGTAGGTCTGCTTATTGCTTTGGAGACGGTCTAACCCAACCACAGCGAAGGCTATTCATGAAAACCCAGACTTTCCCCATGAAACGTGTCGCAATGGCAGCCGCAATTCTTGCTTCACTGACACTTGGCGGCTGTGCCTCAGATGGGAGCCTTGCGCTCGGCGATACAGGCCCGGCTGGCTCTAGCAGTACCGTACTTGCCGGCGGTAGTGGCGCGGGTGGCGGTGGCGCTCCAGGGGGGAGCGTTGCATCTGGTTCTGGTTCTGGTTCTGGTTCTGGTTCTGGTTCTGGTTCTGGTTCTGGTTCTG
>CAZWDK010000066.1:0-14208 GCA_964633095.1 uncultured Polaromonas sp. | reverse complement strand
GGTGCCTGTGGGCGAGTCTTTCAGCACAATGCCCTGGGCCAGCAAAGCGTTGCGGATGCGGTCGGCCTCGGCGAAGTTTTTCGCGCTCTTGGCGGCCGCGCGCTGCGCAATCAGTTGCTGGATGCTGGCGTCGTCCAGTCCCGCGCCGGCCTGCAGGTAGCGGCCCGGCTCACCTTGCAGCAGGCCCAGGCAGCCGCCCAGGCTTTTCAGCAAACCGGCCAGCTCGGCGGAGCGGGTCTTGTTGACCTCGCCGGCCAGCTCAAACAGCACGGCAATCGCCTCGGGCGTGCCAAAGTCCTCGTCCATGGCGGCCTTGAAGCGGGCGGCAAACGGGTTCGCCCAGTCAATCGCCACAGCAGCGGGCTTGACGAGGTCCAGCGCGGTGTACAGGCGCTTGAGCGAATTGCGGGCGTCGTCCAGGTGCGCGTCGCTGTAGTTGAGCGGGCTGCGGTAATGCGCACGGACGATGAAAAAGCGGATCGTCTCGGCGTCGTACTTTTGCAGCACCTCGCGGATGGTGAAAAAGTTGCCCAGTGACTTGGACATTTTTTCGTTGTCCACGCGCACAAAGCCGTTGTGCACCCAGAAGCGTGCCAGCGGCTTGCCGTTGGCGCCTTCGCTCTGGGCAATCTCGTTTTCGTGGTGCGGAAACTGCAGGTCGGCCCCGCCGCCGTGAATGTCGAAGGTTTCACCGAGCGTCTGGCAGCTCATGGCCGAGCACTCGATATGCCAACCGGGCCGCCCGATGCCGTAATCATGGCCCAGCGCCGCGCTGTCCCACTTGGCGTCCTCGGGTTCACTGGCCTTGGCGGACTTCCACAGCACGAAGTCCAGCGGGTCTTCCTTGCCGTCCAGCACCGCCACCCGCTCGCCGGCCCCACGCCCCTCCAGCGATTTGCCCGCACGACTGCCATACCCCTTGAATTCTCGGACCGCGGGATTCACATCGCCGCTGGAGGCCCGGTAAGCCAGGCCTTTTTCCTCCAGCGTGCCGATCAGGCTCAGCATTTGCGGCACGTACTCGGTCGCGCGCGGCTCCAGGCTGGGCGGCTCTATGCCCAGCGCGCCAATGTCCTGGTGCATGGCGGCGATCATCTCGTCGGTCAGCGCCCGAATGCTGATGCCGCGCTCGACCGCGCGCTTGATGATCTTGTCGTCGATGTCGGTGATGTTGCGCACATAGGTCACCTGCAGCCCGCTGGCCTTGAGCCAGCGCTGCACCACATCAAAGGCCATCATCATGCGCGCATGGCCGATATGGCAGAGGTCGTAAATCGTCATGCCGCACACATACATGCGGACCTGGCCGGGGACAAGGGGCGAAAAATCCTCTACGTCACGCGACAGCGTGTTGTAAATGCGAAGGCTCATGGATGGGCTGGGTGCGTGGCCTGATGTCAACCGGTTTGGCGGTCAATCGGTCAGGCGGGAAAACTGAAAGCTTTATCTCACGGGCGCGGTTGGCGCCAGGCAAGGACAAGGGCAAAAAACGAAGGCGAAAAGCGTGCGATAAAACGAAAAATACGAAATCCGGACGGTTACAAAGGGCTGTGAACTATACCCCCTCAGCTACAATTCGCCAGTATATCCAGCCGGCCAGACCCTGTGCAACGCCTGTCGCGCGCGCCAAGCAGCCTGTCAGGCCGGCCTGTTTGATAGACTGATTTCCCTCCGGCGGCTATCACAGGTATCAACACGCTGCAAAGCCTCAACTCAATCGCGAGAGTATTTATGCCCCTGTCCGCATTTTTTTCACGCCCCCCCCTGTCAGCGGCACTGCGTGTGTTGTGTCTGGCGGCCGCGCTGTCGGTGTCTGCGGCCCACGCCGACGACTACGACGGCGTCAGCCGCCTGATGCGCGCCGGCCAGCACCCTGAAGCGCTGGCCATGGCCGACAAGTACCTGGCCGGCAAGCCGCGTGATCCGCAAATGCGTTTCCTGAAGGGGGTGATCCAGACCGAAACCGGCAAGACCAGCGAGGCGATTGCCACCTTCACCCAGATCACGCAGGACTACCCCGAGCTGCCCGAACCCCATAACAACCTGGCGGTGCTGTATGCCGGCCAGAGCCAGTTCGACAAGGCCAGGGCCGCGCTTGAAATGGCGATCCGCACCAACCCCAGCTACGCCACCGCACACGAAAACCTCGGCGACGTGTACGCCAGGCTCGCCAGCCAGGCCTATGGCAAGGCCCTGCAACTCGACGGCAGCAATGCCGGCGTGCAGCCCAAGCTGGCCTTGATCCGCTCGCTGTTCTCGACCGACACCAAGGCCGCGCCCAAGCCCGCCGCGGCGCCCGCATCGGCGGCCGCTTCCGCATCGGTTTCCGCCAAACCGGCCGCTGCCGTGGCGGCAGCCCCAGCCGCGGCGCCCCCCGCCGCTGCGGCCGCCAAAGCCGCGCCGGCCGCGAGCCCTGCCGCTGCCAATGACACCGAAAAACAGGTTGAAGCGGCCGTGCGCGCCTGGGCCGAGGCCTGGGCCGCCAAAGACATGAACGCCTACCTGGGCAGCTATGGCCAGAACTTTAACCCGCCGGGCAAGCAGACGCGCAAAAGCTGGGAAGAAGACCGCCGGGCGCGCATCGTCGGCAAATCACGCATCAGCGTGAAACTGTCCAACCTCGCCATTGCCGTTCAGGACCGCAAGGCCACCGCCAAATTCAAGCAGGACTACAACGCCGACTCGCTCAACGTCTCCAGCCGCAAGACGCTGGACCTGGCCAAGGTCGGCGAGCGCTGGGTCATCGTCAGGGAATCCACGGGAAGTTGATGAACCGCGGCCGTCCTGAGCAGCCTGCATCGCCCTCGCCTTTCGGTTTTTTCTGGTGCGAGTCCCTATGAAAAGGGCATCGATAGCTCTCTTTTTTATAGCACCCTGGCTGCTGCTGGCAGGGCCGTGGGCGCGCGCGGAAAGCACGCCCGGCCTCCAGACCAAGGCTCAGGGGCAAGCCCCGGCTGCTGCCAGGCGCGGCGCCGTCCAGCACGAATTGCGCGACGGTGAAACCGAGGCCCGGCTGATCGAGATTTACCGGCTGATTGGCCAGGCCAACCGCCGCGAAGCCCTGCGCAAGGCCGAAAGCCTGGTCAAGGACCATCCCAATTTTCAGCTGGCACAACTGGTTTACGGCGATTTGCTGGCCGGCCAGGCGCGCCCGGTGCGCACACCGGGTGATGTGCCCGACAGCATGGCCCAGGGGGCGGCGCTGCAGCTGGCCGAGTTGCGGCAGGAGTCGCAGCTGCGCCTGCGGGCCCTGCGCGAGCGCCCGCGGGCCGGCACGGTGCCGTCCCAGTTTCTGGCGCTGTCGCCGCGCAACCGCCATGCCATCGCGGTGGACACTTCGCGCTCGCGGCTGTACCTGTTTGAAAACACCGCGGCCGGCCTCAAGCTGGTGGCCGACTATTACATCTCGGTCGGCAAATCGGGCATTGAAAAATCCGTCGAAGGCGATCTGCGCACGCCGCTGGGGGTGTATTTCATCACCAGCAACCTCGACCCCAGGTCGCTCAAGGACTTTTACGGCGCCGGTGCACTGCCCATCAACTACCCCAACCAGCTGGACATGAAGCGCGGTAAAACCGGCGGCGGCATCTGGCTGCACGGCACGCCGCCCAGCCAGTTCTCGCGCGCGCCGCTGGCCACCGACGGCTGCGTCGTGCTCGCCAACCCGGACCTTGAACGCATCATCAAGACCGTGGAGATCCGCAGCACGCCGGTGGTGATCGCGCAAAGCCTGAAATGGGTGGCGCCGCAATCGCTGAAAGCCGACATCAAGTCCTTTGACGATGTGCTGCAGAGCTGGCACAGCGCCAAATCAAGCGGTGACGTGGCACGTCTCAGCGCCTGGTACGCGCCCGACTTCACCAGCTACGGCAAAACCACGCTGGCCGAATGGAAGCCCGCACTGCAGACCGAGCTCAAGCGGCTGGGCGGGCGCAATATCGAGTTGAAGGATGTGTCTTACCTGCGCTGGACCGACAGCCACGACACGATGGTGGTAACCTTTGCCGAGCTGGTCAAGGGCGCCAGAACCGGCCGCAACAAGCGCCAGTACTGGAGCCGCCAGGGCAGCCAGTGGAAAATATTTTTTGAAGGGGTTGTTTGATGGCAGTGACCTTGCCTTTCGCGTTTTTCAGCGTCCAGGCCTTGCGCCGCGCAGCGCTTGCCAGCGCCGTTTCCCTGGCCGCCATGGCCGGCCCGGCACTGGCGCAGGGCGCGCCCAAGGTGAAATTTGTGACCAGCGAAGGCGACTTCGTGGTCGAGGTCTACCCCGACAAGGCGCCCAGGACGGTTGACAACTTTTTGCAGTACGTCAAGGACAAGCACTACGACGGCACCATTTTTCACCGCGTGATCAACAACTTCATGGTGCAGGGCGGCGGCTACGATGCCCATTACGCCGAGAAGAAAACCCGTCCGCCCGTGCCGCATGAGGGCCGCGAGGCCTTGGCCAAAGGGGGCGCCAAAAACGTGGTCGGCACGCTGGCCATGGCCCGCACCAACGACCCGCATTCGGCGTCCGCGCAGTTTTTCATCAATGTCAAGGACAACGACTTTCTGGACCCGACGCCGATCCCGCCGGGCGACCCGGTGCCCCGCTTTGAATACCAGGGCCGGGTCTATGAAAACACGCCACGCGCGCAACTCGTCAACGCACCCCAGCTCTATGGCTATACGGTGTTTGGCAAGGTGGTCAGCGGCATGGAGGTGGTCAACAAGATCAAATCGGTGCCCACCGGCGCCGCCGGCCCTTTTCCATCGGACGTGCCGAAAACGCCCGTTCTCATCAAATCTGCAACCCTCGTCAATTAATCGATTGACTCACTGATACAGGACTCCCCATGAGCAACCCCCAAGTCGAACTCCACATTACCGGTTACGGCGTCATCACGCTGGAACTCGACGCCGTCAAGGCGCCCAAGACCGTCGCCAACTTTTTGAGCTACGTCAACAAGGGCCATTACGCCAACACCGTGTTTCACCGCGTGATTCCCGGCTTCATGATCCAGGGCGGCGGCTTTGAAGTCGGCATGAAGCAAAAACCCACCGACGCGGAAATCGAGAACGAGGCCACCAACGGCCTGAAAAACGACAACTACACCGTGGCCATGGCACGCACCAATGCACCGCACTCGGCCAGCTCGCAGTTTTTCATCAACGTGGCCAACAACGGCTTTCTGAACCACACCGCACCCAGCGCCTCGGGCTGGGGCTATGCCGTGTTCGGCAAGGTGGTGTCGGGCACGGATGTCGTGGACAGGATCAAGGCCGTCAAGACCGGCCGCAAGGGTTTCCATGACGACGTGCCACTGGAAGACGTGATCATCGAAAAGGCCGTGGCCCTCTAAAGCACCGCCGGCTGCCCGCCATGGCTGCGACCGCGCCCCAGATGGCGGAGCTTCACGCTCCGCCCGCCTGGCGCACGGTCGATTTCATTTCCGACCTGCATTTGCAGGCCGGCGAGCCCGCCACCTTTTCGGCCTGGCAGCATTACCTCCAGAGCACGCCGGCCGACGCGGTGTTCATTCTGGGCGACCTGTTTGAAGTCTGGGTCGGAGACGACGCGGTGAGCGCCGATTCATCAAGCGCCAGCGGCGGCTTTGAAGAGCGCTGCGCCCGCGTGCTGGGCCAGGCATCGGCCCGGCTGGCGCTTTTTTTCATGCCCGGCAACCGCGATTTTCTGGTCGGCCAGGCCTTGATGGACCTGTGCCACATGCGCTTGCTGGCCGACCCCACCGTGCTGGTGTTTCAGGACCAGCGCTGGCTGCTGTCGCACGGCGACACGCTGTGCCTGGGCGACGTCGACTACCTGCGGTTTCGCCTGCAGGTGCGCAGCCCGCAGTGGCAGCAGGATTTTCTGGCCAGGCCTTTGGCCGAACGCCAGGCCCTTGCGCGCAGCCTGCGGCAACAAAGCGAGGCCAGAAAAAAATCCGGCGCCAGCTACGCCGACGTGGACGCCCCCGCGGCCCGCGACTGGCTGGCGGCCGCCCAGGCCCGCTGCCTGATTCACGGCCATACCCACAAGCCGGCGGAACATGACCTGGGCGACGGCTTGTCGCGCGTGGTGCTGAGCGACTGGGATGCCGACGCCCCGGTGCCGCGCGCCGACGTGCTGCGCCTCTCGGCCGCTGGTTTGCAGCGCATTGCCCTGCTCTAGGCGACAGCCGCCCTTTTTTCTATTTATGCTGAATTGGTTGCGTACGGGGTTTGAGCGCTGGCTGGGCAGCCCCGACACGATTCCCGACAGCCTGTGGCAGCACACCTTGGCGCACTACCCTTTTCTGGCCGAGCGCCCGGCCGCCGAGCAGCTGCAGTTGCGCGCGCTGGCCAGCCGGTTTCTGGCGCAAAAGGAATTCAGCGGCGCGCACGATCTGATCGTGACCGACGACATGGCGGTGGCGATTGCGGCGCAGGCCTGCCTGCCGGTGCTGCACCTGGGACTGGCCTATTACGACGACTTCAAGGGCATCGTGGTCCATCCCGGCGCCATGCTGGCGCGCCGCGAGCGTACCGACGCCGTCGGTGTGGTGCACCGCTACAGCGAAGTGCTGGCCGGCGAAGCCATGTCGGGCGGCCCGGTGACCCTGAGCTGGCAGGACGTGGCCGCGGCAGGCCAGCTGGCCGGCCGGGGCTACAACGTCGTGATCCACGAATTCATCCACAAAATCGACATGCGCGACGGCGCAGCCAACGGCTGCCCGCCCCTGCCCTCACGCGCCGCCCGCAAGGCCTGGCACGATGTGATGCAATCCGCCTACGACGCCTTTTGCGAGCAGGTGGCCATGGCTCAACGCTTCGGCGGCCAGCCGCCCTGGCTGGACCCGTATGCTGCCGAGTCCCCGGCTGAATTCTTCGCGGTGACCTGCGAGGCCTATTTCGTCAATCGCGAGCGCTTCACGCAGGACTTCCCGGCCCTGAGGCGGCTGTTTGACCGATTTTTCCTACCTAACAAGGCGCCAGCCCAATAAGGACGGGCGGGATCAGCTATCCATTTGGGAGCAGACTGCAAGCAGCCAGGACTTGGCCATGGATTCAACGGGACCCAATGTCGCCTCGGTGTGGTCACAGGCTTGCCACTGGCGCCTTTCAGCCTGCGTGACGAACTTGGCCGTCATGTTTTTCCCTGTGAATGCGCCGGCTTTGCTGGTTCTCGGCCCGCTGGATCGCCGCCTGCTCGCCCCTGCTCACATGCCCGTCCCGGCCCGCCCTGAATTCCTTGCGATCAACCCGGGCCTGGCCGCGCTCAAGCTTGCCAGCCTCTCGCCGGGTCAACGCGCCTGACTGCAGGCCCTGCTCAATGCGCTTTTCCTGGTTGACATTGCGCTGCACATCCGCCTGCATGCGCTGCGACGAGGCAGACTGCGGGTTACCCGTCACGCCGTTGCGCTCGGCAATGTTGATGTCGCGGCTGGCCCTGTTCTGGGCGGTGTTGAGTTGGGCGCGCTCTTGCGGGCTGAGTTTGCCGTCCTTCAGATCACGCGCCTGCAGACGGTCAATCCGGCTTTGCTCCTTTTCAAGGCGAGCGGCCTCGCCAGTGGTCAGGCTGCCGCTCTTCAAACCCTGCTCGATGCGGGTTTGCTGGTTCACATCGCGTTGCACGGTTGATTCGGCGCTTTGTGCAAAGACGGCAGAGGCACACAGCCCCAGGGCAATGGAAGTCACAAGAATTCGTGTTTTCATGAAAGTCTTTCCAGGGTTGTCGGCGACAGGTTTGGCGCCGTGTTCAAAGAACGCGTCGGCGGCGCCGCAGGCACACTTCATCCGTGTGAATGGATGTATCACCTTGTAAGCGGATTTGCAGGCGGACCGGCGCACGGTTTGCCGCTGCGCCGCGAGAATCCACCCGCGCCGAGAAGTTACCATGGCGGCCCCACCTTCCCCAGAACTCCCCCCTTAAAGGATAGAGCCGCGCCATGGATGTTGATCCTCTTGAAGCCGTCAAATCGGCCGAACCCGACGAACCCTCCTTCGCCCAGTACCGCCTGTTGAACCAATGCGTCGCCGTCACGATCGCGCTGCTGGCCACCTTCATGGGCATCTGCAAGGTCAAGGACGACAACATTGTTCAGTCCATGCAGCAGGCCCAGGCCAACAAGCTCGACCACTGGAATTTTTACCAGGCGCGCAACATCCGGGAGGAAGTCGCCAAGGCAACGCTGCTGCAGCTCCGGCTGGCCGCGCCCGCGCAGCCGGCCTCGGAGCAGGCCAATTACAGGAAAGCCATTGAACAGTACGAGCAGCTCGCGGCGGACCAAGCCAGAAAGAAGGATGAGCTGAAGGCCCAGGCGGAACAGGACCAGCGGGACTACGACGCGGCCAACTTCCGTGACGACCAGTTTGATCTGGCTGACGCGCTGCTGGCCATTGCCATTTCCTTGCTGGCGGTCACGGCCCTGACGCATTTCTGGTGGCTTTATTTCGTCGCCCTGGTGCCCACCACCTTTGGCGTGGTGATGGGTTTGGCCGGCCTGGCCGGTTGGGGGCTTCACCCGGATGTGCTGATCCGGCTGCTGTCGTAACACCCGACAGCTCGGGCAGGCGCCGAACTTGCAGATCTACCCTGGCGCGGAAAAAGCTCCAGGGCACCCCGACGGAGCGGTTAAACCCAGGCGGGGCGAACGGGCTGCGCAGCGCGGGCAGCAGCTTATCGCTTGAGCAGCACCTTGAGCACGTTTTGCACGCGGCGGGCGCTGCCGGCGTCAAAGTCGGCGGCCAGCACCTGGGCGGCGTCTTCGCCCCAGGTCTCTGCCGGTGCCGGTGCGTTGCGCTTGGTCAGCAGCTGCAGCTGCAGCATGCGGCGCGCGCTCAGGTGTTCGGCCGGCGTCGGTACTTCGGCGGCCATTTCCAGGCGCAGCAGGGCTTCGGCCGCATCCTTGCCGGACGGCGCGCTGACGGCCTGCACCCAGCGGTTGCGCACCGCCGGCGACACTTGCTTGCCCAGATCCTGCGCGCTCGGCAGCTGGGCCGGGTCGCGCTTTTCCCAGGCGCTGATCAGGTGCGTCAGCACCTCGCCGTGGGCCTGCATGGCGAGCTTCTTCAGGGCCAGGTTGGCGGCCTCAAAGGCTTCGCGCTGAGCCCGGAAGGCGGCGTCGCCCAGGCGCGGACCGCGCTCTTCGAAGGCGGGGCGCTCGCTGAAACGGCCGCCGCGCTCACTCCGGCCGTCCCGGTCGTCACGGCGCGGCTCAAACTTGTTGTCGCTGCTGGAACGCGGGCCGCGGCCATCCTTGCGGTCGCCAAACTTGCCGCCACGGCCGGCGGGGGCCGGCTCGGCCTTTTTCATGCCGGGGCGGTCGTCGCCACGCATGGCGACCACCGGCTTGGCGGCGGGCTTGGGGGCGGGGGCTGGCTCGGCAGGGGCCGCAGCGGGAGTGGCCTCGTCGGTCGCCACGGTTTCTGCCGGCACCTCTTCCGCTATGGTTTCTGCAGCTGCCTGCGCCCGCTCCTCCTGGGCCGCAGCCTGATTTGACTCAGCGGCAGCGACTGCGGGCGCTGCCGCGGCCTCGGGCACCGGCACCTGGCCACGCACAATGGCCTCCAGCGCCTTGGCGGCGGCGTGGATTTGCTGCGCATCGCCGCTGGCGGTGGCGGCTTCAACCGCCTTGGAGGCCTGCAGCACCATGCGGTCAAACTCGCCCAACGCGGCCGCGGCTTTTTCACGCTCGGCGGTCTTGCGCTGGAAGGCATCGTCAATCGGCTTGCGGAAGGCGTCCCAGAGTTTTTGCTCCTGCTTGCGTTCGATAGGCACGCCTTGCGCCTCATGCTGCCAGCGCTGCTGCAAATGCTTGACGGCATCGATGCGCAGCTGCGGCTCGGCGCCCAGCGCCTGCGCTTCTTCAATCATGGCCTTGCGGCGCGCCAGGCTGTCGTTGCGGGCGGCGGTCAGCGGCGCGTCGGCCGCGTCCATGGCGGCCTTCCACTCGGGCTGGATTTCGGCAAAGGCTTTTTCGCTCAAATGCCCGGCCTCGCGCCATTTGTCGATAAAACCGTTCAGGCTGCGGATATGGTGCTTCCAGTCGGTGTTGCTCTTGTTGGCTTGCGCCCAGGCCAGCACCTCATCAATCAGGGCGCGGCGCTGGGCCTTGTTGGCCTCGGCCTGCTCCTTGGTTTTTTCGAGCCAGGCCTCCACCACCTTGTGGGCTTCGTTGCAGGCATCGTCAAAACGCTTCCACAGCGCATGGTTGGGCGTGCCGCCCTGGTCGCTGGTCTTCCACTGCTCGCGCATGGCGCGCAAGGCGTCCTGCTGCTTGCGCCCGCCCATGGGTTTGGCCACCAGCGCCTCGGCCTTCAGCACCAGCTCTTCGCGGATCTGGTCGGCGCGCCAGCGCTGCCAGCCTTCGAGTTCGCCGGCAGCGGTCAGTGCGGCGTGGGCCGCGGCTTCCAGCTTGCTGTCGATGTTGCGGATATGTTCCTTGAGCGCATGGCGCAAATCGGCGGCCACCTTGGGCGTGGCCTTGCCGTGGCCTTCGGTGACTTCATGCTCCAGTTTCGACAGCGCTTCCTGCACCGCGGCCGTGGCCTTCTCGCGCATGTCCTTCAGCACCGCCGGGTCGATCTTGGTCTTGGGCGGGCGGGCCGCCTGCTCGCCGGAGGCGGCAGGCGCGGCCACGCCGCGCGCGGCGCGCAGCTCGTCGGCCCACACCGGCACAGTCGGCAGCGCCGCGGCCTCATCATCGGCCGCCTTCACGGCCACGGCCAGCGCGCCCTGAAACGCCTCCCAGACGGCCACCAGCTGGCCGCGCGAGGCCTCGAGCAGCGGCGGGAACTTGGCGTCCACGCTGGCCCAGTTGCTGTCCTGGGCGATCTCGTCGGCCTGGCCCTGCCAGTTCGCCACATCGGTGCGCAGGGTTTCCAGCGCGGCTTCGGCATCGCGCCAGGACTTGATGGACAGCACCTCGATGCGCTGCGCAATCAGCACGGCGGCCTCGCGCTGCACCTGGGTGCGGTGCTGCAGGTCTTCAATGGTTTTGACGCGCTCGGCCAGCTGCAGCTTGAGGCTGGCCAGCGGCTCCTTGGACAGCGGTGCGCCGGCCTTGGCGGCATCGCGCTGCCAGGCCAGGGCATCGGCCAGATTGAGCTTGGGCAGTCCCAGCAGGCCCTGGGCCTTGTCGGCCCATTCGGCGGCCACGGCTTCCTGGCCCTTGCTGCGCTTGACTTCGTCGAGCTTTTCCTTCAGCGGCTTGGCCGCGCCCTTGTCGCGGTTGGCCAGGTCCTTGTAGACCTCGGCCATTTGCGCTGCCGTCGGCTCGCTCGCCAGCCACTGGCGGATGCGGGCAGCGCGTTCGCCGGAGGTCGGCGCGGAAAAAGCGCCGCCGGTCAATGCGTCCAGCGGATGCTGTTCATGGGGTTTGGAGGTCGATGGCGTCACGGCGGGCACTTCGGATGTTTTGTTGCGGGCAGAAAAACTGTACATCGGGCTATTTTCGCCGAGATTTGGAATGGCCCGGTTCGGCGGCAGCCAGCCGCGCCGAATCGGCCATGGGAGCGGGCCGGAAACCTCAGCGCCTGAGCGCCTCCATCGACACGTACAGCGTGATCTCGTCGCTGATCAGCGGCGCGAAACGGCCCAGGTTGAAGTCGCTGCGCCTGAGCTTGCCGGTGGCATTGAGCCCGCAGGCCGGCTTGCGCAGCATGGGGTGCATCATGCATTTGAAATGGGTCACCGTCAGGGTCAGCGGGCGGCTGATGCCCTTGATGGTCAGGTTGCCCTCGACGGCCGTGACGTCATCGAGCCTGCCGAAACTCAGGCGCGTTGACTTGAAGGTGATGAGGGGAAACTTGTCAGCGTCAAAAAACATGTCGCTGCGCAGCACCCGGTCAAACATCGGCGAACCGGTGCTGACCGATTGCACCTCGATACCCACCTCCACGCTGCCGACCTGGTTCTCCAGGTCCAGCGTGACGGTGGCATCGACCCTGTCGAAGCGGTCGCGCTGCGTGCTGTAGCCCAGGTGGTTGAACTCGAAATAGGCGAAGGTGTGATCGGGATCGCGCTCATAGACATCGACCGCCGCCAGCGCCGAGGCCAGCGACAAACTGCAGACCAGCGCGCTAACAAGCTTTTTCATGATGCACTCCCGAAGTCACGGTTCAGGGGGCGAGCAGCAGCTGAAACTGCACCGTCACCTCGTTGGCCACCACGCCGACATCGCCCCAGGGGCCGCCGCCAATCCCGAAGTCCAGGCGCTTGATCACGAACGCGCCCGCCATCACCGCCTGCCTTCCGCTGGCCTTGAGCTGGGCATTCAGCACCAGCGGCTGGCTGACGCCCTTGAGGCTGAGCATGCCGCTGACCTGGAAGCGGCCAGCGCCCTGCGGCTGGATCTGGCGCATCTCGAAACGCGCCTCGGGATGGCGCTTCGCATCGAACCACTGCGCGCCCAGCAGCTCCTCGTTGACCTCCCGGATGCCGATATCCACGCTGGACAGGTCTATGCGCAGCTGCCCCCTGGCCGCGGCCGGCGCCTCGGGATCAAAGGCCAGGCTGGCGTCGAATCTGTGAAAGCCGCCGTCCACCGGCACGCCCATTTGCCGCGAGGTAAAGCGGATCTGGCTGCCGGCCAGGTCCACCCGCCGGTACTCCAAGGCCTGGGCACAGGCACAGCACAGCGCCAGGGCCATGGCGAGGATTTTCATGGGCGGGCCCCGGTGAAGCGGAACATCCGGCCCAGCACGCCGTCCCGGTCGATGAAATGGTGCTTGAGCGCCGCCGCCACATGCAGGCCCACCAGGCTGAGCAAGGCGTAGCCGAGGATGCGGTGCAGCGCCTCCAGAAAAAGCCCCAGCGCCTCGTTGCGGGCCAGCAGATCGGGCAACGGCCACAGCCCGAGGTAGACCGTCGTCACGCCCTTGGCCGAACTCATCAGCCAGCCCGAAACCGGGACGCAGGCCATCAGCAGATAGAGCAGCAGATGGCTGGCCTGCGCCGCCGCCCGCTCCCACGCCGGCATGGCGGCCGGCAGCGGCGGCGGCGTGTGCAGGCCGCGCCAGAGCACGCGCGGCAGCAGCAGCGCCGCGACGCTGACGCCCAGCCATTTATGGTAGGAATAAAGCCGCAGCTTGAGCGGGCTGAGCGGCAGGCCGACCATGTACAGCCCGAGCGCAAAGCCCGTCAGCACAAGCAGGGCCATCGCCCCGTGCAGGACGATCGCGGTGCGGGTGTAAGGCGTGTCAGCAGTGGCAGGAGCGGGCTGCAAGCGGCTCTCCCAGGGCAGGTGTGCACTGTCCCGGCCATTGTGGCGCCATCCCCCTGGCCAAGGCAAGCGGCCAGCGCGCCGCCGCCCCGGCGCCGGTCTGCCGGTTTACTGGGTCGCCAGATTCAGTTCGGCGCGCGGCGTCCATTTGGCCTCGGGCGGCACGGCCTTGGCCGCCCCCAGAAAGAGCCGCTCGGACGGCACCTGCTGGCTGGCCAGATAGTCCCTGACGGCCACGCCGCGCTGCACGGCCAGCGCGCGCATGGCGTCGTCGCTCACCGGGATGCCGGCCAGCAGCAGGTTTTCCATCTCCGGCACCGGCAGCTCCTTGGCCAGGCCGATGAGGTTGCGCGGCTTGGGCATGTCGGCGCGCTGGTACACCTGTTTCAGCAGGGCCGGGTATTCGGCCGGGCTGATGCTGACCACGGCCCCGGCGGTGCCGCCTTCCTTGACCGTGTTGCGGCGCTTTTCGGCGCGCACCAGCTCATCGAGCCGCTCGCGCCTGAAACCGGCGCGTTCGGCCTCCATGCTGCTGGTGCCGACCACGGTGAGCTTGAGCGCGGGCCTGTCGGCCAGCGCCTTGGCGACCTGGTCGAGCCCGGCCCGGGCCGCGGGCGCGAGCTGGGCGCTGCCGGCGGCAAAGCTGACGGTGCTCAGCTCTTCCCCGCCGCTGCCCAGCGCATGGGCCAGCAGGCTGAACGGCGCGGTGATGGCCTTGACGATGACGTTGATGATGACCTTGACAATGATGGGGCCGAGGCTGAACTGCGGGTCGTTAAGCGAGCCGCTGATCGGCAAGTCCAGGTCGATCACGCCGTTGCGGTCGGCCAGCAGCGCCACCGCCAGCTTGACCGGCAGGCTGGCGGTGGACCCCTCGACCTTGTCGCCAAAGCTGAGCTGGTTCAGCACCAGCTTGTTGCTGGCGGTGAGCCGGCCGTCGGGCAGCACCACATAGTTCACGTCCATGCTGAGCTTGCCGCGGTTGATGCCGTAACCGGCGTACTTGACGGCATAGGGCGAG
>CAZWDK010000065.1:0-14212 GCA_964633095.1 uncultured Polaromonas sp. | reverse complement strand
CGGCCGGCGGCGCCACCTGGGTCAGCCTGCACCACGGCGGCGGCGTCGGCATGGGTTATTCGCAGCACTCGGGCATGGTGATCGTGGCCGACGGCACCGATGCCGCCGCCGAACGCCTGGCGCGCGTGCTGGTCAACGACTGCGGCTCGGGCGTGATGCGCCATGCCGATGCCGGCTACGAAATCGCGGTGGCCACGGCGAAGAAGCAGGGCTTGAAGCTGCCCATGATTCGGTGACAACTCAACAAAAAATGAGAGTTCATTCCCACTTGGTGGGAATTTAGGGTTTAAACGGTGAGTGAATCCTTTGATACTGCGGACATGTCCACCAACGCCATGCCCTCCGTGACCACTGCCGACCGCGTCCTGCAAGTGCTGGCCATCCTGGCCCAGCGCGGGCAGGCCCTGTCGGCGGCCGAGCTCATGGAGCGCACCGGCCTGGCCCGCAGCACGCTGTACCGGCAACTGGCCCGGCTCAAGCGCTGGGGCTTTGTGCTGGAGAGCGACGGCCATTACGCGCCCGGTCCGCTGAGCCTGCAGCTGGCCCTGGGTTTCGATCTGGCCTCACATCTGGTCTGCCAGGCCAGGCCTGACCTGCAGGCCCTGGCCGAGCAATCCCACGAAAGCGTGGGCCTGATCGTGGCGGTCAACGACCAGGCCATCTGCCTGGACATGGTCGAAAGCCAGCAGTCCTTGCGCTGCTCTTTCGAAAAAGGACGCAGCGTTCCCTTGCGTGCCGGGGCCTCGGCCAAGTGCCTGCTGGCCCACCTGCCGGAGGCCGCGCAGGCCGCCGTGCTGGACAGCCAATACGGCCCTGGCAGCGCCGAGCGGCTCAGCGCGCAAGCCGAACTCGAGGCCATCCGCCAGGCCGGCTTTGCCGCCAGCACCGGCGAGGTCGATCCGGGCGTCTGGGGCGTCAGCGTCCCGCTGTTCGGAATGGCACGGCGCGCCGTTGGCGCGATCACGCTGATGGCACCGGTTTCACGCGTCCAGAACCAGGACCAGTCGCTGATACGCATGACGGTGGTTGCCGCCGCACGCATTTCACGTGGCCTGACGATTCACTGATTTCCCTCACCCACCCCTTCACCCCCTCACCGGAGACACTCCCATGAAATTTCGTCGCAAGCTTCTTCTGGCCAGCCTGGCCGCCTTGACCCTGGTCAGCGCCAGCGCGCAGACGCAAGACAAGGTGCTGCGCGTTGGCACCGACGCCACCTTTCCCCCCATGGAATTCGTGGAAAACGGCAAACGCACGGGTTTTGACGTTGAACTGGTGGAAGCGCTGGCCAAGTCCATGGGCAAGCAGGTCGAATGGGTGGATATTGATTTCAAGGGCCTGATTCCCGGCCTCATGTCCAAGCGCTTTGACATGGCTGTTTCGGCCATTTACATCACCGATGAGCGCAAAAAGGTCGTTGACTTCGCCAACTCCTACTACGCCGGCGGCCTGGTGGTCATGACCAAGGACAACAACTCGAGCATCAAGAAGCTGGCCGACCTGGACGGGAAAAAGGTCTCCGTTCAGGTGGGCACCAAGTCGGTGGGCTACCTGCAGGAACACTATCCCAAGGTGCAGCGGGTCGAGGTCGAAAAGAACCAGGAAATGTTCAACCTGGTGGACATAGGCCGCGCCGACGCCGCCGTGACGGGCAAGCCCGCCGCCTTTCAGTATGTGCGCACCCGCCCCGGCCTGCGCGTGCTGGAAGAGCAGCTGACGACCGAGGAATACGGCATGGCGCTGCGCAAGGACACGCCCGAACTCACCAAGTCGGTGAACGCTGCGCTGGCCAAGCTCAAGGCCGACGGCAGCTACGCCGCCATTGTCAAGAAATGGTTCAGCAACAGCGCGGCCAAGTAATCCGACCGGCGACTGAAGCACATGGAACTCGATTTTTCTCCCGTCTGGGCCGGCTTGGCCGAATTGCTGCAGGGCGCGCTGGTGACCGTGGAAGTCACGGCCGCCTCGCTGCTGCTCGGCTGCGTCATGGGCCTGCTGATCGGCATTGGCCGGCTCAATCCCAAGCGGCGCGTTGTCTACAGCCTGTGCACGGCCTATGTGGCGGCCATACGCGGCACGCCGCTGCTGGTGCAGCTGTTCATTCTGTTCTTTGGCCTGCCCCAGTTCGGCATTTTGCTGCCGGCCTTTGTCTGCGGCGTGATTGGCCTGGGCCTGTACTCAGGGGCCTATGTCTCCGAGGTGGTGCGCGGCGCCATCCAGTCGATCGAGCGTGGCCAGATGGAGGCGGCGCGCTCCATCGGCATGTCCTCGGGCATGGCGATGCGCAACGTGATACTGCCGCAGGCCGTGGTGCGCATGATTCCACCGCTGGGCAATGAGTTCATTGCCCTGATCAAGAACTCGGCCCTGGTGTCGCTGCTGACCATCCACGACGTCATGCACGAAGGCCAAAAAATCATCAGCGTGTCCTATCGCTCGCTGGAGGTCTACCTGGCCATTGGCGTGGTGTATTTCATATTGACCGGTGCCACCACCCTGGTGCTGCGCCATATCGAGCTGCGCCTGCGCGCCGGAGGAATGGTGCAATGAGCAACGCAACGCCAATGGTCCGCATCCGCGGCCTTCACAAGGCTTATGGTGACCACGTGGTGCTGAAAAGCATCGACTTCGATGTGCAGCCCTCGCAAGTGGTGGTGGTGATCGGGCCCAGCGGTTCCGGCAAGAGCACATTCTTGCGCTGCTGCAACGGGCTGGAGAAGCCCGAAGGCGGCAGCGTCGAAATCTGCGGCCGCACGCTGGTGCAGGACGGCCGCATGCTGGCCGAAACCGACCTCGACGCCCTGCGCGAGGAGGTCGGCATGGTGTTCCAGTCCTTCAACCTGTTTCCGCACCTGTCGGTGCTGCACAACGTCTCGCTGGGTCCGCGCAAGCTGCACGGCCTGTCGCGCGCCGATGCCGATGCCCAGGCCCGCGCCCTGCTCGAAAAAGTCGGCCTGGCGCACAAGGCCAATGCCATGCCCGCCAGCCTGTCGGGCGGCCAGAAGCAGCGCGTGGCGATTGCCCGGGCACTGGCCATGAAGCCCCGCGTCATGCTGTTTGACGAGCCGACCTCGGCGCTGGACCCCGAGCTGGTGGGCGAGGTGCTGCAGGTCATGAAAATGCTGGCCAGCGAAGGCATGACCATGATGGTCGTGACGCATGAAATGGACTTCGCGCGCGAAGTCGGCGACGTGGTGGTGGTGATGGACGGGGGCGGCATCATTGAAGCCGGTCCGCCCGAGACCATTTTCACCAACCCCAGCCAGGACCGCACCCGTTCCTTCCTGCAGGCCGTGCTGACGCGCAGCTGAATCCCCTGAACTCCCTGGATCACCCACCCCTCGAGAGACTGTCATGAATGCACCCGCCACCGAACTGCAACGTCGCCTCCAGCAGCGCGTTACCGAGCAGCATGTGACCGACTTCCAGCGCGACGGCGCGGTCTGCATCCGCCAGTTGCTCACGCCCGGCGAGATCGCCCTGCTGCGGGACGGCATAGAGGCCAATCTGGCCGCGCCCAGCCCGCGCGCCAAGGTGGCCAGCCGGCCGGACGATCCGGGGCGTTTCTTCGAGGACTTCTGCAACTGGCAGGACATTGCCCAGTTCGGGCGCTTCATCCACCAGACCCCGCTGGCGGGCCTGGCGCAGCGCCTCATGGGCTCGTCCACGGTGCGCCTGTACCACGACCATGTGCTGGTCAAGGAGCCCGGCACGCGCCAGCGCACGCCCTGGCACCAGGACCAGCCCTACTACAACATCGACGGCCGGCAGAACATCAGCATGTGGATTCCGGTCGACCCGGTATCGCGCAGCGCCACGCTGGAATTCGTCGCCGGATCGCACCAGGGCCCCTGGCTGATGCCGCGCACCTTCATGGACCACCAGGCCAAGTGGTTTCCCGAAGGCAGCCTGGCCGACCTGCCCGATATCGAAGCCGCGCGCGAGCGCTATCCCATCGTCGGCTGGGACATAGCACCTGGCGACTTTGTCTGCTTTCACATGCTCACGCTGCATGCGGCGGGTGGCGTTGAGGGGGAAAACCGGCGCCGCGTGTTCTCGGTGCGCTTTCTGGGCGACGACATCCGCCACGCGCCGCGGCGCTGGAGCACCTCGCCCGATTTTCCCGGCCTGGAAGGCGAGCTGCCGGCGGGCGCGCCCATGGACCATCCGCTGTTCCCCCTGATGGCCTGCTGAGCCGAGGCAAAGTCCCATGAGCTTGCAACGATTTCGACGGGACCAGCTTCCCGTCATGCCCTGGAAAAACGGCGGCGGCAGCACCTGCGAAATCGCCTGCTGGCCGCCCGGCGCCAAGCTGGGCGACTTCGGCTGGCGCGTCAGCATCGCGACCATCGCGGCGGCCGGGCCGTTCTCGGTCTTCGAGGGCGTGGACCGCAGCATCATGCTGCTGGCCGGCGACGGCGTGCGGCTGCAGTCGGACGACGGCGCCATCGACCACCGCCTGGACAGGCCGCACCAGCCCTTCGCCTTCAGTGGCGATGCGGCGATCGCCTGCACGCTGCTGGGCGGCGCGTCCAGCGACTTCAATGTCATGACACGCCGCGGGCAGTGGCGGGCCGAGCTGCGGGTGCTGGAGCACGCCGGCGCCATCGCGCCGGCAGCGCACGGCATGCTGCTGGCCTTGCGCGGAAGCTGGCGGCTGGCGGGCCAGACCACCCCCTGCCGCGAAGGCGAGGGCCTGTGCTGGACCGAGGCGGCGCAGGCCTGGCAGGTCGAGCCGGAAACGGCCGGCGCCAAACTGCTGGCGGTTTCCTTCGCGCCCTCCTGAATACAAGAAAAACCGGCTGCAGCCCGTCACCTTTGGGCCCAAGCAGCTATTAATTTAATAGCAAACATCTGACCTGAAAGCGATACGCCATGACGTCTCCCCGCGCTGCCCCTGCTTCAGCCGATGGCCTCTGGACCAGGCTGCGCCTGGCAACCGGCGCTGCGCCCTCGGTCCGGCTGGCAGCCGATGCCGACGCGGCCATCGTGGTGCGGCAAGGCAGCATCGCCTGGCTGGGCGACATGGCCCAACTGCCCGCCGAATACGCCGGCCTGCCACGCCATGACGGCGGCGGCGCGCTGGTCACGCCTGGCCTCGTCGATTGCCACACCCACCTGGTCTATGGCGGCCAGCGCGCCAACGAGTTCGCCATGCGGCTGGCCGGGGCCAGCTACGAAGAGGTGGCCCAGGCCGGTGGCGGCATCGTCTCCAGCGTGCGCGCCACGCGCGAGGCCAGCGAGGATGAACTCTTTGCCGGCGCCTCGGCGCGCCTGGAATCGCTGCTGGCCGAAGGCGTCTGCGCGATAGAAATCAAGTCCGGCTATGGCCTGGCGCTGGAGCACGAGCGCAAGCAGCTGCGCGTGGCCCGCCGCCTGGGCCAGGCCCATGGCGTGACGGTGCGCACCACCTTTCTCGGCGCCCACGCGCTGCCGCCCGAGTACGCGAACCGCAGCGGCGACTACACCGACCTGGTCTGCCAAGAGATGATGCCGGCGCTGGCGGCCGAAGGCCTGATCGACGCGGTCGACGTGTTCTGCGAGCGCATCGCCTTTTCCCTCGAAGAAACCGAGCGCGTCTTCAAGGCCGCGCAGCGCTTAAGCCTGCCGGTCAAGCTGCATGCCGAGCAGCTGTCAGACATGGGCGGCTCGGCGCTGGCGGCGCGCTACGGCGCGCTGTCCTGCGACCACATCGAGCACCTGTCGCAAGCCGGCATTGACGCCATGCGCGCCGCCGGCACGGTGGCGGTGCTGCTGCCCGGCGCCTACTACACCCTGCGCGACACGCATCTGCCGCCGATTGAAGCCTTGCGCGCCGCCGGCGTTCCCATGGCCGTGTCCACCGACCACAACCCGGGCACCTCACCCTGCTTGAGCCTGCTGCTGATGGCCAACATGGCGTGCACGCTGTTTCGCCTGACGGTGCCGGAAGCGCTGGCGGGGGTGACGCTGCATGCGGCGCGGGCGCTCGGGCTGCAGGACACCCATGGCGCGATCGGCGTGGGCCGGCCCGCCAACTTCGTGCTCTGGAATGTGCGGGAGGCGGCCGAGCTGGCTTACTGGTTCGGGCAGCGGCCGGTGCGGACGGTTGTTCGGCAGGGCTGGATTCGGTGATGGGCAAGGTCCGCCGCTGCCTGGGTCGGTGCCGGGACCTCCCGGCCACCTCAGCCACTTCCCCAACCACACTCTGCACAACCCCCTGACAACCATGACAACAAGCCTCTTCGCAAGCCAGGCCCTGCTCCCTACAGGCTGGGCCGACAACGTCCTCCTCGGCTGGAACGACCAGGGCCAACTGACGCAGGTCCAGCCCGGCACCACAACGCCACCCGCGGGAACCCCCACGGCAGCAGGCCCGCTCATCCCCGGCATGCCCAACCTGCACTCGCACGCCTTCCAGCGCGCCTTTGCCGGCCTGACCGAGTACCGCGCCGCCGCCCAGGACAGCTTCTGGAGCTGGCGCACGCTGATGTACCGCTTTGCCGCGCGCATCACGCCCGAACATCTGGAGGCCATCGCCACCTGGCTGTATGTGGAGATGCTGGAGGCCGGCTACACCTCGGTATGCGAATTCCACTACGTTCATCATGACCGGGGCGGCCAGCCCTATGCCGACGACGCCACGCTCTCGCAGTGCCTGCTGCGCGCCGCGCAGGCCGCGGGCATAGGCATCACGCTGCTGCCCGTGCTCTACCAGACCAGCGGCTTCGGCGGCAAGCCGCCGCGTGAAGACCAGGCGCGCTTCATCCGCTCCACCGACAACATGCTGGACCTGCTGCAGCGCCTGCAGCCCATGTGCGCGGCGCAGGGTGCGCAGGCCCGCCTGGGCCTGGCGCCGCACTCGCTGCGCGCCGTGCCGCCCGACAGCCTGCGCGCCGCCGTGCAGGGCCTGAGCGCACTCGATGCCAGCGCCCCGGTCCACATCCACATCGCCGAGCAGACCCAGGAAGTGGACGACTGCGTGGCCTGGAGCGGCCAGCGCCCCGTGCAGTGGCTGCTGAACCACGCCGACGTCAATGCCCGCTGGTGCCTGGTGCATGCGACGCACATGACGCCCGAGGAATACGCCGCCGCCGCCCGCAGTGGCGCGGTGGCCGGCATCTGCCCCAGCACCGAAGCCAACCTGGGCGACGGCATTTTCGACATGCCGCAATGGCTGGCCGCCGGCGGTGCCTGGGGCGTGGGCTCGGACAGCCACGCCTGCGTCAATGCCGCCGAGGAGTTGATGCTGCTCGAATACAGCCAGCGCCTGCAACGCCGCCAGCGCAATGTGCTGGCCAGCGCCGACCATCCGCAGGTCGCCACGGCCCTGACCCTGCAGGCCGTGCAGGGCGGCGCGCAGGCCGCCGCACGTCCCGTCGCCGGCCTGGCGGTGGGCCAGCAGGCCGACATGGTGGCGCTCGATGCCAGGCATGTGGCGCTGCGCGAATTGCCGGCCGACAGCATGTTGTCGGCCCATGTGTTCGGCAGCCATCGCACCTCGGCCATAGCCAGCCTGTGGACCGCCGGCAGGCAGCGGGTCGCCGCCGGCCGCCATGCCCTGCACGAGAGCGCCGCCCAGGCCTTTGTGGCGGCACGCTCCGCCACCATCCAACCCGACTGAGCTTCACGGAATTTCGCATATGACCACCGCCCACACACCGCCACCCTTCCAGCTTCACCAGGGTACCCAGCCCTTGCTGATTTCCATGCCGCACGCCGGCACCTATGTGCCGCCGGCGCTGGCGCAGCGTTTTACGGCCGAAGCCCGCCAGGTCCCCGACACCGACTGGCACATGGCGCGCCTCTACGACTTTGCGGTGGACATGGGCGCCTCGGTGCTGGTCGCGACACACTCCCGCTATGTGGTGGACCTGAACCGTCCACCCGATGGCGCCAGCCTTTACCCCGGCCAGAGCGTGACCGGCCTGTGCCCGGTCGATACCTTTGCCGACACCCCCATCTACGCCCAGGGCGATGTGCCCGGCGATGCCGAAATCGCCGCGCGCCGTGACGCCGTCTGGGCGCCCTACCATCAACAGCTGCGCGCCGAGCTGGACCGCATCAAGGCCAGTCATGGCGTGGCGGTGCTGTGGGATGCGCACTCCATCCGCTCGGTGCTGCCGCGCTTTTTTGAAGGCAAGCTGCCCGACCTGAACCTGGGCACCGCCAATGGCGCCAGCTGCGACAAGGCCCTGGCCGAGCAGTTGCTGGCCATTGCCCAGTCGGCAACGGGTTACACCGCCGTGCTCAATGGCCGCTTCAAGGGCGGCCACATCACGCGCCAGTACGGCCAGCCCGAGCAAGGCATCCATGCCATCCAGCTCGAGATGACCCAATGCAGCTACATGCAGGAAGCCCTGCCTTTCGACTACCTGCCCGAGGTGGCGGCGGGCGTTCAGCCGCACTTGCGCCGCATGCTGGAGGCCGTGCTCGGTTTCGCCCACAGCCACAGGGGCTGACATGAAAACCCCGGCACCGACCCTCTCGCTGATCGACGAGCTGGTTTCGCAGTTAGGCAAGGGCGCGGTGCAGTGGGGCGACGCCATTGATGCACGCTACCAGGCCGACTGGAGTGGCGCGCCGCCGGTTCGCCCTTTGGCGCTGGTGCGTCCCGCCCATCCCGGCGAAGTTGCCACCGCGCTGCGCATCTGCCATGCCCACCGCGTCCCCGTCGTGCCGCAAGGCGGCCTGACGGGCCTGGCCGGCGGGGCCATGCCCCAGGAAAATGCCGTGGCGCTGTCGCTGGAACGCCTGAACGCGATCGAGCAAGTGGACACGACGGCCGCCACCCTGACCGTGCAGGCCGGCGTCACCCTGCAAGCCGCGCAGGAAGCCGCCCAGGCTGCGGGCCTGCTGTTGGGCGTGGACCTGGGCGCGCGGGGCTCCTGCCAGATAGGCGGCAACCTGGCGACCAATGCCGGCGGCAATGGCGTGGTGCAGTTCGGCATGATGCGCGAGCAGGCCCTGGGCCTTGAAGTCGTGCTGGCCGACGGCACCCTGCTGAACATGCTGCGGCCCATGCTCAAGAACAACACCGGCTACGACCTCAAGCAATGGTTCATAGGCTCGGAGGGCACGCTCGGCATCATCACCCGCGCCGTGCTCAAGCTCCACCCCGCGCCCCGCGCCAGGGCCAGCACGCTCGTCGCCCTGCCCGACTATGCGAGCGCCATCCGGCTGCTGCGCTTGCTGCAGGCGCATTTCCCGGGGGCGCTGGCCGCCTTCGAACTGATGTGGGAAGACTTCTTCAGCACCTCGCTGCGCTGGAGCCGGATGGCATCGCCACTGCCGCAGGCCTATCCCTTCATGGTGCTGGCCGAGGTCACCGGCCGCGACGAAGCCCTCCTGAGCGACAGCCTGCAGACCGCCCTGGGCGAAGCCATGGACCAGGGCCTCGTGCTCGACGCCGTGGTGGCCCAGTCGCAGGCCCAGGCCAGATCGCTGTGGCGCATCCGCGAAGCCACGGCGGAGTTCCCCACGCACCTCCTGCCCATCAATTTCGACGTCAGCCTGCCTGTCGACCAGATCGGCGATTTCGCCGAGCAGTGCGTAAGCGCCTTGACGGCGCGCTGGCCTGGCCAGCGCACGCTGCGCTTTGGCCATTTGGGCGACGGCAACCTGCACCTCACGACCGACGCGCGCTCGCTCGGCGCCGGCCTGACCCCGGAGCAGGCGGCGCACGAGGTGGAGCAGGTCGTCTACGGCCTGCTCGCCGAACGCGGTGGCAGCGTCTCCGCCGAACACGGCATAGGCCTGCACAAAAAGCCCTACCTCCACGCCAGCCGTACCCCGGCCGAACTGGCGGCCATGCGCGCCATCAAGCAGGCGCTTGACCCGCTGAACCTGCTCAATCCGGGCAAGATCTTTGACCTCACGCAACAGGACACCACGCCATGAACCCTAGCTCCGCCGAATTGCTGAGCCGCCTTGCGCGGCCCGAAGTGCGCGACCTGCCGGCCTACAACGCCGGCCTGTCGTCCGAGGCCGTGCGCCAGCGCCATGGCGTCAGCCATGTGGCGCGGCTGGCCAGCAACGAGAACCCGTTTGGCCCCAGTCCGGCGGTCGCCCTGACCCTGGCGGGACTCGCCGCCTCCGCCGGCATTTACCCCGATGCCAACAGCCACGCGCTGCGCGGCGCCATCGCCAGCCGCACCGGCGCCCAGCCCGGCGAGGTGGTGATGGGCAACGGCTCGGAAAACCTGCTCGAAGTGTTGTGCCAGGCCTTTCTGTCACCGGGTGACCGGGTGGTCACCCTGTTGCCATCCTTCGGCCTGCACGACATCTATCCGCGCATGATGGGTGCCCGGGTCCAGATGGTGCCGGTGACGGCGGCGCTGGAATTCGACGTCGAGGCCTGGTGCGAGGCGCTGGCCAGCGGCCCGCAGGCGCCCAAGCTGGCGCTGCTGAGCAATCCGTCCAATCCCGTGGGCTGCATGCTCGACGCCCACGCGTTTCGCCGCATCGTGCAGGCCACGCCGCCCGAGACGCTGCTGGTGATCGACGAGGCCTATTACGAATACGCCCGGCTCACGCCCGGTTTTCCGGACGCGCTGGCCGAGCTGCGCGCGCAGGCGCGGCCCTGGATCGTGCTGCGCACCTTCTCCAAGGCCTGGGGCCTGGCCGGCTTGCGCGTCGGTTACGGCATTGCCTCTGACGAAAAACTGGTGCAGATCCTGGACCGCGTGCGTACGCCCTTCAATATCAACCTGGCGGCGCAGACGGCCGCGCTGGCCGCCTGGAACGACCCGGCCCACATGGCGATGAGCGTGCGCGAAACCGTGGCAAGGCGCGAGCTGCTGGCCGCGCAGCTGCGCGCCCTGGGCGTCACGATGGCCCCCTCGGCGGCCAACTTCCTGTTCCTGAACCTGCGGCGCCCCAACGGCCCGGTGGCCGAGGGCCTGCTGGCGCGCGGGGTCATCGTCAAGCCGTGGAAGGAACGCGGCTACGAGCATTTCCTTCGCGTCTCCATCGGCAGCGCCGAGGACAATGCCCTGTTCCTGCAGGCCTTCACGGACGTGATGGGCCTGGCCGCCTGAGGCCTGGCCAGGCGGGCCGTCGTTTTCAGGCCCGCGCCGGGGTCTCGCCGGCCCCATAGCCCGCCATCAGCGCGGCTTGGCCGCCGCGCCGGATGGCGACCGCGCAGTATTTGAACTCCGGGATTTTTCCGAACGGGTCCAGCGCGGCATTGGTCATCAGGTTGGCGGCGGCCTCGTAGTAGGCAAACGGGATGAAGACCGAGCCCGGCGGCGTGCCGTCATCGCGCCGCACATGAATGGCGACGCTGCCGCGGCGCGACTGCACCGTGATCACCTCGCCCGCCTGCAGCCCCAGCGCCGCCAGGTCACCGCCGCACAGCGACGCGGTCGCCACCGGCTCAATCGCATCGAGCACCGTGGCGCGGCGCGTCATGCTGCCGGTGTGCCAATGCTCCAGCTGGCGGCCGGTGATCAGCACAAAGGGGTAATCGGCATCGGGCCGTTCATCGGCCGGAATGATGTCGGCCGGCACCAGCTTGACGCGGCCATCGTCGGTCGGAAAGCTGTCGATAAAGACCGTGGGCTGGCCCGGATCGTCGGCACTGAGGCAGGGGTAGGTCACGCTGGATTCGCGCTGCAGCCGCTCCCAGGTGATGCCTGATATGGCCGCGTGCATGGCCTGGCGCATCTCTTCGTAGACGGCGGCCACGCCGGACTCCTCGCCTTGGTAGTTCCAGGAAAGGCCCATGCCCCCGCCGCCGGGCCGCCCCAAGGCGGGGACGGCCCCCCCGGGGGGCAGCGACGACACGAAGTGCGGAGCGTGGGGGCCTATGCGTTTTGCCATCTGCTGGATGATCCAGAGGTCGGGTTTCGCATCGCCCGGCGGCGTGATGGCCTGCCGCCCCAGCTGCACCATGCGATCGGTGTTGCTGACGCTGCCGGTTTTCTCGGGCCAGGCGGTGGCGGGCAGCACCACGTCGGCCAGCCAGGCGGTCTCGGTCATGAAGATGTCCTGCACCACCAGGTGTTCCAGGCTGGCCAGCGCGTGGCGCGCATGGTTCAGGTCGGGGTCGCTCATGGCCGGGTTCTCGCCCATGATGTACATGCCTCGAATCTTGTGCGGGTCGCTGTCGGGGGCCAGCGCCTTGTCCATGATTTCGACCACGGTGTAGCCGGGCTGCTCATCCAGCGGCATGCCCCAGAAGTTTTCAAACCAGGCATGTGCCTCCTTGCTGTCCACGCGCTGGTAGTTGGGAAACATCATGGGGATCAGCCCGGCATCGCTGGCGCCCTGCACATTGTTCTGGCCGCGCAGCGGATGCAGGCCCGAGCCGGGCTTGCCGATCTGCCCGGTCACCGTGCTCAGCGCAATCAGGCAGCGCGCGTTGTCGGTGCCGTGCACATGCTGGCTGATGCCCATGCCCCACAAAATCATCGCGCCCTTGGCCCTGGCGAATTCGCGCGCCACCTCGCGCAGGGTTTGCGCCGGGATGCCGCAAATCGGCGCCATCGCCTCGGGGCTGTAGCCCTTGACGTTTTCCCGCAGGGCTTCAAAGTTGCTGGCGCGCTTCTCGATGAAATCCCGGTCGGTCAAGCCTTCCTCGATCACGGTGTGGATCAGCGCATTGAGCATGGCCACATCGCTGTCGGCCTTGAACTGCAGGGTGCGCCAGGCATGTTGGCCGATGTCGGTGATGCGCGGATCGGCCAGCACGATCTTCACGCCGCGCTTGGCGGCGTTTTTCATCCAGGTGGCGGCCACCGGGTGGTTGGCCGTCGGGTTGGAGCCGATCACGAAGATCAGGTCGGCATGTTCCACATCGCTGACGGGGTTGCTGACGGCGCCGGAACCGACGCCCTCCAGCAGCGCGGCCACGCTGGAGGCATGGCACAGGCGGGTGCAGTGGTCCACGTTGTTGCTGCCAAAACCGGTGCGCACCAGCTTCTGGAACAAATAGGCCTCTTCGTTGCTGCCCTTGGCCGAGCCGAAGCCGGCCAGTGATTTCTTGCCATGGGTATCGCGCAGGCCTTTGAGCCTGCCCGCGCTGAAGTCCAGCGCCTCTTCCCACGTCGCTTCGCGGAACACCGCAGACCAGTCCGCCGTGTTGCGGTTGAGGCCTTGCAAGGCCTCGGGGTCCTTGCTCATGCCGGCTTTTCGGATCAGGGGCCGGGTCAGGCGCTGCGGGCTGTGCGCATAGTCAAAACCGAAGCGCCCCTTGACGCACAGCCGCGAATGGTTGGCCGGGCCATCACGCCCGTCCACGCTGACAATCCTGTTGTCCTTGACGTTATAGGTCACCAGGCAGCCGACACCGCAGAAGGGGCAGACCGAATCGACCTTCCTGTCGACCCGCTGCGAGCCGATCTGGGTCTTGGGCATCAGCGCACCGGTCGGGCAGGCCTGCACGCATTCGCCGCAGGCGACGCAAGTGCTGTCGCCCATGGGGTCGTTCAGGTCAAACACGATCTCGCTGTGCGCGCCGCGCTGGGCGTAGCCGATCACGTCGTTGACCTGTTCCTCGCGGCAGGCGCGCACGCAGCGCTTGCACTGGATGCAGGCATCCAGGTTGACGGCCATGGCCGGGTGCGACAGGTCGGCCTGCGGCTGCTCGCGGCGCAGCGCCTTCAGTTCGGGGCGCACCGTGACCGCCAGGCGCGCCGCCCAGTCGCTGAGTTCGCCGTGCTGCAGCGACTCGTCATGTTCATTCCATTTGTAGCCCTGGTCCGGCAGGTCCGACAGCAGCATTTCCAGCACCATCTTCTGGCTCTTGCGGGCGCGTTCGCTGCTGGCCTGCACCTCCATGCCGGCTATCACGTTGCGGCAGCAGCTGGGCGCCAGCGTGCGCTCGCCCTTGACCTCCACCACGCAGGCGCGGCAGTTGCCGTCGGGGCGCAAGCCGTCCTTGTGGCAAAGGTGCGGAATGTCCACGCCGTGGCGTTGGGCGGCCTTGAAAATGGTTTCGCCTTCATGGGCGTGAAGGGTTTTGCCATCGAGCGTGAACTCGATGGTTTGAGGCATCACCTCGACCAGCTTGGCGGGCGCGGTCATGGCCCCCACGTTCGCCCACCGCGTGTGGCTCTCTGCCCCCCGAGGGGGCTGAACTTGCTTGGGGCGGCCCTGCGCTGCGTTCATGCCTGGCCTCCAATCTCATGCGCAAAATAGGTCTGGATGCTGCGCACCGGATTCGGCGCCGCCTGGCCCAGCCCGCAAATCGAGGCATCGACCATGACCTGGTTCAGGTCTTCCAGCGTCG
>CAZWDK010000064.1:10079-14314 GCA_964633095.1 uncultured Polaromonas sp. | reverse complement strand
TTGTACAGTTTGCATGGGAAGCGACCGCTGATCAGGAGTGCTCGAGGACGATGCCCTCGATCAGGTTGGCCACGTCCTCGCACTTGTCGGTAATCGTTTCCAACAACTCATAGACCGCCTTGAGCTTGATGATCTCCCGCACGTCGGGCTCTTCACGAAACAGCCGGCTCATGGCCGAACGCATGACGCGGTCGGCGTCGGATTCGAGCTTGTCGATCTCTTCGCAGGTTTTCAGCGCGGCCTCGGCGGTGGCGGCATCGCTGACTTTTTCAATCAAGGCCACGGCGTCTTTCAGGCGCTCGCAACATTTCACGCTCAAATCGGTCAGGCGCACGATGTCATCGGTCATGTGGCGCACGTCGTACAGCGCCATGGTTTCGGCGGAGTCCTGAATCAGGTCGGCCACATCGTCCATGGTGTTGATGAGCTGATGGATCTGGTCGCGGTCTATCGGCGTGATGAAGGTCTTGTGCAGCGCGCGGTTGACCTCTTGCGTGATGCGGTCAGCGGCATGCTCGGCGTGGTCGACCTCGCGGTTGAACGATTCGCGCTTTTGCACGTCGCTGTAGTTGCTCACCAGCTTGGAGAAGGCATGGGCGGCCTCCACGATGCAATTTGCATGCTGGTTGAACATCTCGAAAAAATTGCCTTCGCGCGGCAGCAATTTGCCAAACAGCATGGGGAATCCTCGGGGAATGGGTCAGAATCTGACGTTTTGAAACAGCGGGGGAGTTTAACCGCGAAGACTTTTCGGGCCGCCGGGCCGGCGCGTGCACCGCTCAGGCGGCCTGCCCCACCAGCAGCAAAACCAGCGTCAGGCTCAGCAGCGCCAGCGCGGTGGACACGACCACGCTGGCGGTCACCAGCTCTTCGGCCACCTTGTAACGCTGGGAAAACAAAAACACATTCGCGCCAATCGGCAGCGCGGAAGCCACCACCATCACCGTCATCGGCAGGCCGCTCACGCCCAGCAGGCGGCACAGGCCAAACACCAGCAGCGGATGCAGCAGGTTTTTCACGCTGGCCAGGGCCAGCGCCTGGCGCCAGTGCCGACCGACCGGCGTGTTGGCCAGCGTCACCCCCACCAGTACCAGCGCCAGCGGGCCGAAGGCATTGGCCAGCAGCTCCAGCGGCTTGTCTACTACCTCGGGCAGCGCCAGCCCGGTCTGCGCAAACAGCAGGCCGGCGATGATGGGCAGCGGCACGGGATGCAAGAGCGCGTTTTTCACGGCCATCAGCACGGTGGCCACCGGATGGCGGGGCGCGCTGCCCAGTTCGCTGGACGCGCCCCGCTTCTGCTCATGGGCCACGGCCAGCTCCAGCACCACCGTGGCGCTGGTCAGCAGCACCAGCGAATGCACGGACACCAGCGTGAACAGCGTCACCAGGCCAAGCGGTCCGTACATCAGGCCGATCAGCGCGATGCCTATCATCACCGTGTTGGAAAAGGTATTGGCCAGCGCCAGCACGGCGGCGCGGCGGTTAAAGCCCTGCACCAGCAGGGTAGCGGCAAACAAAATGATGACGGCCAGGAAATAAGCCGCCACCGGTTTGAAGTCCAGCTGTTCGATGCGCACCCGGCTCATGGTGCGAAACAGCAGGGCCGGCGTGAGCAACAAAAAAACCAGGTTTGAAAGATCTTTTGTGGCTGCGGCCCTTATCCACTCTAGTTTGCCAGCTATGAAACCCGTAGCAATCAACAAAACAACCGGAAGCAGGGAGACGAAAACAAGCGGGTTCATCGCGCAATCTTAGCGCGCGCCCCGCGGCGTCTTGCCCTGGGTGTCCCGGTGTTTTATGCGCAGCGTTGTCGTCTAAAAACCGACCTGCAGGCCGACCTTCAGACTGCGTCCCGGCAACGGTGCTTTCGGGAAGGCCGTGGTGGTCAGCACCGATGTCGCGCTGTAGGCCAGCTGGTTCGTGAGGTTGTCGAACTTGGCGTACCAGAGCAGGCCGGCAGCACCCGCTTTGGCACGGTAGGTCGCCGCGGCATTCCACAGCGTGTAGGCCGCTGTGGCACGGTCGCCCGCGGGCACCCGGTGCTGCGCCGCCGAGTGGTCAAAGCCGATGCTGGCGCCCCAGGGGCCCCTTGCCCAGAGCAGGCTAGCACCCAGCCGAACCGGTGCAATGCGCGGCAAGGGCTGGCCGTTGTCCAGATTTTTTGCCCGCACCAGGTCAGCACGCGGCGCCAGGTCCAAGGTCGATGCGCCTTCCAGCAACCGGATGTTGCCGCTGGCTTCCAGGCCCACAAAGCGGGCACCCACACCGGTATAGGCGAATTCGGGCAGTATCTTGCTGTCCGGATTGACATCGACCGGATTGAGCGCGCCATCCTCCTGGTCGCGGGTATTGCCCGTGGCCAGCAGGCCGATGTAGTTGCTGAAGCGGTGCACATAAGCGTTGGCGGCAAAGCGGTTGGCCCCCGATTTCCAGCTCGTCCCCACATCCAGGCTGGTCGACTTTTCCTTGCCCAGGGTCGCGTCACCGGTTTCCCAGGCCCTGGTCGCCAGGTGCGGGCCCTGGGCAAAGAGTTCGTAGTCTTTGGGCGCCCGCTCGGTATACGCCAGGTTGCTGGTGATCTGCCAGCCGGGCGCCGTGTTCCACAAGGCACCCAGTGCGTAGCTGTGCGGCGTGAAGTCACGCGTCGCAGGGACAAAGCGCGCCAGCTGCGGGTTGCCCAAGGACTCGACCCTGACCGACTCCAGCCGGCCGCCAAAACTCAGCTTGCCCCAGCTTGTGCCGTACTCCTCATAGGCAAACACGGCGCTTTGCGAGGTCCGGCTGAAAGGTGCAAAGGCCTCGGCACCATCGGCCGAGAAGCGGTTGTTTTCGGCCTGCACACCGACCACGCCCTCCAGCTTGCCGAAACGGGCATGGCGCGCCTCCAGCCGAAAATCGCTGCCCTTGTTCTTGAACACCGTGCCGGGGCTGGCCCCTTCGAATTCGGTATGCCGGTAATCGGTATGGCTGAGCTGCCCCTTGAGGCTTTGAATCACGCCGCCCGGATTGCGCAGCTCGCCTTCCAGCGCCACGCGATCCGACTTCATGTCGATCGTGACATCGTCTTCCGCCACCGTGCCGTAGTTGCTGCGGTAGCTGCCAAGCGATGCGCCCAGGTAGCCCTGGTCAAAAAACAAAGAGCCACCGACTGCACCGCCATGGACCTGGCTGGCCGAGTTGCAGATGCGCTTGCTGCTGGTGTTCACGCCGCCCTTGCCGCAGGCCAGCTCAACCGGCACCTTCACGTCGCCGGTTTCACGGTTGAACGCATCCACATGCAGGGCGTAGCGGTCGTTGCCACCTTCCAGCAGGACGCCGCTGCTTTTCTCGCGGTTGCCGCTGGCCAGACTCAAGTCGACCTTTCCGCCTACACCGCCCTTCTCATCAAACAGCGCCTCGCGGGGAATGCGGTTGTCAATCACGTTGACCACGCCACCGACGGCGCTGCCGCCATACAGCAGCGCGCCGGGGCCGCGCAGCACCTCGATGCGCTCCATGCTGATCGGGTCGCTGGTGACCGCATGGTCGTAGCTCAGGCTGGAGGCGTCCAGCGTGGCGCCGCCATTGCCCAGGATGCGGATGCGGTCGCCGTCCAGCCCGCGGATGATGGGCCGGCTGGCGTTGGGGCCAAAGTAGCTGCTGCTCACGCCCGGCACGCCGTCGAGCGTTTCGCCCAGCGTGGTTTTGGAGCGCAACAGCAGTCCGGCCCCCGAATATTGCGCGGCAGGCGCTATTAAATCAGTAGCGCCCAGCGGATTGCCGGTGATGGTGATGTCCTTGAGGGTGGGCGTCTGCGCCTGGGCCTGCGAGGCGCTGCCGAATGCGCAGAGGGAGGCGATGGCGGCGCCAAGCGCGCGCGGAGCAACAGCCGCAGCCATGGCGCTGCGGAAAAATGGTTTATTCATGATGACTTTGTTGAATCGACAAGGCACAGCCAAGCGCCGGCCAACGGGCCGGTGCCTGGCAACTTCGGGGGGATTCAGCGAGTCAGGGGCGGGCCGCGCGCGTCGAACAGCGCCGCCCAGCGGGCCAGTGCTTCGCCCTGGAAGATGGCCACCAGCAACGATGGCAGCGCCATGGGCAGGCTCAACAGCGCCACGGCGGGCATCGCGCTGCCATGGCTGGCCTGGTCGAACAGGCGGCAATCCGGCTCGCCCTCGTGCGAGGAGAAAAGCGAGGCCAGCCAGCCGGCGCCCTGCTCGGCGTCATGGTCATGGTCATGGTCATGGTCATGG
>CAZWDK010000064.1:0-9979 GCA_964633095.1 uncultured Polaromonas sp. | reverse complement strand
GTCATGGTCATGGTCATGGTCATGGTCATGGAGATGCTGCGCTTGCCCGCCAGCGTGCAAGGGCATGTGGGACCTATGGGGCGCATGCACGCCGCCATGCACCACGCCATGCATCAGGCCCAGGGTTTGCGCCAGCAACAGCGCGAAGACGAGCAGCCAGGCCAGCGGCCGGGCCGGCGCGTGGGGCGGCCGCCTCATGCGCTCAAGCAGCCGCCACCGTCACTTGACGCCGGTCCCATCCGTGATCCGGTAATACAGGCCGTGCGGGTCGTCCTCCAGCACCATGAAACGTCCCTCGACGACCACCGGGTCCATGCTGTATTTGACCGGCGTTTTGGTCTTGACCTCGACCATGCTCTCCGGCCCGCCCGGCATGCAGAAAGCACAGGTCAGCGGCACCGAAGAAAGCAGAAAGTGCGTCTGTTTCTCACCCGGGTCCAGCGGCATCATGAAGCCCTGGATACGCAGGGTTTTTTGCCTGAGCGCCATTTGGCTCAGGCTGAACACCGGAAAAATCCGGTTTTTCTCGTTTTTGGTTTTCACCGCCGTCAGCACCGACCAGGGCACCACATCGTCGCGCGCCGACAGGTTGGGAAAGGGGCTGTTGGCGCCGTGCACGCCGGGGCCCTGCCCCATGGGGAAATCCGGGCTGGGCGCCGACGACGCTGCAACGGTTGCCGACTTTGCCTTGCCCGGGGCCGGCTGTGAAGCCAGGGGCGACGACAGCGTTTGCGCCTGCAAACCCGCGGCGGCCAGCACCAGCCCGCAAGCCAGCGCGCCCCAACGCGCTGCGCCGCGAAACGCCGTGCGCGAAGTGGAGAAAGTGGTAGCGGGAGGGGTTTTCATGGGGTACTCCTGAAAATTAAGCGCGAGGCTGAATCGGCATTATTCACACGGCTCAATGAACGTGTTTCATGCCGCAGTATTTGCCGACGGCCAGGCCCTTGCAGGCCGCTTGCAGCTCTTTCTCGCAGACTTCGTCTTTTTTGCCCGCTTCCAGGCACTTGGCGGCGGCTTCATGGGCCGCGGCCATGGCCCGGTGACGCTGGATGTCTTCCTTGGTTTCCTTGTCGGAATGCTGGGCATTTGCGACCGAAAACATGGCTGTCAGCGCAAATACAGCAAGGACTGGGAGTGTTTTTTTCATAAGTTTCATGGATTTATCCTGGTTGCAAAAGTTCAAACACACTGACCCGGTAGGCCTCCCAGGCGGGCAAGAGCGCGGACGCCAGCGCCACCCCCAAGGCCAGAACCGGCACACTGATCAACTCGACCGGCCAGGAAAAAGCGCCGATCAACACTGAATTCTCCAGCTGCAGCGTGAAGGCGATCAAGGCCGTCAGCCCCTGCCCCGCCAGCACGCCCAGCACGGTGGCCAGCAACGCCAGCCACAGCGCCTCGCACAACAGCAGCCCGGCCACCTTGCGCGGCGGCGCGCCCAGCATGCGCAGCAGCGCCAGGTCGGCACGGCGTTCGCGCACCGCGCCCCACAGCGCAATAAACACGCTCAGGCCGGCGGTCAGCAACAGCACGCCGGCCAGCGCCCGCAGCACATCGGTGCCCACGCCAACCATGCTGAGCAGCCGCGTGATCTCCAGCGCCGGTGCCGCCGCCTGCATTTCGGTGGTGGTGTTGATGAAGCGCGGAAAGGTCACGGCCGCCAGCGGCGTCTTGTACTGGATCAGCGCCAGCGTGATCTCGCGCTCCTGCTCCAGAATCGCCTGATCTTCCTCGTCAAGGGCGGTATCGGTTTCATGCACCTTCCACACCGATTCGGTGGCAGTCAGCACCAGCCGGTCCAGCACGCTGCCACTGGCTGCCAGCACGCCCACCACCGTGTAAGGCGTCTGGGCGTGCACATCGCCGCCGCCGCCCAGGCCATGGGTGCCGGCAAAACTGTCGCCCACCTTCAAGCCGGTTTGCGCGGCCACCCGCGCGCCTATCACGGCCTGCATGGGCTGCGCCCATAAGCCGCCCTGCGCCAGTTTGGCGTCGTAATGCCGGATGTACTCGGCCGTGGTGCCGACGATGCGAAAGCCGCGGAAACTGTCGCCCAGGCTGATCGGAATGATTTTGGCCACCTGCGGATGGCTTTCCAGCGCCTTGATGGCGGCCAGCGGCACATTGCCGGTCGGCACGTCCAGGTGAAACACGCCCGACAGGATCAGCTGCATCGGGCTGCCCTTGGCACCCACCACCACGTCGATGCCCGCGAGGTCGCGCTCAAAGGCTTGGTTGATCTGGTGGCTGACCAGCAGCACCAAGGTGATGGAGGCCAGCCCGAGGCTCAGCAGCAGCAGGTTGAGGGCCGCCGCGAGCGGCCGCGACCACAGGTAACGCCATGAAATTGCTATTATTTTCATAGCTTCTTGCGCCCTATCAGCAAGGACTGGAAGCCTTTTTCACCATCCATCCGGGTTTCAAGAAAGCCGGCGACGCGGCTGTCGTGGGTGGCGATCACCAGCGTCGCGCCCTCATGCCTTGCCGTTGCCTGCAGCAATTCCAGCGACGCCGTGGCCGCTTCGTCATCCAGGCTGGCCGTCGGTTCATCCGCCAGGATCACACGCGGCTTGAGCAGCACCGCCCGCGCCAGCGCCACGCGCTGGGCCTGGCCGCCGGACAGCTGCGCCGGTTTGCGCCTGGCCAGCGCCTGCACATCCAGCGCCGCCAGCGCCTGGTCAATGCGACCCTCATCGGACGGCTGGCCGGCAGCCCACTGTGCCATGGCCAGGTTGCCATGCACCGTCAGCGCCGAACTCAAATGCAGGCGCTGCGGCAGAAAGCCTATGGTTGTGGCGCGCCAGGCATCGCCAGCCACTTTGCCCAGTGCTTTCATGGACTGCCCGGCCACGTTCATGTCACCCTCGCCGGGGCTGAGCAAGCCGGCGGCCAGCGCCAGCCAGGTCGACTTGCCCGAACCCGAGGCGCCGCGCAGCAGCAGCACGCCGCCCTGCGCCACGTCAACATCCTCAAACCTAAGCTCGGGGCCGCCGCCGTAGCGGTAGGCCAGTTGCCGGGTGCTGATCATGAAGCCAGGCCCGGCGCGCCGGTGGCGCAGTCGGCGCACAGGCCGCGCACCGCAAAGTCCATGCTCATGCCCTGGTAGCCCAGGGCCTTGAGCGCCTCCAGCGCGGTTTGTGCGGCACGCTCCAAGTCGTTGGCGCTGGCCTTCAGCGCACCGGCCAGCGGGCTGTCGCGGTGGCAGCTCTGGCATTCAAAGTGAGGAATCGCATGCACGCTGCTCGGCATGGCCTGGTAGCGGCGCACCCGGTTCGCGTCGACCCGGCACAGCAGCAGGCCGACCTGCGTGAGCCGGTCAATCAGGCGGTACAGCGTCACGCGGTCCAGCGCCGATTCGGTGTCGCTCACCAGGGCCATCTGCAATTGCGCGTGGGTGTAGCTGGTGTCCGGATGGGCCAGCAGCCAGCCCAGCACCAAGCGCGCCGCACTGGTACGGCGCAGGCCGTGCGCGGAAAGCAGCGCATCGATCGGATCCGCAGTGAGGTCGCTTGGAGGAATGGATGAAGCCATGCGTCTTTGAAGTTTTAAATTTCTGCCGAGATTTCAATAACGCAACTTAGTTGCATTAAACTATAGCGCAATCGAGTTGCATTATGCCTGTGACTCGTGACTTTTTTATGGCATTTGATTGCACCCATTTGTAAAGACAGACTTCGCATGCCACCCCAGCCAAGCCCCTTGATTGACGCAAAACCCTCGGCACGCAGCGTGCTGGCCTGGCCCGCCTGGCTGCGTGTGCTGGCGGTGGCGCCTGCGGTAGCGCTGCTATGGCTGGCGGTCAGCTGGGCCAACTTGGTGCCTATGCCATGGTGACGCTGGACGGCCTCACGGTGAGCTACCGCCGCCACCCCGCCCTGCACCACATCAGCGGCCACTTTGCGCCAGGCTCGCTCACGGCGGTGGTGGGGCCCAATGGTTCCGGCAAAAGCACGCTGCTCAAAAGCATCATGGGCTTGCTGCCCCTTTCGGGCGGACGGGTGGCCGTGTCTGCGCCGCGTGCACGCATTGCCTATTTGCCGCAGCTCGCCGAAATTGACCGCGGCTTTCCGATTGATGTGCGCGATTGCGTACTGCTGGGCTGCTGGCCCGCCGAGGGCGCCTGGGGCGGCGTGCGCGGTGATCGGCTGGCGCGCGTGGATGCGGCCCTGCATGCCGTGGGGCTGGAGGGATTTGAGCGCCGGCCCATCGGCTCGCTTTCAAGCGGACAACTGCAGCGCATGCTGTTTGCCCGCCTGCTGGTGCAGGACGCCGAGCTGATCTTGCTGGACGAACCCTTCAACGCCATGGACAGCAAAACCACCTCGGCGCTGCTGGCGATGATCCGGCAGTGGCACCAGCGGCGGCGCACCGTGATTGCCGTGCTGCACGACGATGCGCAGGTGCGCCAGCATTTTCCGCGCACCCTGCTGCTGGCCCGCGAAGTGGTGGCCTGGGGGCCCACCGCGCAGGTGATGACCGAGGCCAACCTGGCGCGGGCCCGCAGCATGGCCGAAGCCTGGGATGAGGACGCCGATATCTGCCAGGTGGACCAGCCGCGGCTGCCGCTGTGGCAACAGGTGGCTGCCTGATGGCCGGCAGCCTGACCGTGCTGCAAAGCATCTGGGCGCTGCTGTGGGCTCCGTTTGCCGACTTCGCCTTCATGCGCCGCGCGCTGGTGGCGACCCTGGCGCTGTCACTCAGCGCCGCGCCTCTGGGCGTTTTTTTGACGCTGCGGCGCATGAGCCTGCTGGGCGATGCGCTCAGCCATGCCATCCTGCCCGGCGTGGCCATAGGCTTCATGCTGTGCGGCCTGTCGCTCACCGCCATGGCCGCGGGCGGCGTGGTGGCCGGCATGCTGGTGGCGGCGCTCGCCGGATGGATCAGCCGGTCCACGGCGCTGAAAGAAGACGCGAGTCTGGCCGCCATCTACCTGGCGGCACTGGCGCTGGGCGTCACGCTCATCTCCGGCCACGGCACGCAACTCGATTTGCTGCACATCCTGTTTGGCAGTGCGCTCGGGGTGGACACACCCGGTTTGTGGCTGGTGGCCACGGTGGCCAGCGTGAGCATGCTGGCACTGGCCGCGGCCTACCGCGGCCTGGTGCTGGAAAGTTTTGACCCGGTGTTTTTAAGCACCGCCGGCCGGCGCGGTTGGCACACCTGGGTCTGGCAGCAGGGATTTTTGATGCTGGTGGTCATCAACCTGATGGCCGGATTTCAAACCCTGGGTACCTTGATGGCAGTGGGGCTGATGATGCTGCCCGCCGTCTCGGCCAAGCTGTGGCACGACACCCTGCCCGCGCAACTTGTCAATGCCGGCGCCCAAGCCATGCTGGCCGGCTACCTCGGGCTGCTGTTGTCTTTCCACCTGGATACGCCCTCCGGCCCCACCATCATCGGCTGCGCGGGCGCCCTGTACTTCGCGTCCTTGCTGCTGGCGCCCGGCGGCTGGCTGCCGCGCGTGCTGAATCGCGCCCATCGCGTGGCCTGAAGCGTTTTTCTTCATATTCACCAAGGACTTCCCCATGAAAACCCTGCGTCAAAAATTAGCGGCTTGCCTGGCGGCACTGGCGTTGTGCACCGCCGCCACGGCCGGCCTGGCCGCCGACAAGCTGCCGGTCGTGGCCAGCTTCAGCATCCTGGGCGATCTGGTGCGCGTGGTGGGTGGCGACCGGGTGACCGTCACCACCCTGGTCGGGCCAGACGAGGACGCCCATGTCTTCGAGCCCAAACCGCTTGATGCCAAAAACATCCTGCAAACCCGGCTGCTGGTGACCAACGGCCTCGGCTTTGAGCCTTGGGCAGAAAAGCTCGCCAAATCCGCCGGCTACCGGGGCCAGTCCTTGGTGGCATCCCAGGGCGTGAAGCCCCGCAGCCTGCCCGCCGAAAAAGGCCAGCGCCACGCGGAAACCGACCCGCACGCCTGGCAGGACCCGACAAATGTCGTGCGCTATGTGCGCAACATCGCCGCAGCCCTGAGCCAGGCCGACCCCGCCGGGGCCGCAGGCTTCCAGAGCAACAGCGAGGCGTACGTGAAAGAGTTGCAGACACTCGACAGCTGGGCCAAGGCGCAATTTGCCGCGATCCCGGCGGACAAGCGCAAGGTCATCACCTCGCACGACGCCTTCGGCTACTTCGGCGCGCATTACCAGGTCCGTTTTCTCGGGCCCCAGGGCGTCTCCACCGAAGCCGAGCCCAGCGCCAGGGAGGTCGCCCAGTTAATCCAGCAGATCCGGCGCGAAAAAATCAAGGCCGTGTTTGTGGAAAACATGAGCAACCCCAAGCTGCTGGCGCAGCTGAGCAAGGATGCGGGCGTGACGCCGGGGCCCACGCTGTATGTGGATGCCCTGTCAGCGCCTGGCGGCCCGGCCGACAGTTACCTCAAGCTGATGCGGCATAACGTGGCGCAACTCGTGCGCGGCATGCAGCTGAACTGAACCGCCGCGGTATAACCACCCCATGAATGACACCATACAGGGAGACACATTGACCGCGCCCCAAACACACCCCACCCACCTGCGCACCCACAGCTACCACGGCCTGGCGCCCGGCCCGCGCCTGCTGGTGCTGGGCGCGGTGCATGGCAACGAGGTCTGCGGCACGCGCGCCATCGCGCAGGTGCTGGCCGAACTCGACAGCGGCGCGCTCAGCATTGAACGCGGCAGCGTCACCTTTGTGCCGGTCACCAACCCGCTGGCCTACCAGCGCCGGCAGCGCATCGGCGAGCGCAACCTGAACCGCAACATGGCGCCCAGCGCGATTCCGCAGGATTTCGAGGACCGCATTGCCAATGTGCTGTGCCCGCTGCTGGAGTCGCACGAGGTGCTGCTGGACCTGCATTCCTTTCACACCGGCGGCCTGCCCTTTGCGATGATTGGGCCGCAAAACAACAGCGGCACGCTGGAGCCCTTCAGCAAGGCCGCCGAAGAAATGCGGCTGGCCCTGCACACCGGGCCGCACCGCGTCGTCGAGGGCTGGCTGGAAACCTATGCGCGTGGCGTGCAGCGGCGCGCTGCGGCACCCGTGGCGGAGGGCAGCGCCCGCCTGCAAACCCTGGTGACCGACCCCAACTACGGTGTGGGCACGACCGAATACATGCGCGCCCGTGGCGGCTACGGCGTGACGCTGGAGTGCGGCCAGCACGATGCGCCCGAGGCGGTGCAGGTGGCGCGCCACGCCATTGTGCAGACGCTGGCCCTGTTGGGCCTGTCGCCGCTGCCGCTGTCGCCGGCCGCGGCCGGGCGGGAAATCCTGCGCCTGGTCGATGTGGTCGACCGCGAGCATGCGGGCGACTGCTTCAGCCGCGCCTGGCAGAGCTTTGACGCGGTGAAGGCCGGCGAAGTGATAGGCGTGCGCTACAGCGGCGCCGAGGTGAAGGCGCCCGAAGACGGCTTTGTGGTGTTTCCCAACCCGGGCGCCGGTGTGGCGCAGGAATGGTTTTACTTCGCGCAGCGCCGGGCCTGAGGCCGGGCGCCATTTCAGGCATCCAATCGGGGCGCAGTCCATTACCGGCGGCCGCAGCCAGCTATCAATTAAATAGCGCCTTGCAACCGATGCCGCCCATGCCTCAGGCCTTGACCCGCGCCGCAAAGGTCTTGCGAAACTTCTCGACCTTGGGCGCGGCCACGGCCATGCAATAGCCCTGATAGGGGTTTTTCTCGAAGAAGTCCTGGTGGTAGTCCTCGGCCGGCCAGTAGTTGGTCTGCGGCAGCACCTCGGTCACGATGGGTTTGCCAAACAGCTTGTCCTGGCTCATCTGGCGGATCATGTCGTCGGCCACCTGCTTTTGCTCGGGCGTCGAGTAATAAATGCCGCTGCGGTACTGCGTGCCCGTGTCATTGCCCTGGCGGTTCAGCGTGGTCGGGTCGTGGATGACGAAAAAAATCTCCAGGATTTCCCGCAGCGTGATTTCCGCCGGGTCGTACACCAGTTTCACGACCTCGTTGCTGCCGGTGCGGCCGGTGCAGACGTCCTCGTAGCTGGGCCTGGTCGCCTGGCCGTTGCTGTAGCCGGATTCGACATCGGTGACGCCGCGCACCTTGACGTACACCGCCTCTAGGCACCAAAAGCAGCCGCCGCCCAGGGTGATGGTTTGCAGGTTTTCCATGGTTTTCTCCAAAAAATCTTCAACCCGGTAGTCGTCGCTTCAGGTCAGACCTTACACCGCAGCGGCACGCACCGCGTCCAGGAATGAGCTCAATGCCGCATTGTCGCGCGCCGTCTTCCACAGGCAATAGGTGTCATAGGGCGTGGTTTCGCTGTCCAGCGGAACAAAGGCGGTGCCGGCCAGGCCGGACTGGCGCAGCGCCTCCGGCACCAGCGCCACGCCCAGGCCTTGCGACACCAGCGACACCACGCTGAGCCAGTGCCGCAGCTCATAGCGGATTTCGGGATGAAAACCGGCCTCGGTGCAGAGGGACAAAATGGCCTCGTGGTAGTCGGGAGAGACGGCACGGGCAACCATGGCAAACGGCTCGCCTTGCAACTGGCGCAAGGCGAGCTTGCGTTCCTTCGCCAGCGGGTGCGTCGTGGGCAGGCAGCACACAAAGGGCTGGCGCGCCACCAGGATGCGCGACAAATCCGGCGGCACGCGGGTGGTGTGGACAAAGCCCAGGTCCAGCCGCTCATGCGAGAGTTCGATCAACTGGTCCTGCGAGTTGAGCTCCCGCAGCAGCACACGCAGCAAGGGATGCTGGGCCTGGAACTGCCGCAGCATCTGCGGCAAGCCCCGGTACAGCATCGCACCGACAAAGCCGATGTGCAGTCGGCCCACCAGCCCCTGCTCAGCATCGCGCGCATGGCGTCCGGCTTCCTGGGCCTGCTCCAGCAGCGCGCGCGCCTTGGGCACAAAGGCCTGGCCGGCTGCGGTCAGGCGCACCTCCCGGCTGCTGCGGATGAAGAGCCTGGCCCCCACCGAGGCCTCGAGCTGCTGGATGTTCAGGGACAGCGGCGGCTGCGAGATAGCCAGGCGGCGCGCCGCCCGGCCGAAGTGCAGCTCTTCGGCCAACACCAGAAAGTAGCGCAAATGGCGAAATTCCATGATTAAAAAATTATATCGATCAAGTGATATTCAATATTAGACAAATATTGTTTCGGGGCGAACAATGCAGCGAGGAGACCAGCCCACCATGTCCATGCCCCAGACAGAAACATCCAGCCATCCGGTGCCCGACCAGCACGGCGCCAACCTCTACACCACCGACCCCGGCCTGCGCGCGCTGCTGCAGGTCTACCTGCCGCCCGAACTGGTGAGGCACCTCACGCCGCATCTCGAACGTCTGGGCGCGCTGGCGGGCGGCCGGCTCGACGAGCTGGCGAACACCGCCGACAAGAACCCGCCGCAGCTGCAGCTCCGCTCGCGCAGCGGGCGCGACGAACAAAAAGTCGTCAAGCACCCGGCCTATGTCGAAATGGAGCGCCTGGCCTTCGGCGAATACGCGCTGGCGGCGATCTCGCACCGCAGCGACGTGCTGGGCTGGCAGGGCCAGCTGCCGGCCATGGCCAAGTACGCGCTGACCTACCTCTTTGTGCAGGCCGAGTTCGGCCTGTGCTGCCCGGTCTCCATGACCGACTCGCTGACGCGCACGCTCAAGAAATTCGGCGCCCCCGAACTGCTGCAGCGCCACCTGCCCTCGCTCACCAGCCTGGACATGGACACGCTCTCGCAGGGCGCGATGTTCATGACCGAGCAGGGCGCGGGCTCCGATATTGCGGCCACCGAGACGATGGCAAGGCCAGACCCCGACCAGCCCGGCGCTTGGCTGCTGACGGGCGACAAATGGTTTTGCTCCAACCCCGATGCCGCGCTGGCCATGGTGCTGGCGCGCGTGGACGACGGCCAGGGCGGCCAGCCCGGCCTCAAGGGCGTGTCGCTGTTCCTGCTGCCGCGCGAGCTGGAGGGCGGCGCGCCCAACCGCTACCGCATCATCCGCCTGAAGGACAAGCTCGGCACCCGCTCCATGGCCAGCGGCGAAATCCG
>CAZWDK010000063.1:0-14344 GCA_964633095.1 uncultured Polaromonas sp. | reverse complement strand
GGCCTTGGATTGTTGGGGCTCTTATGGTTTCACTTATGAATTAGAAATGGAATAAAGTGGGATCGTGAATGTCCCGTGGCGCCAAAAGAATCTGCGTCACCGATGCGCCAGTCGCTACGAGCGGCAGGCAAGCTGCCGGAAGAGTTGTCGGCGTCAAACGATGCGGGGTGGACCCGGTTGGCCATGATGGTCGATCGATCTCGTCGCAAGGCGGGATGGGTGGATTACAACTACTTTCCTGGTGGCAGCTGGTTGCCCGCCGCCGAGACGCCGCGTGGTCCGTCTAAAGGGCCTGCACAAGCACCGGCTCGCAGCGCACTTCGGTCCTGACCGAGTTGGCGATGAAACAGGCCTCATGCGCTTCGTGGTGCAGCTGGTCGAGTTGTTCGCGCGTGGGCAGGCGTTCGCCCGAGAAGCTCACGGCGGGCCGCAGCGTGACGACGGTCATGGCCAATTTGCCGTCGGCGTTTTTGGCCATGACACCCTCGGCCTTGTCCAGGTAGCTGTCCACGCAAAACCGGCGTTTGGCGGCGATCGACAGAAACCAGAGCATGTGACAGCTCGACAGCGAGGCGACAAAGGCTTCTTCCGGGTCCAGTGCCGAGGCGTCGGACATGGGCAGCGGCACGACATGCGGTGATGAGGAGCCCGGCACTTCCAGGCCTCCGTCAAAGCGCAGCAGGTGGCGGCGGCTGTAGCGGTTGCCCAGAAAGTCTTCGCCATTTCGTTGCCAGGACACTTCGGCGCTATAGCTTGACATGTTCACTCCATTCCCTGAAAAGACGAATCGGGCGGTTCAGCGCTTGCGCTGGGCCAGGTATTTCTGCAGATTGGCCGCCGCTTGGTGCCTGACCTTGCGGCGCAGGAAGGGCGTCCAGCCCAGCAGCAGGCCGGGCAGGCCCAGCGCCTGGCGTGACCAGGCCCAGAAATCAAAGCGGTCGCGGTGGCGGGTGATCAGCCCGTGGGCATTGAACTCAAACGTGCCGTCAATGATGTTATGCACCATGCGCCCGGTGGCGCTGAAGCGGTAGTGCGCTTCCCAGTGGGCCTCGCCGCCCCGCTCATCGGCCGCGATGTCGCTGTAGCTCAGCAGCCAGACATCGGCGCCCTTGGCCTTGGTGGCGTCGCACAGCATGTGCCACATGCCGCTGACCTGCTTGTGGCCGCGCAGCGAAAACACCGCGTCGTCAAACTGCGCATCGGGCGCGTAGCAGGCCGCCATGGCGTCGGCGTCCAGGCGGGCGAAGGCGGCGTAAAAGTTTTCGAGCCGGCGCTGGTTGGGATGCATCTTGACTCCTGGCTGGGACGCGGACAATGTGGGGCGGATTAGCGGGTGGCCTGCAGCAGCTCGACCAGGCGTTGCAGGGCATGGCGCACCGTGGCCGTCCGCACGGCGGCCCGGTCGCCGTCAAAACGCCGGACTTCCGAGCGCAACTGAAGCGGCTGCCCTGACGGCCCCGGCATCGCAAAAGCAAACCACACCGTTCCCACCGGCTTGAGGCGGCTACCGCCTGTCGGGCCGGCGACACCGGTGACCGCCACCGCCACCTGGGCCGGCGAGTGCTTCAGCGCGCCTGCGGCCATGGCGCGCGCCACCGGCTCGCTGACCGCGCCGTGCTCGGCGAGCAGCGCCGCGTCCACGCCCAGCAGCTCGGCCTTGGCCGCATTGGAATAGGTGACAAAGCCGCGCTCAAACCAGTCGCTGGAGCCTGCCAGGTCGGTGCAGGCGGCCGAAATCATGCCGCCGGTGCAGCTTTCGGCGCTGGCCAGCTGCCAGCCGTGCTGCAACAGAATTTGCGCCAAACAGGCCGCTAGCCCCATCGGGTCAAGCGCATCAAGCTCCTGATTTGATAGCGCTTGAGGGCGCGTCGGGGCCGGCATCAGAAAGACCTCCAGAGCGCGATCACCAGCAGGGTGCAGCCGGCCGCCACCAGGTCGTCGGCCATGATGCCCAGGCCGGCCATGGTCCAGGCGTTGCGCTGCGTGGCGGGGTCCAGGCCATGGGCCAGGCGGTCGGCCCAGCCGACCGGGCCGGGCTTGGCCGCATCAAAGTAGCGAAACAGCGCGAAGGCCGCGAGCTGGCCCCACCAGCCGGTGGGCATGACCAGCCACAGCACCGCCCAGAAGGCCACCACCTCGTCCCAGACAACGCTGCCGGGGTCGAGCACCCGCATGTGGCGCGCCGTGACGGCGCTGGCCCAGCAGCCGAGCGGAATCGAGGCCGCAATCAGCCAGCCCATGCCGGCCGGTGTCAGCCACTGCTGCAGCACCAGAAACGACAGCCAGGCCCAGAGCGTGCCGGCGGTGCCGGGGGCGATGGGGCTGAGGCCGGAGCCAAAACCGAGGGCGATGAAATGCGCCGGGTGCGCCAGCAGAAAGCGGGCGTTGGGCCGGTTGCCGGGCGGCGGTGGCATGGAATCGGTCATGCCGTGATTATGGTGGAGCCGGTCCGGCCATGCGCCCCGACGGCGCGGCCGGACGGCGTTCAGCCGAAATGATCGAATGAGCTAAAGCGCTGCGTCAGCGCCGCGCCATGGGCATCGAGCACGCGCAGGCCGGCTCCGGCCTCGATGCGGCCTATGCGGGTCACCGGCGTGTTGGCCTGCTGCGCCGCGGCCAGCACGGCCGCGCGGGCGGCTGCCGGCGCGGTGAAGGCCAGTTCGTAGTCGTCACCGCCCGCCAGCACGCATTCCAGCTGCTTTTGCAAGGGAATCATGCCCGTGGTCCAGGCCGGGTGGGTGTGGAAAGCTATTAAATTGATAGCGATGGAGGCGTCGATGCTGGCCCCCACGCCGGATGCCTGCAGGATGTGCTGCAGGTCGCCGAGCAGGCCGTCGCTCACATCGATGGCCGCGGAGGCGATGCCGCGCAGCGCCTGGCCCAGCGCGACGCGCGGTGTCGGTTGTTCCAGCCGCTGCCTGGCCCGGGCCAGCAGGTCGGCGGGCAGGGCGAGCGTGCCGCGCATCGCTTCCAGCGCCAGCCGGGCATCGCCCAGGGTGCCGCTGACATAGACCTCGTCACCGGCACGGGCGCCCGAGCGCAGCAGGGCCTGGCCACGGGGCACTTCGCCAAACACCGTGATGCAGAGGTTGAGCGGCCCCTGCGTGGTGTCGCCGCCCATCAGTTCGCAGCCGTGGGCATCGGCCAGCGCCAGCAGGCCGCGCGAGAACGGTTCCAGCCAGGCCGCGTCGGCGCGCGGCAGCGCCAGTGCCAGCGTGAAGGCCAGCGGCTTGGCGCCGCAGGCGGCGAGATCGCTCAGGTTCACGGCCAGCGTCTTGTGGCCCAGCGTGAACGGGTCCACGTCCGCGAAAAAATGCCGGCCCTCGACCAGCATGTCGCTGGAGATGGCCAGCTGTGTGCCGGGCGCCGCTTGCAGCAGCGCGCAGTCGTCGCCCACGCCGAGCGCGACCTGGCCTCCGCTGCGTGGAGGCCGTGTGAAATAGCGTGCAATCAGGTCAAATTCACCCATAAGGGCTCAGAGCATACAGGCTGTTGCGGCCAGGCCGGCTCAGGGCTGCGGCTGCGGCGTGACGCCGCCGCGAAAGCGCTCGGCCGCCTGCCGTATGACTTCGGCCAGCAGCTGTTGCTCGCCCTGCCTTTCGCGCAGCCAGCGGGCGTCGTTGTCGGCGCGTTCCACGCTGTTGCGCAGCAGGTGAATCGCGCTGCCGGCGCCGACGCCGATGGCATGGCGCTCAATCTGGCCCATGGTCGTGAGGATGTGCTCGCGCAGCGGCATGTGGCTGCCGGTGGCCGGGTCCACATAGACCGCGTCGAGGCCGAAGCGGCAGGCCTGGAAGCGGTTGTAGGTGTAGACCAGGTAGTCGTCCTCGGCGGGCATGAAGGGCTGCTCGTTCATGAACCAGGCCGCCAGCGACTGCACATAGCCGGCCAGCGCGGCGGCGCGCTCCACCGTGAGCGGGGTGTCGAAGACGCGGATCTCGATCGTGCCGTACTCGGGCTTGGGCCGGATGTCCCAGTAGAAATCCTTCATGCTCTTGACCACGCCGGTGCGCGTCATCTTCTCGAAGTAGACCGAGAACTCGTCCCAGGTCAGCGCAAACGGCGCGCGGCCCGACAGCGGAAAGGCGAACACCGAGTTCAGGCGCGCCGAGTCGAAGGCCGTGTCCTGCGCCTGCACATAGGGCGAGGAGGCCGACAGCGCGATGAAGTGCGGGATGTAGCGCGACATGCGGTGCAGGCTCAGCAGCGCGCTGTCGGCATCGGGGCAGCCCACATGCACATGCTGGCCAAAGATCGTGAACTGCTTGGACAGGTAGCCGTAGAGCTCGGACAGCTCGCGAAAGCGCGGCTTGTCGTAAATGCGGCGCTCGTGCCACTGCTGGAACGGGTGCGTGCCGCCGCCGACCACGGCGATGTTGAGCTTGTCGGCGCTCTTGACCAGCGCATCGCGGATTTGCGAGAGCTGGCCCAGCACTTCCGACGAGGAGTTGCAGACGCCGGTCGAGATCTCGATCATGCTCGAGGTCATCTCGGGCACCACCGAGCCGGGCAGCGGTATCTTGCTCATCAGGCGCAGCATGTCCTCGGCATAGGGCGCCAGGTCATAGTCGTGGGTGTTCACGAGCTGCAGCTCCAGCTCCACGCCGAGTGACAGGGCGGCCGACTGGTGAAAGGTTTCAAGACTCATTGGGGGCTCCTGCGGGGGCGTTGCGCCGAATCGGCGGCCAGGGGGTGGAACTCTCGCCGACGCGGTAGATGGCCACCGTGGCCAGGGTGGCGCCCAGCAACTCCATCAGCAAAATGGCCGGCAGGGCCACGCCGGCAATCTGCCGCCCGAGCGGGCCGGACGCCTCCACGAACTGCGACACCAGCAGCAGCGTCACCGAGGACATGGGCGTCATCGCGCAGCCGACCCACAAGGCCTGCTTCCAGCTGGTGCCGCTGCCGACATTGCCCAGCATCACACCGGCGATCTTGGCCAGCATGCGCGCCGCGATCAGCGCCAGCACCAGGCCTGCCACCGGGCCGCTCCAGTTGGCCTGGGCCGCCACCACCGACACCAGCACAAACATCAGCATGGTGAGCATGGACGAGGCCGTGCCCATTTGCCGCGGCCAGGACCAGGGGCGCGGGTTCAGCTGCTTGAGCAGCATGCCGCCCAGCAGCGCCGCCAGCGGCGCCGAGCCGCCGAAATGGGCCGCCAGCGCGGCGCCCGCCGCAATCATTGCCAGCAGCAGGATGGCGGTGTTCTCGCTGGTCGGGCTCATCACGCGCAGCGCGATGCGCAGGACCAGCGCCAGCACCGCGCCGACCACCACCGACACGCCCAGCACCACCAGCACCGGCAGGAGCGTGTTCGACAGCCCGGCTTCGCCCCGCGGCATCATGCCGGCGCGGGCGCTGCACAGCGTCAGGGCGTAGAGGGTGCTGAGGGTGGACAGCACCTGCGCGCGTTCCGTGACCGGGCCGGCGGCTCGCGTGTCTATGGCCACGCGCGACAGCACCGCTGGCGACGCGGCCATGGCTAGCAGGGCCAGCGGCTCGGTGATCGCCGCGTGCATCCCCAGCTTGCCCAGCGCCCAGTAAACCAGAATGAAGGTCAGCGCAGACTCGGCCAGGCTTTGCACCAGCACCATGGGGTTGTGGCGAAACCAGCGCAGCGTAATGCGGCCACCGGCCTCAAACAGCACCACCGCCACGCCCAGCTCCAGCAGAAAAAGCCCTATGCCCTGCAAAGGCCAGGCCGCACCCGTGAACCCGGCCAGGCCGGCCAAGGCCCCAATGACCGAGTAGCCAATGACCTTGGGCAGGCCGGTGTAGCGGTTCACGAGGTGGCCCGCCGCGGCGGCCAGCGCCAGCAAGATGGACCACTGCACGGTGGGCAATCCTGCCGAGGGCTTGATCCATTCGGCCCAGATGGCCAGAATTTCATTCATAGGGACGGGTCTCCACTCCAGTCAAGATTGTTGTCGGCATGCGAGCGGGCGCTGGGCCCGGCATGGTGCGTGTTGTGTCGGCCGGCCCGTTTTGGCGCGAAGCCACGGTGGCGATTTGAAAGGAACAACGCTGTTTCCGTAATTTACAGGTACCCCGCCGGCAGCCCTGTAGGACAACAACGGAAATCGTTATTCGGGCACGAAAAAACTGCGTGGATGGCGGCGCCAGCGGGCCAAGATGGCGCTGCGAATGCGGGCGCGGTCGACGCCGCTGACATTGTGGGCCTGCAGCGCCAGCCGGAACGCGAAGTAAAAACTCACGCCCAGATTCAGCGCGCCTATCAGCGGAATGGCGGCCATGCACCACCAGGTCGCCGGGTGGTGGAAGGCGTCCAGGCCCAGCGACGCGACGGCCGCGGCCAGCTGCCCGGTCGACAGCGTGACATGGCGCGCCTGGAGTTCGATGCCAAAAAAGCCGGTGAACGCCGGAATCAGCCCCAGCATGAAGCCGAGCGCGATATTCGAGGCAAAGCCGGAGATGTGCTCGCGCAGGAAGGCCGACCAGCGGCCCGCCCGTTCGACGCCGATGACGGCCGTGATGCGCGGGTTGTAGCGCAGGGCGGAACCCAGGCGGTGCAGCACAAACCAGTTTTCGGCCCAGCCGGCAATCAGGCCGGCCGCAAACAGGATGACGCCGGTGAACGCGGCCCACAGCAGCGTCGGGCCCAGCAGGGTCAGCGTGGCCAGCACATGCAGCGCCTCCTCGTGGCCGATCATGGGCCGGTCCAGCTGCAGCTGATGCAGCGCGTTGACCAGCAGCACGGCAGGCACCACCATGAACACATTGCCAAACACCGCCGCCACCTGGGAGCGCACCAGGTGCGTCACCTCATCGACAAATTCTTCAATGGTGTTGCCGGCGTCGGCCGAGTCGATGTCCTTCAGCTTGGCCGCCATGGCGGGCGCCGTCATGGCCGGCTGCTTGGTGGCCAGCGTGTAATGCAGCAGCTGGATCATGATGAAGGTGCTGGCGTAGGCCACGCTGGCCCAGAAGCCGCTCCAGAACGCCGACAGGCCCATGCCCACCACGGCAAACTTGAGCAGGGTGGTGAGCGCCGTGACGGCGCCGCCGCCCATGGCCTTGCCCAGCATGTCCCGGTACTCGCCCCGGTTGCGCGTGATGTAGCGCTCGCCGGTTTCGGCGCTGCGCTCGGCCATCTTGGCCGACAGCAGGGTCGAGTTGGCGCTGATCAGCGCGCCTATGCTTTTGTTGTCCTGCCCGGTAATGACCCGGCGCATCAGCAGCTTGAGCGCCGCCATGGCCGGCTTGGGCGAGAGCAGGGCGTCGAGCAGCTCGCGCACGCGCACGATGCGCTCGCGCAGCTGGCGCAGGCGAAACACCATGCCGACCGAGATGCCGTTTTCCTCGACATGGGCATAAATGCTGTTGACGGCCTGCCGGCAGGCGTCTAGCCGTTCGCGGTACTGCACAACGGCGGCTTGCAGGCCGGCCTCCCGGGCCAATTCATCGTGTTTCGCGTCAAAAAAGGCGCTGCGCAGTTCCTGCACGTCGGCCGGCAGCTCATGAAACGCCCTCACATGCTGTGAGCGTTCACTCATGCGCAGGCGCAGCTCGGGCGCGAAACCGGTGGCGCGAATTTGTGCCGTGCAGTAGGTGAGCGCATCCATCAGGCTGTGCTGCCAGCGCAGCGTGTCCAGCCCGGGGTGGGGTGAGAGCAGCCCGACCAGCGCGCCGACCTGCTTTTCCTGCAGGGCGCCCATCCACTGTGCATCGAAACGCGTCGTGGCCACCAGCGGAAACAGCTCCGAGGCGTCCGTGGTTTCGGGCGTGCCGGGCAGCAGCTTGCGGCGCAGGCGTTCGGCCAGTTCGCTGACAAAGGCCGTGCGCGGCGCAAAGCCAAAATCGGCCAGCAAGGTGGTGATGTCCACGGTTTGCAGCAGGGTTTGCCACCAGGCCTGCAGCCGCGTTTGCAGCTCCGGCTGCAGCTGGACGGCGTCAATCAGGGCTTGCACCCGCGCCACCGCCGCCTGGGCCGAGTTCTGGTCGCCGCGTATCCACTCAAACAGCTTGATCAGCCAGACATGGCGTCCGGCCAGGTCGGCATCCGGATCCAGTGTGTTGAGCAGGGCGGAAAGACGCTTCATCGGCGGCGTCAGTGCAGCACCCGGCCGGAGGGCGTGCCGCCCTGTTGCGCTTCCAGCACAAACATCGGGATCGCCACCTCAAAGCGCTCACCGTCTTCGGCCACGCAAAAATAGCTGCCATGCATGGTGCCGCTGGCGGTGCGCAGGCGCGAGCCGCTGGTGTACTGAAAGGACTCGCCGGGCTTGAGCAGCGGCTGGTGGCCGACCACGCCCAGCCCCTTGACCTCTTCGGTATGGCCGTTGGCGTCGCAGATGATCCAGTGGCGCGAAATCAGCTGCGCGGCCACGTCGCCGGTATTGGTGATCGTGACGGTGTAGGCAAAGCCATAAACGTCATCCTCGGGCGCTGATTGCTCAGGCAGGTATTGGGGCGTGACCTGGCAGGAAAATTGGTAGTTTGGCATGGTGGGGAAGGCTGTTGGCGCTCATGTTAACCGCCCCTGCGGCCGGGCTTGTGACAGAGTGGCCGGCGAGCCGGACTGGGCGGCCGGATCGGCTTGCTGCGACAATCCTGCCATGCCTAAAACCAAGCCGCCCACCTACCGGATTGCCCCCTCCATTTTGTCCGCCGATTTTGCCCGCCTGGGCGACGAGCTCAAGGCCGTCATCGCCGCGGGGGCCGACTGGATCCATTTTGACGTGATGGACAATCATTACGTGCCCAACCTGACCTTTGGCCCGATGATTTGCCAGGCCCTCAAGCCGCATGCCAAAACCGCCGATGGCCTTGCCGTGCCGATCGACGTGCACCTGATGGTGCAGCCGGTGGACGCGCTGGCCGCCGCCTTTGCCGATGCCGGCGCCGACCTGATCAGCTTTCATCCCGAAGCCTCCGGCCATGTGCACCGCAGCGTGCAGGCCATCAAGGCCAAGGGCTGCAAGGCCGGGCTGGTGTTCAACCCGGCATCGCCCATGGATGTGCTGGACTGGGTGATTGACGACATCGACCTGATCCTGATCATGAGCGTCAACCCCGGCTTTGGCGGACAGAGCTTTATCGACTCGGCGCTGCGCAAGATCGAACAGGCGCGCAAGCGCATCGCCGCCTCGGGCAAGGACATTCGCCTGGAAGTCGACGGCGGCATCAAGACCGACAACATCGCCCGCGTGGCAGCCGCCGGCGCCGACACCTTTGTGGCGGGCAGCGCGATTTTCGGCAAACCCGATTACAAGGGCGTGATTGACGCCATGCGGCTGGAGCTGGCGAAGTAAGGCGCGGGGCTGAGGGCGGCAATCCGCTGGTTCGAAGCAGTAAAGCCTGAATCGAAAAAAGCGGTTTTTCCTCTGAGAATCAGCCGGGGTAGCTTGCAAGGGGCTTAGGAAGCAAAGCTAATCGAAAGATCGGCTAAGTTCCTGTCGTGATTCAGAAAAACAGATATTTCAGAAACTCCAAACTCAGTGAAGCGAAATTGCGGCAGATCCTGCGCTACTTCGCGATGGATTTGACGGCTACCCGTGCTGACTCGAACGCCACAGAGGGCGGGCGTTGTACAAGCCTCGAGGGAGGAAACCGGGGGGGCGCACCAATCCTAGAGGACCCGCTATGCAGTTATAGGGATTGAAGAGTTGCTCACATGGTGGAACCCACGGTCACCTGGGCACCCCGCGCCAACCCGGTGACCCCTGCGCCCTACTCACATGCCATCTTCAGTGCACTTTCTTCGCAAAACCGTCGCCTTGGCGCTTCTCCTCTTGGTCAGCGGCTACGCCGTGGTGGCGTGGCAAATCGTTCGGTTTGGCAGCCAGACGTCGGTCGCCCTGGCCGATGCCGCCGTGGTGCTGGGCGCCGCCGCCTGGGGAAACAAGCCTTCGCCGGTCTATCGCGAGCGGATCAACGAGGCCATCACGCTGTACAAGCAGGGACGGGTGCACTGGATCATCTTCACCGGCGGCAGCCCCCAGCCGGGCTATCCCACGGAAGCGGAGGTGGGGCGTCGCTATTCCATCGTGTACGGGATTCCCCACTCGGCGATTCTGGTCGACATCGAGTCGCGCAATACCTGGCAGAACCTGGTGCGCGCCCGGGACTTGATGGGGCCTGCGGGCATACGCTCGGTGCTGCTGGTGAGCGACCCGCTGCACATGAAGCGCGCCATCGCGATGGCCACGGACCTGGGTCTTCATGCCCTGCCCGCCCCGACGCTGTCCAGCCGCTTCAGGTCCTGGACAATCTGGGGCAAGTTTCTCTGGCGCGAGACCTGGCTCTACATCCATTACGAGATCTTCGGACCATCGCTTCAGACGGCGCCCGAGGTGAACCCAAGGTCCGAAGGCGAAGACGACAGGATCTGACGCGCACGGTGCGCGCCATGGGCGGCTGCCGCGCTGGCGCTCAGTGGACGAAGCGGCTCAGCCATGACAGGGCGCAGCAATCGGCAAATGGTCCGACATCAGCAGAACCAGGAATCCGCAAAGGATGGTCAAACGTGCGGCAAGCACCGTGCGGCCAGAATCATGCAAGCCAACAAGATCAAGGCAGTGCGTGGATATAAGTCGCCGCGCTCGATCAGCGGACGTCCATCAATTCTCTTGGCCAACAAGCTCAACCGGGAATTCACGGTGGAGGCACTGACCGGGTCTGGGTCACGGATATCACCTACATCCTTACTGTCGGAGTGATGCATCAGCTGTATAGACTTGCCCCTTCTCCGCAGCGCCATCATCAAGGCGTCAATCACCAACTGGGCTGTCATGCCCGAACTCATGGACCAGCCCACCGCATTGCGCGAGTACAGGTCCGGCACCACCGCCACATACAGCCAAACTTCTGCCGTCCTGACGTAAGTGAAGTCACCGTAACCGGAGGGGGGCGCAATGAGTGACGGCACTGAATAATGCCATCGTTCCAAGTCAAGCGCGCCCCGGGGCCATCTGATATTCCATGCCCTTTCAGAACAAACCCGATGCAATATTTATGGTCAACGCAATCAAAGTGGTGTTGAAGAAAAACGCCAACACACAATGTACCGTTCCGGTTCTGCGCATCTTGCGGTTCGTAAAGCTGACATCGGCTGTTTGCCCAGAGGTTCCAATGACGCTGGCGAAATATACGAAATCACCGTAATCCGGCGCATGACCACCAGGAAAGTCCAGACCCCCAGTCCCACCTCGAATTTCCGTGGCGTAATAGTCATGGGCGTAATGCAGTGCAAACATCACTTGAGTGAAGGCCCAAGACGACACAATGGTGAGCGCCGCCAGTCCAATGTGGCCATAGCGCAGCGTACCCTTGAGGTCCTTGACAACCGCCAGTTCGGCCACGATGGCGCCTATGCACATCAACGCCGCAAGAACAACCAGAACCAAAACCAGGATACGGCCTTCGTCGTGTTGCAAAGCGCGCACGCGCATTCTCTCGTGGGTGGACCAGAACATCATCCGGGCGGCGAGTACCAGATAAAGGCAAGCCCCAACGTTCCAGCCGATGATGGCTTTGGTAATGGTTTGTTGTACCAACGATGGCGGCAGCAATAACGCCGTCGCCAAGCCGATGACGAAACAAATTAAAAGCCTTGGCCTAGCCAGCACCAATCGTATCAGCAGAGGTTTTGACTGGTAGGGATTAACAGGTGTTTGTGTCGTCATTGAATTGTTCAAAATGAGCCCAACACAAGAGTATTGGCCTTCTCACGGCGGGACGGCTAGAAAAAGGCGGAAGCGGCGGCAACCAGTCCAACGGCTGCAGAGCCTACCGAGCCCCACAAGAGCCAGCGTCGCTTGGTCAGCGCAGTAATGGCAGCCAGTGCGATTGCGATTTGGAGGAATGTTAACGCCAGCGCAAGACGCTCATGGGGCCTGAGTTTGGCCTCAGAATCTTCTCCCAGCTTGCGCGACTCGGCCTGCAGCTTTTTGGCTTCGGCCTGGATTTCAAGCCTCTCGGTGTCTTCTTTTGCTTTATCTGCCAAAAAACGGGCTTTAACCACGGGGTCGGCGGCCAAGGCTGCAGCCGCATCATCGAGATGGCTTTTCATCGACTTGGCTTGATAAAACGCCCACTGGTCGCCGGCTTGGGATTGCTTCAGAATGCTCTCGTTCTTCAGGAACATCGCCTCGTTTTGAGCACTGCCACTTTGATAACTTATCAGCGCTCCCACGGTGGCGAGAATCGCTGTCATCAGTGCAATTTTCTGGGTTAAGCCGTCGCGTTCTTTTTCAACAGCTTCTTCAAGCGCATGTTCGTGGGGGCTTGGCACTTCGTACTCATCTTCCATCGTGACTCCTAAACCGTAAACCAGGGATGCTCAGTTGCAGAATTACAGAGTGGACAGAAACCATCTTTTAGTAGTGTAGCAAGGCATGTGTAAGAACCCACCGAAGTGCCGCCAAGCTCACGTACGCACCGAAAACGCTTTCTGAAGGAGTAATCCATGCATAGCAATGACCTGAGCGCTTGGAGCCACGGACACCAGTTCGACCAGGGCAACATCGCGGGCGAGCGCAGCACGCGAGCCGTGATGTGGATTACGGCCGCCATGATGGTTGTCGAGATTGCAGCCGGCTGGGGATACAACTCGATGGCCCTGCTCGCTGATGGTTTCCACATGAGTTCGCACGCCGTCGCAATTGGCCTGAGCGCCTTCGCCTACGCAGCGGCCCGGCGACATGCCGGCGATAGCCGCTTTGCCTTCGGCACTTGGAAAATTGAAATATTGGCAGGTTTCGCCAGCGCCATCTTCCTCCTGGTTGTCGTAGCGCTCATGGTGGTGGGCGCTGTTGAGCGACTGGTATCGCCTGAGCCTATTCACTATCAGGAAGCCATCGTCATCGCTGCAGTCGGCTTGATGGTGAATATCGTTTCCGCTTTCATTCTCGGCGCTGCCCATCACCACGATGAGGGTGAGCACCATCATGACGATGAGCATCGCAACCACGAGCACCGCCACGACCTGAATCTCAAGTCCGCATACGTCCATGTGATGGCCGACGCCGCAACCTCGGTACTCGCCATCCTGGCGCTGCTGGGTGGTTGGCTCCGTGGCTGGGCCTGGCTGGACCCCGTGACAGGTATAGCAGGAGCCGTTGTCGTTGCGTTGTGGGCCAGGCGCCTTATTGCGGATACCGGCAAGGTCTTGCTTGACCGTGAAATGGACCACCCCGTAGTCAATGAAATCCGGGAGGCCATCGCAGAGGGTGGAAAGGACAGCGAAACACGAATTGCTGACCTGCACGTTTGGCGTGTCGGCAAGTCAAGCTACTCGTGTGCCATCAGTCTCGTTACACATGACAGAGAACTAACACCAGGCAAGGTGCGGGGTTGGATGTCACAGCATGAAGAAATCGTGCACGTAACCATTGAAATTCATCAGTGCCCCGATGCTCATACAGGCTGACTAGGCATGTGTGAGTTCATGTCTCGTGAATCGCCCCGGGTTTCGTGGAGGCCGGTTGGTTTAAGTCAGGCCACTATGGCGGTCTGACTGGCTATTTGCCGATAGTAATTTTCTTCAGCTTCGGCAGGTGGAATGTAGCCTATGGGCTCGAGCAGCCTGTGATGATTGAACCAGGACACCCATTCCAGTGTTGCGAACTCCACGGCCTCCTTGGTTTTCCAGGGTGCCCGGCGATGAATCAACTCGGCCTTGTACAAGCCGTTGATCGTCTCGGCCAAGGCCGTTGTCGCAGCTGTCGCCCCGGCTGCCCACGGAGGGCTCAATGCCCGCCTCGGCCAGGCGTTCGCTGTAGCGAATCGAGACGTACTGCGACCCTCTGTCGCTGTGGTGGATCAGAGCATCATCTGGATCGGGCTGGCGGGCGTACAGGGCCTGCTCCAAGGCGTCGAGCACGAAGTCCGTTCGCATCGAACTGCTCACCCGCCAGCCCACGATACGCCGGGCAAACACGTCGATGACGAAGGCAACATACAGCCAGCCCTGCCAGGTCGACACGTACGTGAAATCGCTGACCCACAGTTGATTCGGACGCTCTGCGCGGAACTGCCGGTTGACCCTGTCCAGGGGACATACCGCTTTGCTGTCTCCGACAGTCGTACGCACCACCTTGCCGCGCATGACCCCACGCAGGCCCAGGCACCGCATCAGTCGCTCGACGGTGCAGCGAGCCACCACAGTGCCCTCGCGTGGCCTCCCTCACTAACTGGGGCTCCCCAGTTAATCAAGTGACTTTCAGCTTCTAACTTCAAGCCAAAGAGAAAACCGGCCGATCCGCTGGACTCAACTGAGCTCTGATAGGACAAAAGCCCTTATCCCAAATCCAAACGCTGCTTGCTCGATGTTGGCCCGGATTCCCGCAAACGCTTCAATCAGTTGTCCCCGCAGCCTGTG
>CAZWDK010000062.1:0-14368 GCA_964633095.1 uncultured Polaromonas sp. | reverse complement strand
CGCTGTCCAGGCTGCTGCTGGAAGGGCGCTTCCCGCCCAAGAGCGTGATCCCGGTTGATGTGGACCCGGTGCGCGAGCCCGGCGTGTTCAAGTTCGGTCGGAGCGTTCACTGAGCGCCCAAGCGGCGGAGGCGCTATCGGTTTGATAGCTGCTTGCGCTCGTCCTCCATGGGCTACAGGGCTTTTTGATGTGCGAAAGCAGAAAGCCCGCTCTGGCGCAGGCAGGAAGCGGACTTTTAAAAAGAGAGGGCTTTTATCCGTTGGGGCCAGTGGGCTATCGCGCGCCTGAATATTAAAGTACCGCGCGAGAGCGCAACCCGGCCAGCGCATCCTCGGACAGTCCCACGGTTGCATAGACTTCGGCGTTATGTTCGCCGACGCCGGGCCCCGTGCGCGGTGCGGTCATGTCATGGCCGCTGAAGCGCGGGACGATACAAGGCGCCGCGATTTGTCCCAGTTCAGGGTCGGGGAGCTGAATAATTCCGCCGCGCGCCTTGACCTGTTCATCGTTCACGATATCTTCAATGGTGTACACCTTGCTGTGGGGCACCTGATGCTGGTCCAACAGCCTGCTGAGCTCTGCCAACGGAAGTGAGCCGCACCATTGTGCGACAAGCCCGTCGATGTAAGCCGTGTGGGTGATGCGATTGGCATTTGAGCTGAAGCGCTCATCACCCGCGAGATCGGGGCGGCCCATGGCGCTGCACAAGCGCGTGAAGGTGACGTCGGACGAGCCCACCAGTGTCAACCAGTGCCCATCGCTGCTCTGATAGATATTGGAGGGGGCGGTGTAGGTCGCTCGACTGCCAGCCCTGGCCCGGGCCAGGCCCATGTGCTGAAACTCGGCGGCCAAGGGATCAAGCAGCCTGAACAAGGCTTCGGTCGCGGAGAGGTCGATCTCGCAACCTTTGAATCCGACGCCATCCGCCCTTGCTTTCCTGCCGGCCAGAGCGGTGCTGATGGAAAATGCGCCGAACAGACCGGCTATGACATCACCCAAGGGGTAGTTCATGTGCTGTGGCGGTCTGCCGTCCTCTCCGGTCAGGTTGGCAAATCCACTCATCGCCTCGAATATCCTGGCGAAGCCAGGGCGGCTCGCGTAGGGGCCGGTTTGCCCGAAACCTGTCAGGCGCAGCACGATCAGACTGGAGTTGTGGCGATGCAGGGTCTCTATGTCCAGACCCCAGCGGTCCAGGGTGCCGGTGCGGAAGTTTTCTACCAGCACGTCGAAATTCGGCAGCAGTTTGAGGAACAGCTCCCGCCCTTCCGCTTGTCGCACGTCAAGCGTAATGCCTTTTTTGCCGCGGTTGGCGACCTTCCAGTACAAGGCATGCTCGTCCATGACCGGCGCCAGCGAGCGCAAGGGGTCGCTGCCGTTGGGCAACTCCAGCTTGACGACTTCGGCGCCCATGTCTGCGCACAGGGTGGCTGCAAACGGCGCCGCAACCACCGTGGCCATGTCCAGAATACGGATGCCCTGCAGCGGCCCGCTGCCTGCCGAAGCGTTTGAGTGGTTCATGGCCATCATTCAGGCTTGATGTCGTTGTCTTTGACGATCTTGCTCCAGACCGTAATCTCGTCGCGCAGGTAGGCCCCATATTCGGCCGGACTGTTCGCAATGATCTCGTAGCCCATCTCCGTGAGCTGCTTGCGGGTCTGGGGCATGGAAATCACTTTGAGCATCGCCGCGTGGAATTTGGCGATGATTTCCGGGGGGGTCTTTGCCGGCGCCATGAGTCCAAAGGTGCCGCCAAAGTTCAACCCCGGGTAGCCGGCTTCGGCCAGCGTGGGAACATTTGGCAGCAGTGGGGAGCGCTCTTCGCCCGCGATGGCCAGCGCCACGCCTTTGCCGGCCTTGACCTGTAGCGCCGAAGGAATCATGGCGTCAACCAGTACCGAAATCTGCCCCCCGACCAGGTCGACCAGGGCGGGCGCGCTGCCCTTATAGGGGATGTGCGACATCCTTATGCCGGTCCTGGCCTTTAACAGCTCGCCACCCAGGTGGGCAATGCTGCCAACGCCTGCACTGCCGTAGTTCAGCCCTTCCTTGCTGCGCTTGCTGAACTCAACGAGCTCCTTCATGGTTTTGGCCGGCACGGAGGGATTGGCTATGACCAGCCCGGGATTGTTGACGATCAGCGAAATGGGCGCCAGGTCCTTGATGGGGTCGTAGGGCAACTTGATGCCCAGCGCGGCGTTCAGGTAGATAGGGGCGCCAGTGGCCAGCAAGGTGTAACCATCGGGTGCGGATTTGGCCACATAGTCGGTGGCGTTGATCGTCCCACCGCCCGGTTTGTTTTCGACAATGATGGGTTTGCCCAGCAGCTCGGACATTTGAGGCACCAGCTGGCGCATCACCGTATCTACCCCACCGCCAGCGGCATAGGGAACGATGAGCCGGATCGGACGATTCGGATAACTGCTGGCCGCGCTATGTTGCGCCAGTGCGGGCGCTGCGGCCATCAGCAGGCTCAGGCCGCATGCAATGCCTTTAAGGGCAATGGATTTCATCAGGGTCTCCTTGGGTGATACAAGCCAATGGCTGGGGTGACTAGGCTCTGCCTTGTGCGTGCTCTATGCCGCGAACGAGGTTGAGCAGACGAGGTGCGATGCGCTGTTCCAGCGTGTCGGACTTGAGGTTGAACGGTGCCACGGCGCAATTGAGCACCAGGGTCTCTCCGTCAAAGTTGGAGCGAACGGGGGCGGCAATGGCCTGTATGCCCACCGATTCCGTGGTGGCCGTGCAAAAACCCTTGGCGCTGTATTGAAGCAGACCTTCCTCAAGGCGTTTTTCGAGCAGGGGCCAGTCGGCGGGGTTTTCCTGACGCAGGACTTCACGTATTTGTGCCTGCTCTTGCGGGCTGACGGCGGAGTAATAGGCCTTGCCCAGGGAGGTGCTCGCAATCGGGCGCGTCGCGCCAATGTCGGGCTTGCCGGTCAGCGCGCTGTTGTCCATGCAGCTCTCCACGATGACCATGTTCGGGCCACTGCGCATCGCCAGCGAAACCGCCCCCTTGGCGTAATCCGCCAGTTGCTGCATTTGCTGGCGCGCAATCTGCCTGACGCTGAGCTGGGTCAGCAAAGGGTAGCCAAAGGAAAGCACTGAAGCGGCGAGTCGATAGCGTGCGGTCGCCTCGTTGTACTTGAGGTAGCCCTGTATCGCCAGCGTCCGGGTCAATCGCGCGACCGTCGGCCTTGAAATTCCGGTGAGTTGCGAGATTTCGCGGTTGCCCAGCATGGGGGACGAGGCATCAAACGCCCGCAGCACCTCCAGTCCCTTGGCCAGCGTGTAGGCGAACTGGGGGTCCTTGTCTTCGGCGGGGCTGAGATCGGGGGCAGGAGGGTTCATGGGAATTAATGGCTGAATATTATCGATATGTTGACAAATAGTCAACTGAAAAACATAATAATTATACTATCTGTCAGATAGTTAGACAATGAATTCTATTTTTTCTAGGAGTTTTCATGAACCAGACCCGACTTCATACCCGTCTGAGCCGCAAACTGGGCTTGGGCCATCCGATATTTGGATTCACGCACAGCGCCGCGGTGGTGGCCGCCATTTGCCAGGCGGGTGGCTTCGGCGTGTTGGGGGCGACCCGGCACACGCCCGAGGAAATTGAGCACGACCTGGCCTGGATTCGGGAACGGGTGGGCAAGCGGCCTTTCGGCGTCAATCTGGTGCTGCCTGATGGCATGCCAGAGGTCAACGACCGGGCGGCCATAGAGGCCCAATTGCCCAGCGCACACAAGGACTTTGTCAAGACCCTCTATCAAAATTACGCAGTCCCGGTCGCGACCAGGCCGGGCGAGCGATCAAGGTTTGTCCGCTCCAACGAGGTGGCGGACCAGCAATTGGAGGCCGTGCTGCGATCCGATGCCAATCTGCTGGCTTGTGGCATTGGCTCGCCCATTGAAGTTATCGAACGGGCAAAAGCCGCGGGAAAGATGGTGCTGGCCTTGGTGGGTTCGCCCAAACATGCCAAGCGAGCCTTGTCCAAGCCCATCGACATTCTGGTGGCACAGGGCTACGATGCCGGCGCGCACACCGGCACCATAGGCACGTTTTCGCTGGTACCCCAAATAGTCGACATGGCTGGCGATATTCCGGTGCTGGCGGCCGGCGGGGTGGCCACGGGCCGGCATATCAACGCAGCCCTGGCGATGGGCGCTGAAGGCGTCTGGATGGGAACCGCCTGGCTGACCAGCGTGGAACATCAAATGTCTGACCTGTTGAGACAAAAATTGCTCAAGGCGGGAAGTGATGACACGGTGATTTCCCGCGCCGATAGTGGCAAGACCTTGCGGCAGATTCGCAGCGCGTGGTCCGAGGAATGGGCCTCGCCAGATGCGCCCAAGCCCCTAAAAATGCCCTACCAGGACATACTGGTGGGTGATCTGTTGGGCGCTATCGATGAGCACAGCATAGAGCCCCTGATGCACAGCCCGGCCGGGCAAAGCATTGCCTACTTCAACGAGGTCAAAACAGTCGCCGAAATCATCGGCGGCCTGGTGAACGAGTCTGAAGAGGGGCTGCAACGAATGGCGTCCGCGCTGGCAGACTGAGCATCCGTGGGATAAATCATTCTTGCGCCAGATCCGGCAGCGTATTGACAAGCCCATATCCAGGGGGGGCTGCTGGAAGGGCGCTTCCCGCCCAAGAGCGTGATCCCGGTCGATGTGGACCCGGTGCGCGAGCCCGGCGTGTTCAAGTTCGGCCGTAGCGTTCACTGAGTGCCCAAGCGGCGCAGGTGCTATCGGTTTGATAGCAGCTTGCGCCCGTGCTGATTGGGCTGCAGGCCTTTTTGGCTTGAATCTTGGAGGCGGGCGGCGAGCCGCTTAGCGGTAAAACGCTTCGACCTTGCCCTTCAGCTTGATCAGCAGCGGATGGCCCTTGCGATCCAGCGTCTTGCCTGCGGGCACCTTGACCCAGCCTTCGCTGATGCAGTATTCCTCGACATCCAGACGCTCCTTGTCATTCAGGCGAATGCCGATGTCATGCTCGAACACGGCGGCGACGTGATGGGGACTGCGCGGGTCGATGGACAGATGATCGGGCAGGGGCGGGCGCTGAGTGGCTTGGTTCATGGCTATCTTTTTTCAATGAATGCGAGTCGGTATCAAATGGGCGTCAATTTTCCATGATTTGGCCCTGGCCGCGTCTGGATCACGCGCCAACAGCGCATCTGAGCCGAAGGGGATGGCCGCCGTTTCAACCGGCCAAACCCACGAATACATTTTGCACATCGTCGTTCGCATCGATGGCGGCGAGAAACGCCTCAACTTCTTCCAGCTCCCCGGCGCTCAAGCTGGCGGGGGCTATGGGGTTCTTGGCCTTGTAGCCCAGCTTGGCGGACAAGACGCTGAAGCCCTGGGCGGGCAATGCGCGGCTGACCAGGTCGAGATCCGCGGCATCGGTCAGGAACAGGGTGACGCCGGCTTCCTCGCCCGGCTCAAAGTCCTGGGCGCCGGCTTCAATGGCGGCCAGTTCGGGGTCGGCTCCGGCTGCCGAGGGCTCGGCTTCTATCATGCCGACATGGTCAAAATCCCAGGACACCGAGCCGGAGGTACCCAAGTGCCCCTTGCGGAACAGCACGCGCATTTCAGGGGCGGTGCGGTTCACGTTGTCGGTCAGGCATTCGACCATGACGGGCACGCGGTGCGGCGCGAAACCCTCGTAAATCACATGTTCAAAATGCACCGCCTCACCGGTGAGGCCGGCGCCCTTCTTGATGGCGCGCTCCAGGGTGTCCTTGGGCATGGAGGCTTTGCGGGCCTGCTCCACAACCAGCCGCAGGCGCGCGTTGGTCGCGGGATCGGCCCCGCTGCGCGCAGCGACCATGATTTCCTTGGCCAGTTTGCCAAATACCCGGCCCCTGGCATTTGCGGCCAGTTCCTTGCCTTTTGCTTTCCACTGCGCGCCCATGCTTGAAATTCCTTGCTGTTGCGGCGCTCCAAGGCGCCTGGCTGGTTCGGGGTGATTGGGGCTGCGCAGGTCTTGAAGACATGGCGCAGGACCGGGGGGCTCTGTTTATACACCCATAAGGCAACGGAAGCGGCCGTTCAGTTTGACGGTTCAAAATTCAAGTTCTGGTCAGGAGCGGCCGCCCCTTGCGACAGTCAGCCTTGCGCCCGCTGAAAGCCGTTCCTATTGCTTGTGGACCCGGTCCGGTATCGGGGTGCCGCGCCATTTGCCTTACGATACGTCACAAAAAAACACCTACTGCGGTCAATGCCTCTCTCCAGCCACTCCTCCGAATCCTTTGTCAGGCGCGTTCGCAGCCAACTCGAGGGTCTTTCAACGGCAGAGCGGCGCTTGGCGGACTTCATGCTGGAATTCCCTGGCGAGCTGGCGAGCTACGCCGCGAGCGAACTGGCAACGCTCGCCGGCGTGTCCAACGCGACGGTGAGCCGCTTCATTCGTCGGCTCGGATACGGAGGCTACGATGAGGCCAGGCGTGATGTGCGCCAGGAGAAAGAGTCCGGCTCACCCCTGTTCCAGGCGGCAAAAAGCGCGGCTCCCTCCGCAAGCCTGGTGGCCGCTCACCTGCAGCAATCCCAGCTCAATCTGGCCCAGACCTTCGAGCAGTTGACCGATCAGCAGGTCACGGAGATTGTCAAAGCCCTGGTGGCTGCGCCCCGTGTGCTGATCTTCGGCACGCGCAGCAGTTATGGGTTCGCAAGATACCTGCGCTGGCAAATCATCCAGGTTCTGCCCCATGTGGTGGCCATTCCCGGCGCGGGAGAGTCCCTTGGGGAACACCTGGTCGGACTCACACGGCGCGATTGCGTGGTGGTTTTCGGCGTGCGGCGGCAAACGCGCCAGATCGTTGGGCTTCTGGCCGCAGCCAGCAAAGCCGGAGCCAGAATTCTCTACATCAGCGACAAGGCATCGCCGGACTTTCGCGAGGCGACATGGTCGATCCAATGCCAGTGCGCAGGCCCCGGCCCGCTGGACAACCATGTCTCGGTGATGGCGCTATGCGACCTGATTTCGACCCTGGTCGTGCAAAGGGCTGGCGCCGCGGGTCGCAAGCGCCTTGCCGCTGTCGAACTGCTCCATGAGGATCTCGACGAACTCTGAACCAGAGAGTCCGTTCGGCGCCAACTCTGCGCACCACCCGGTATGCACCGCCCGTGGTCATGGAAAACGCCAGAGTGGCGAACCTTGCGGTCCTGTGAAATGGCCCTTCGTCTGGCGGCATACGCCCATGCACGCTCCAGATCGCGTGAAGAATCGTGAAACCGGGGCTGGATCACAACCCGGCGCATGGTTTGCGTGGCCAGGGCCTTCTGAAAATAAATTTTCACAATTTTCAAAAATGACAGGTGTCGTCGGATCGACTGCCGCGCTCGCCGCTGCATGAATGCTTGTTCGCCATTCTTCCCGGCGCTTCCTCCCAAAGGCCGGCAGAACAAGAGCTGGGCTGGCCGACCGGCCGGCGAGTTACTGCTTTGACGGGGCGCTGGAGCGCCACCGCGCGGCGCGAGCTAGGGTTTCTACTCGGAAGGAAATCCTAGTCTAATAAGAAAATTGATTTTCACAATTTTAAAAATAAGAAATTTAGTTGTCATTTGCTTGAGCATTGACGCTGCGCAGCATGGCCACGGCCGGCGGCTCAATGCCGCATGCTGCGTTCACGGCAATGTGCCTCAGGCCCGTGTGTTTACTGAACAAGGAGTCGTATATGGCTGGCGGACCTGCTCTTTCCTCAACCCCGAACTCGCCCAAGGTGGCGGAACTCGATCGTGCGCTGGACCAAATCGGGGTCACGCGAGCGCACCACACGATCATTTTTCTGATCCTGATCGGATGCCTGTTTGACAGCTTCGAGCAGAACGCCGTTGGCATCGTGGGCCCCATGCTGAAACAGCAGTGGGGCCTGAATGCGACCCATATCGGCATGCTCAACACCGTGACGTTTGCCTTCGCGGCGATCGGACGCATCGTCTCGGGCTATATCGCGGACCGGTATGGGCGCCGCGTCATGCTGAGCATCGACTTGTTGCTGTTCACCCTGGGCGCCGGCATCTGCGCCCTGGCCCCCAATCCGGCCGTGATGGCCATCGGGCGCGCTGTCGTGGGCTTTGGCCTGGGCGGGGAAGTGGCGATTGCCGTGACCATGCTCGCCGAGTTCTGCTCTGCCAAGTTCCGCGGGACGGCGATCGGTTCGGTCAACGTCGCCGCGGGGGGAATGGGCAATTTCCTGGCGCCTGGTTTTGGCCTGTTGGTCTTCTGGCTTTTTCCCGGGGACAACAGCTGGCGGTGGCTGTTTCTGTGCCTCATGGTGCCGGCGCTGCTGGGCGCGTTCTATCGCCGCTACATTCCCGAAACGCCACGGTTTCTGCTGTCTCAGGACCGGGTGAAAGAGACGAACGCGGTGCTATCCAAGCTGGCAGCGGGTCGCCTTTCCGGCCGGGACATTCCCCAGCGGCAATTCATCACCGATGATGGCCTGGTCTCGGCCGCATCGAGGATCAAGGTGCGCGTCACGGAGATCTTCCGCGGCGCCCTGGCACGCCGGACCGTCCCCTTGTGCATCACGATCTGGATGACCTATGGCGCCCAAATTTCCGTGCTCACGCTCATGCCCACCATTCTGGTTGGCCTGGGCTACAGCCTCTCGAAAAGCCTGCTGTTCACGATGGTGATGCAGGGCGGCAGCCTGCTGGGCGCCATCGCGGCATCCGCACTTGGCTTTCACTTTCCGCGCAAGCGCGTCCTGACCTGCGGCGCCGTCTGTGCTTGCCTGGCCGCGTTGTCGGTTGGCTTCCTCGCGAAGAACATCGTGGTGCTGCTCGCCGCAGGCGCCGTGTTCCAGTTCTTTGTGCTGCTGCTCAACACCACGATCTGGATCTTTGCGCCTGAGCTGTACCCTACACGGGTGCGTGCTTTTGGCACGGCTTTCATTCTGGCGACGGGCACCGCCGCTGGTGCTTTCATGCCCCTCGTGGCCGGCCGCCTGCTGGACTCGGTCGGCATTGTTGGCGTCTTCTCCATGGTCGCGGCCATGTACGCCATCTTTGTGGTGAGCGTGCAAAGCGTTCCGGAAACCTACGGGCAATCGCCCGATGCCTTGCCGCTGTCGACCGACGAGGCAAACCCTCCCGCTACTTCAGCTCAGCCGCGCACGAGTTGAGCCACTTCAATCTCAGGATTTTTTTCAATGAATAAGAACATTCTCGTCATCAACCCGAACTCGTCCGAAGCGACCACCGCGATGATGGTTCGCATCGCAGCCGGCGAAGCGCCGCCCGGAATAAAGGTTTCAGGAATGACCGCGCGGCGAGGGCCGACCATGATCGTCAATGAAACCGAGCTCAAGGCGGCGGCCTTGGAAGTGGAGGAAACCTGGCGTGCCGCTGGACAGTCCTGGTCCGGCGTCATCATCAGTGCCTTCGGAGATCCCGGGATTGAGCTGGTCCGCAAAGCGACCCGGCTGCCGGTGGTTGGCATCTGCGAAGCGTCGATGCTTGAGGCAGCGCAGGGCGGCAGGCGCTTCGGTATCGCCACGGTCACGCCCGATCTGGTCGAGGCCATCGATGCGCGTGCGAAAGAGCTCGGCCTGGGTCATCTCTACACGGGCATCAGGCTGACACCCGGCGATCCCCGGCTTTTGACGGCCGATCCGCAAGCCCTGGAAGACGCTTTGGGCCAGGCCGTGAAGCGTTGCCTGGAAGAAGACAAGGCAGAGGCCGTCATCATCGGTGGCGGGCCGCTCGGGCAAGCAGCGCTGGGACTGGCCAGGAAATTCAACGCGCCCGTGATTGCTCCGATCTCGGCTGCCGTGCGGCGTTTGAGTGCGTTGATCCAGCTGGCGCCTGCGCTCGCGACGACTTGATTCGATCAGCCCCGTCTGGGAATGCCCAGGCCTTTGACGACTGCCGGGCGCGCCACAAACATCTGCAGCGCCCTGGTGACGTTCGGGAAGTTGGCTATCCCCACCAGCTCACCGGCCTCGTAGAACCCGATCAGGTTGCGCACCCAGGGGAAGGTGGCGATGTCGGCGATGGTGTAGTCGTCGCCCATGATCCAGGTCCGGCCTTCCAGCCGCTGCTCCAGCACGCCAAGCAGGCGTTTCGATTCGGCGACGTAGCGGTCGCGCGGGCGCTTGTCTTCGTAATCCTTGCCGGCAAACTTGTTGAAAAAGCCCAACTGGCCAAACATCGGGCCGATGCCGCCCATCTGGAACATCAGCCACTGGATGGTTTCATGGCGGCCGGCGGCGTCCTGCGGCACAAACAAGCCGGTTTTCTCGGCCAGGTAGATCAGGATGGCACCGGATTCGAACAGGGCCAGCGGCTTGCCGCCCGGGCCGTGGGGATCAAGGATGGCCGGAATCTTGTTGTTGGGGCTGAGCGACAGAAATTCAGGCGACAGCTGGTCGTGGGTCTCAAAGCTGACGAGATGGGGCTCATAGGACAGGCCGGTCTCTTCCAGCATGATCGAAGCCTTGACGCCATTGGGCGTCGGCAGGGAATAGAGCTGGAGCCGCTCGGGATGTTGGGCTGGCCATTTCTGGGTGATGGGGAAGGCGGAGAGGTCGGTCATGGTGGGTCGGGATCTTCCTGTTAAATCTTGCCAAGGGGAGGTGCTGGGCGGTGCCGATTCAGCGCCCAATATAGCCTGCGCGGCGCAGGCGCGGCAGAAGTCGTCGAGTGTGAGTTCGGTCTGATCCTCCAGAATAAAACCGATGATCCGGGTTTGAACGGAATGGGTTTCATGCCTTGCCTCCAGATTCCAGGGTGGCGCGCGGATTGAATGCCTTGAAGGCCGCGGCCATGTCCAGGTAGGCTTTTTTCGCGGTGTCGGTGTGGGCCTCGGGCAGGACGACCTGCAGCACAAAGTAAAAATCGCCCGGCGTTTTTGCGCCCGATGAGGCCGGAAGGCCGCGTCCCTTGAGCCGCAGCTTGCGCCCGGTGGACGAGCCGGCCGGAATTTTGAGCATGACGTGGCCGGCGGGCGTGGGCACCTGCACCTCGGCACCCAGCGCGGCTTCCCACGGCGACACGGGCAAGTCCATGTAGACATCGTGCCCGTCGGCGCGGTAAAGCCGGTGCGGCAAAAACTCCACATCCAGGTACAGGTCACCGGCGCTGCCCCGGCCCATGCCCGGCGCGCCCTGGCCGGCCAGGCGTATGTGCTGGCCCACGCGTATGCCCTTGGGAATCGCAAACTCGATGGTGCGCTCCTGCATGCGGCCGCGGCCTGTGCTGGCTGCCTCGGGCACGCGCAGTGTCAGCGTGCGTGTGCCACCTTGGTAGGAGTCCTCGATGTTGATCTGGATCTTGGCATGCTGGTCCTGGCCCGGCATGTCGAAGTAAGTCCGGCCAGCGCGGCGCGAAGCACCGCCTTGCATGCCGTGAAAAATGGATTCAAAAAAATCGCTGTGCTCAAAGCCCGCGTTTTCTCCAAAGTCCATGTCGGTGAATGTTCGCCGCGTGCTCCATCCGGGCGGTGGCCGGAAGTCCTGCCCGGCTTGCCAGTTGGCGCCCAGCTGGTCGTAGGCTGCACGCTTTTCAGGGTCGCTGAGCACCTGGTTCGCCTCAGAGATTTCCTTGAAGCGCACTTCGGCATCTTTGTCCTTGCTGACGTCGGGATGGTATTTGCGTGCCAGTTTGCGGTAGGCACGCTTGACGTCGTCCGGCGTCGCGTCGCGCGCGAGCCCCATGATCTTGTAGTAATCCTTGTATTCCATGAAAGACCTTTAAAAGGAAATGCATGTCAGGACAGACGATAGGCCGAAATTGGCAAGCGCGGCGCAGGAAATTTGCGTGAGTTCCCGGGCTTTGCCATGGCGCCGGCGGTAAGCCCTTCAGCCGCCGCTCAACCCCCGTTCAAGATGGGCTCACTTCACCGGAATCACCGTCCCCGCAGGCACCGGCACGGCGGTCACGCTGTTTTGCGGCGAGCCTTCAATCACGCGGTCGGAGTAGGTCAGGTAGACCAGGGTGTTGCGTTTGACATCCACCATGCGCACGACCCGCAGCTTTTTGAAGACCAGCGAAATCCGTTCGCTGAACATCTCTTCCTGCTTTTCAATGGGCTTGCCTGCAAAGCTGATGACGCCGGTCTGGCGGCAAGCGATCGAGGCCTCCGCCTTGTCCTCGGCCAGGCCAAGCGCGCCCTTGATGCCGCCCGTCTTGGCGCGCGAGACATAGCAGGTCACGCCGCTGACCTTGGGGTCGTCATAGGCATCGACCACGATCTTGTGGTCCGGGCCCACCCACTTGAACACGGTGTCGACCGCGCCCACCTCTTCGCTGCTGGCCCCGCTGCAGGCCGCCAGAAACAGCGCGGCGGCCAAGGCCAGGGGTCGGGGGTGGAAGCGTTTGGTGGCGTCGGTTCTCATCGGAAGTCCTTTGCTTGGCGTGATGAATGGCTGTGGGCGGGCCCGTGCAACATGGCTTGCACCCAGGGTAAGGCACTCTAATGTACAAATATGCGAGCGACCGAGCTGCGCCTGCGCCTTGAAAAACCGGCTGTCGAAGGGGCGGGTGCGCGCTTTTTTCGCCCCAGAACGCTTCGGCAGCTCAGCTGGAGCGCGGCGAAACGTCCTGGGGGCCTTGCTGTGGCTCGGGTTTTGCCGGAGCGGCCGCAGGCTTGGCTTCCTGCCTGGCGAAGTACTGGTTTAATTTGGCCTCTCTGTGCGCCTGCATGGCGGCAAAGCCTTCAAGCAGTTCGGAAAAAATATCGCGGTCGCTCATGGTTTTTATCGTTGTCAATTTGCAATCGACGGTGATTATCGTTTGCGGCTGACGCATGGCGCGGCACGGCCTGCCAGAACCGCGTGCACAGGCTGATTTAATCGTGAAATTGGCCTGCAGCCCAATGGTGACGGGCGCAAGCAGCTACTTGTTTGATAGCGACCGGTGTTCTCGTGGACGGCCTCGGGTTGGTCGCGCCGGTCTGTGGACAAGCCGGCCAGACCTGGAGTCAAACCCCTAACGCGCCAGCACAAGCGCCTCTATCATCGCCCGATGACTTCATCCACACCCGCCATCACGCCGCTCGCCAGCCTTCGCCTCCTGTTTGAGGCCCAGCACCAGGCCAGCCGGGCCCAGGTCGAGGTGCCGCTGGCGCTGCGCCGCGACCGCGTGCTGCGCATCAAGGCCTTGCTGGAGCAGCACGGCGGCGCGCTGGCGCAGGCCGTCAATGCCGATTTTGGCGTGCGCTCGGCGCAGTTGACCGAAATTGCCGACCTGTTTGTGCTGCGCACGCTGCTGGCCAGCACGCTGAAAAACCTGCCCAAATGGATGAAGCCGCAGAAGGTCGGCACCCCGTTGTACCTGCTGCCTTCCCGCGCCTATTTGCAGCGCCAGCCGCTGGGGGTGGTGGGCGTGGTGTCGCCCTGGAACTACCCGTTGCAGCTGTCGCTGGGCCCTGTCATCACGGCGCTGGCGGCCGGCAACCGGGTGATGCTCAAACCCAGCGAGCTGACGCCGCAGACCTCGGCCTTGCTGGCCGAGTTGATCGGCCAGGTGTTTGCAGCCGACGAGCTGTGCGTGGTGCAGGGCGATGGTGCGCTGGCCAGCGAATTCGCCAGCCTGCCGTTTGACCACCTGTTTTTTACCGGATCCACCGCCGTGGGCCGCAAGGTGGCCCAGGCGGCCGCAGCCAACCTGACGCCGACCACGCTGGAGCTGGGCGGCAAGTCGCCCTGCGTCATTGACGCCTCGTGTGACCTGGACAGCGCCGCCATCAAGATTGCCCACGGCAAGCTGCTGAACGCCGGGCAGACCTGCATTGCGCCCGACTATGTGCTGCTGCCCCGGGGCCGCGAGGCGGCGTTTGGCGAGGCTTTCGCCCGGGCCGTTGCCCAGCTGTTCCCCACCCTTGACGGCAACCCCGACTACGCCGCCATCATCAGTCCGCGCCACCATGAGCGCCTGCAGGCGCTGCTGGCACAGGCTTCAGCGCAGGGCGCCCGTTTGCAGGTGCTGGGCCACGGCGCGACGGCGGCTGCGGGCACTTCAAGGCAAATGGCTCCGGTGCTGGTGTTCGGCGCGCCGGCCAATTCGAAACTGCTGAGCGAAGAAATCTTTGGCCCCATCCTGCCGGTGCTGTCCTATGACGCGCTGGATGAGGCGATTGAACACATCAACGCCAGACCCCGGCCGCTGGCGCTGTACTGGTTTGGCAGCAACAAGGCCGCGCGCGAGCAGGTGCTGGCGCGCACCGTGAGCGGCGGCGTGACGGTCAACGACACGCTGATGCACATTGCCCACGAAAACCTGCCTTTTGGCGGCGTGGGCGAGAGTGGCTGGGGCTCGTACCACGGAGAGGCGGGCTTTTTGCGGCTGACACAGCAAAAGCCGGTACTGGTGCAGTCCAGGTGGGCGCGCGGTGACTTGTTTTACCCGCCCTA
>CAZWDK010000061.1:0-14453 GCA_964633095.1 uncultured Polaromonas sp. | reverse complement strand
GCACCTCGCGCACGGTGCCGATCAGCGCATCGGTGCGCGGCGTGGGCAGCATGCCGCCCGCCGTGCGCACAAACAGCGGGTCGCCGAGCTGCTTGCGCAGGCGCGCCAGCCAGATGCTGACGGTGGGCTGGCTCTGGCCCAGGGCCTCGGCCGAGCGCGTGACGCTGTGGGTGGCATAGAGCCGGTCCAGCAGCCGCAGCAGCTTGATGTCCAGCAAATCCAGGTCTTTGTCCATAGCTTTATTGTGATGCGCAATGGTATGTATTGTCTTCATTGCATGGACGGCATGGAATGGGCCGCCCAGAATCCGCTCCTGATCACGAAGGAGTTTGCTGTGAAGATATGTGTTCTGGGCGCCGGCGCACTAGGTTGTGCCATAGGCGGCGTGCTGACCGAGGCCGGCCACGAGGTCTGGCTGATCAACCGCAATGCCGCGCAGGTAGACGCCATGAACAGCCGGGGGCTGATCCTGCGCGATGACGGGGTAGACCGCACCGTGTCCGTCCGCGCCGCTACGTCCGCCCAGGGTGTGAGTCCGGCCACGGGGGCGGTGGACCTGGTGATCGTGTTGGTCAAGTCCTTCGATACCCGCCAGGCCATGCAGGACGCTGTTTCGCTGGTAGGCCCCGACACGCTGGTGCTGTCGCTGCAAAACGGCCTGGGCCACGAGGACATCCTGGCCGAGATCGTGGGCCGCCAGCGCGTGCTGGCCGGCAAGACCTATGTCGGCGGCACGCAGCTGGCGACTGGCCATGTGATCGTGGGCACACGCGGCAAGCCGACTGATATTGGCGAACTCACGGGCACCATCAGCAAGCGCGCACGCGCCATTGCCGAAGCCTTCAACGGCGCCGGCCTGCAGACCACGGTCAGCGACAACATCCTGGGCGCCATGTGGGACAAGCTGCTGGTCAACGTGGCCACCGGCGCCCTGAGCGGCATCACCCGTCTGCCATACGGCGGCCTGTACCAGGTGCCCGAAGTGGGGGCTTGCGCCGTGGCCGCCGTGGCCGAGGCCATGGCCGTCGCCCAGGCCAGCGGCATCCGGCTGAACACCACCGAGCCGCGTCACGCCTGGGTCAAGGCGGCCGAAGGCCTGCCCCCCGAGTTCAAGGCGTCCATGCTGCAAAGCCTGGAAAAAGGCGCCGTCACCGAGGTCGATTACATCAATGGCGCCGTCGTGCGCCAGGGCGGCAAGTGCGGCGTGCCGACGCCCGTCAACCAGGCCCTGCTGGCCTGCATCAAGGGTATCGAGCTGGGCCTGGCCCGCTGAATTTCAGGACTGAAAACCATGACCTCTTCCAACCAATCCTATGTTGAACATGTCGCCGTGCGCGTCAAAGACATTCACTGGCACATCCGGTTTTTCCGCGAGGTGCTGGGCATGACGGTGCGCGAAATCGACGGCCCCGCCGACGCGCCCCGCCAGTACTGGACGATAGGCGGCATGCAGCTGATGAGCACGCCCGGCTTCGAGGCGCCGCCCAGCAATGACGCGGGCTGGCTGGCCCACCTCGGCATCATGGTGGCCGACCTGGAAGGCGCCCTGAATGCGGCCCAAGGCTGGGGCGTCAAGGCCCTGCCGCCAGGCCGCAACTGGCTGCAGTTGCCTGATGGCCTGGCCATCGAGCTGATCCAGGCCCGCGGCAACAGCGTGGCCGAAGCCCTCGCCGTCAAGCCGCGCGGCTAGCTTGAATCGTTTGCCTTGACTGGCTGAAAGAACACCCCCATGCCCAAACCCGACATCCAATTCACCAGCCCTGAAAAATACTGGGACGACGCCCAGGTCGGCGACGAGTGCGCCAGCCCGAGCTACCTGGTTACCGCCGAGCGCATTGACGCCTACGCCGAACTCACGGGCGACTTCACGCCCGTGCACGTGGACGAGGAATACGCGCGCAAGAGCCACTTCGGCCAGCGCGTAGCGCACGGCCTGATGGGCCAGTCGGTCGCCGACGGCCTGAAAACGCAGAGCGAATACCGCTTTCTGCCCGGCATGTCGCTGGGCTGGACCTGGGACTTCCTGCTGCCGATCAAGATCAACGACACGCTGCATGTGAAGTTCCATGTGGCCAGCATGCGGCCCTCCAAAAGCAGGCCCGGCTGGGGCATCGTGGTGCTGCCGACCGAACTTATCAATCAGCATGGCGAAGTGGTCCAGAAGGGCGAGCACCGGCTGATGGTGCCGCGCCGGCCCGGCACTTACTGAGAAAGGCGTTCCCATGACTACCCAAGCCATGAGCGCCGCCGGGCCGTCCCAAGGTGCGAACGCCCCCTCGGGGGGCAGCGCAGTACGCGAAGCGCTCTCGAAGAGCGGCGTAGCCACAAGCGTGGGGGCGCTTCCACTCGCCGGCATCCGCGTCATCGATTACAGCCACTTCCTGGCCGGCCCCTATGTGGGCCGCTGCCTGGCGGCTCTGGGCGCCGAAGTCATCAAGGTCGAACGCCCCGGCACAGGCGACGCCGGGCGCCAGCACGCCTGGTTCGTCGGCAACCACAGCGGCTACTTCCTGCAGCAGAACATGGGCAAGAAAGGCCTGTGCGTCAACATCAAGGATCCGCGCGGCCGGGAGCTGCTGCAAAAGCTGGTGGACAGCGCCGATGTGTTTGTCGAGAACTACCGCCCCGGCGCGCTGGGCAAGCTGGGGCTGGGCTACCAGGAACTGGCCGCCCGCAACCCGGGCCTGGTGTACTGCTCGATCTCGGCCTACGGCCACACGGGCCCCGACGCACACCGCGCCGGCTTCGGCCTGATCGCCGAAGCCAAGAGCGGCATCATGCAGATGGTGGGCACGCCGGGCGAGGCGCCCCCGCTGTTGCGCATCTCCCTGGGCGACATGTACACCGGCATCCACGCCGTGGCGGCCATCAACGCAGCGCTGCTGGGCCGGGTCAAGTCCGGCAAGGGCCAGCACATCGACCTGGCGCTGTACGACACGCTGGTGTCCATGCACGAATACGCTGTGCAGAGCTACACCCTCTCGGACGGCAAGGAAGTGCCGGTGCAGACCGGCCACGACATGCCCCAATCCACGCTCTACGGCGTGTTCCGCGCCAAGGACGGCGATCTGGTCATCGCGGCCCAGGTGGACGACGCCTGGAAGCGCTTTGCGGCGCTGGTCGAGCAGACCGGCGGCCCGGCCGGCTTCGGCGCCGACACGCGCTTTCACGCCACGGCCGGCCGCAACGCGAACCGGCTGGACATCCTGCCCATCGTGAAGACCTGGGTGGCGCAGCGCGCCGTGGCCGACGTGCTGAAGGCACTGGACGCCATCGACGTGCCTTGCGCCAAGGTGCAGCGCATCGACGAGGTGCTGGCCGATCCACAGATCCAGGCCCGCGGCATGGTGATCGAGCAGGACCACCCGGCGCTGGGCAAGATCCGCCTGCCCAACCTGCCCTTCCATTTCTCGGGTTGCGACACCACCGTCACCCAGGTGGCGCCGGATCTCGGCCAGCACAACGCTGAAATCGCCGCCAGCCTGGGGTTCAGCGACGATGCGATCGCGTCCATGCAGGCCGACGGCGTGCTGTACAGCGCTTAAGCAGATGGAGACTCACATGACCGACCAATACGCCGTCATCGGCAACCCCATAGCCCACACCAAGTCGCCGCTGATCCACGGCATGTTCGCCCAGGCCACGGGGCAGGACATCGCCTACACGGCCATCGAAGGCCGGCTGGGGCAGTTCGCTCCCACCGTGGACGCGTTCCGCGCCAGCGGCGGCCGCGGCATGAACATCACCGCGCCGTTCAAGCTCGACGCCTTTGGCTACGCCACCGACCTGTCGGAACGCGCCCGCCTGGCCGGCGCGGTCAACGCCATGAAGTTCGAAGGCGACCGCGCCTTCGCCGAGAACTTCGACGGCGTGGGCCTGGTGCGCGACGTCACGCACAACCTCGGCTGTCCGCTCGCTGGCAAGCGCGTGCTGCTGCTGGGCGCCGGCGGCGCGGCGCGCGGCGCGCTGTTGCCCTTTCTGGCGCAGAAGCCCGCGCACCTGGCGATTGCCAACCGCACGGTGGACAAGGCCCGGGCGCTGGCGTCCGAATTGGCCGGCCACGGCCCGGTCAGCGGCGGCGGCTATGCCGAGCTCGCCGGCCGGCAGTTCGACGTGGTGTTCAACGCCACCTCGGCCAGCCTGCGCGCCGAGCTGCCCCCGGTGCCGGCCACCGTGTTTGCCGAGGGCTGCCTCGCCTACGAGCTGGCCTACGGCAAGGGCCTGACGCCCTTCCTGCGCCTGGCGCAGAACGCCGGCGTGCGGCGCCTGGCCGACGGCGTCGGCATGCTGGCCGAGCAGGCCGCCGAAGCCTTTGCCTGGTGGCGCGGCGTACGGCCGGATACCCGCGCGGTGATCGACAAGCTGACCGTGCCGCTGGTCTAACTTTGAAGTCAGAGTTCCCATGAATTACAAAGTCGACTTCGCTCCTGTCATTGCAGGGTTTCCCGATCTGTTGTGGGGATGCGCGGGCACACTGGGGCTTGCACTTGCCGGTATGTTGCTTGCAACCATCATTGGCGTAGTCGGCGTGGTGTTGCGGGATTCGCATATCGCGCCGGTTCGCTGGGTCGTGATGGCCTTTGTGGAGGTGATCCGCAACACGCCGTTTCTGGTGCAGATTTACTTCATCTTCTTTGCGCTCCCGATCGCAGGCGTCAAGCTGGACCCTACGCCGACAGCCATCATCGCCCTGGGCGTCAATGGCGGTGCTTACGCGATCGAGATCATCCGCGGTGGCGTACAAGCCATCAACAAAGGTCAAATCGAAGCCGGACTTGCACTCGGGTTGCACAAGCTGCAAGTCTTTCGTCTGATCGTGATCAAACCGGCGCTACGCGCCATATTCCCATCCCTGGTCAGCCAGTTCATTCTGCTCACGCTCACAACCAGTATTGCTTCGGCGATCTCGGCTTATGAATTGACATCGGTGGCCCAGCGCATCGAGTCCGACTCATTCAAGAGCTTCGAGGTGTATGGCGCAGTGACCCTTCTTTATCTCGCGATTTCGACGTTGATGCTGACTGGATTTGGCGCCATTGCGAAACGCGTCTTTAGCTATCCGGTGAAATAAATGCACGCAATGACTATCCCGGAATTGCTCTTTTTATGGAAGGGCGCTCAATGGACGATCGCCTTGTCGGTCATCGGACTGGTCCTTGGCGCAATTGCCGGCCTGGTGATTGCACTTGCTCGCACATCGCACATTCCCGTGCTCAGGCGCGTGACCGGCGGCTACATCGCGGTCTTTCAGGGAACACCGCTGCTGATGCAGTTGTTTGTGATTTACTACGGACTGGCGCTGGTGGGCCTCAAGCTCGATGCATGGGTGTCCGTCGCCATCGGATTCACACTGCATGCGAGTGCCTTCCTCGGCGAAATATGGCGGGGCTCCATCGAGGCTGTGCCCAAAGGCCAGACAGAGGCCGCGGATGTACTGGGAATTAATTATGTGACGCGCATGCGAAAGGTCGTACTTCCCCAGGCGATTCGCATCTCCCTCCCGGCGACCATCGGATTCTTTGTGCAACTGATCAAGGGCACATCGCTGGCAGCCATCGTGGGTTTCGCAGAGCTTGCCCGCAACGGGAGCGTTGTTTCCAACCAGACTTTTCAACCACTGGTGGTCTATGGGATCGTGGGCGCACTGTACTTCGCCATGTGCTGGCCGCTATCGCTCTATGGATCGCGACTCGAACAAAAACTTGCCACGGCCGCCCGGTGATCGTCCGACGCAAACAACTCAATCTCACCCTTTCTTCACCCTGAACGTAAAACCTGGAGACAACTGAAATGAAAAACATAAGCAAATTCCTGAATCGCCGTCGCGTACTGTTGGGCGCTGCCGCCACGCTGGTCGCTGCATCCGCACTCCTTGCCGGTCCTGCTTCGGCCATCACACCTGCTGAAATCAAGAGCAAAGGCAAGCTCGTGGTCGGTATCCAGGCGGCCAACCCGCCCTGGGGTTTTGTGGATGCCACAAGCGGCAACGCAGACGGTATCGATGCGGACATGGGCAAGCTCTTCGCCAAAGAACTTGGCGTACAAGTTGAGTTTGTTGGTCTGGAAGTTGCCAACCGCATTCCCGCGCTGACATCCGGTCGCGTCGATGTGCTTTTCGCAACCATGGCGATGCTGCCGGACCGCGCCAAGGCAGTTCAGTACAGCGAGCCCTATGTTGCCAACAGCATCTATCTCGTGGCCGCGAAGAACACGGCCGTCAAGAGTGACGCCGATTTGGCCAAACTTGTCATCGGCGTTCCGCGCGCGAGTTCACAAGACGCGGATGTGACAAAGCATGCACCGGCCGGCACGACGATCCGCCGTTTCGACAATGATGCCGCGACCATCCAGGCGCTCCTGTCTGGACAAGTGCAGGCTGTCGGTGGCAACGTGTTCTACGTCAAGCGGCTCAGTGAAGCCAAGCCGGACACCTACGAGAACAAGCTCGAGTTCACCAAGCTCTACAACGGCGCATGCTCGCGCCTTGAAGACAAGGAGCTGAACGTCGCGTTGAACAGCTTTATTGACAAGGTCAAGGCCAGCGGTGAGCTGGAGAAAGTTCAACAGAAGTGGATGGGGTCAAGCTTTGTGAATTTCCCTGCGAGCGTTGAAGGCGTTCCCTTCGTCGCCAAATAATTCGAACCATCCAAAGAGAGAGTCAGGGCCATGAGTCAAACCAACAGCACAACCGCCGATGCGGCCGCACCAATGATCGCAATGGAACACGTCGATAAATGGTACGGTCAGTATCAGGCCCTGACCGATATCAATCTGTCGGTTCGCTCAGGCGAAAAAATCGTCCTGTGCGGACCTTCCGGGTCCGGAAAATCCACGCTGATTCGCTGCATCAATCATTTGGAAAGCTATTCAAAAGGGCGCATTCTGGTCGATGGCATTCCGTTGACTAACGATTCAAAGACGATAAGCGCCGTCAGGGCAGAAGTCGGCATGGTGTTTCAGCAGTTCAATCTTTTTCCCCACCTGACCGTCCTGGAAAATTGCACCCTGTCACCTTTGAACACACGCAAGCTGCCAAAGGCGCAAGCCGAAGCCACTGCGCGACGCCTTCTCGAGCGCGTGCGAATCCTGGATCAAGCGGACAAGTATCCCGCGCAACTGTCCGGTGGCCAGCAGCAGCGGGTGGCCATCGCGCGTGCGCTGTGCATGGAGCCCAAAGTCATGCTGTTCGATGAGCCGACCTCCGCCCTCGACCCCGAGATGGTGAAAGAGGTGCTGGACGTCATGGTCGGGCTTGCGAACGACGGCATGACCATGATTTGCGTGACGCATGAAATGGGGTTTGCGCGCGCCGTCGCGGACCGGGTCATTTTCATGGCGGGTGGCGAGATCGTCGAGGAAGGACCGCCTCAGCAATTCTTCCAAAACCCGAAGCACGAACGCACCCGGGCATTCCTTGGCGACATCCTGGGGCACTGAACGCCCGCGCCTTTCGTCACGCGTGGCACTTTCCTGCCAGCTTTGCAAGCCCATTTCCCCAGGAGTCAAATGTCAAAAACCCGTATCGCCGTTGCCGGCGCCGGCTACATCGGCCAGGCCCACATGGGCGTGGCCCAAAAGAGCCCCAGCTGTACCCTTTCCGCTATCGTCGACCCCGCATCGGCCGCAGTGGGGATTGCCGCCCGGGCTGGCGTGCCGCTCTTCGCCTCGCTGGCCGAACTGTTCGCCAGGGACCGTCCCGAGGGTGTGATCCTGGCCACGCCCAACCAGTTGCCTGTGCCGCATGCGATGGCGTGTATCGAAGCCGGTCTGCCCATGTGGCTGGAAAAGCCGATTGCGCCGACGCTGCGGCAGTTCGACGTGGTGTTCAACGCCACCTCGGCCAGCCTGCGCGCCGAGCTGCCCCCGGTGCCGGCCACCGTGTTTGCCGAGGGCTGCCTCGCCTACGAGCTGGCCTACGGCAAGGGCCTGACGCCCTTCCTGCGCCTGGCGCAGAACGCCGGCGTGCGGCGCCTGGCCGACGGCGTCGGCATGCTGGCCGAGCAGGCCGCCGAAGCCTTTGCCTGGTGGCGCGGCGTACGGCCGGATACCCGCGCGGTGATCGACAAGCTGACCGTGCCGCTGGCCTGAACTCCTGCGGGTCCAGCATCCCCCACCTACCGCACGGCCACGCCATGTCATGCCGCAGCCTCCTATACTGCTGGAATGAACGAGTCAGTACATTCCACCCATGCCGTGCGCAAGGCGAGGCCGGCGTCCCAGGCCGCGCCGCGGGAGACCAGCCGCACCAACGACCCGGCCCGCACCATGGCCGGGATTCTGCAAGTGGCGACGGCGGAGTTCGCCAGCAAGGGCCTCAGCGGCGCGCGCATCGACGAGATTGCGGCCGCCACGCGCACCAGCAAGCGCATGATTTACTACTACTTCGGCAGCAAGGAAGGCCTGTACATCGCTGTGCTGGAGGAGGCCTACCGGCGCATGCGCAACATCGAGGCGGACCTGCATCTGGACGACCTGCCGCCCGAGGACGCGCTGCGCCGGCTTGCCGCCTTCACCTTCGACCACCACAAGGGCAACCCGGACTACATCCGGCTGGTGATGTCGGAGAACATGGAGCGCGGCGCCTACCTGGCGCAGAGCAAAATCATTCAGGAGCTCAATGTCCCGGCGATCCAGGCGATTCGAAGCCTGTACGAGCGGGGTGTGGCGGCGGGCGTATTTCGCGCCGGGCTGGACCCGGTGGCCATTCACGCGTCGATCTCGGCGCTGACGTTCTTCAACGTCTCCAACCAGTACACATTCGGCCTGATCTTCAAACAGGATGCCCATTCCCCCGCGGCGGTCAGCGCCCGCCGCGACAGCATCATCGAGATGATCGTGCGCTTCGTGCGAAAGTAAGCCGCCCGATTTCCGGCTGACCGGGCTGCCGCCCTGGTTAGGGTTTTTGCTGATTCCAATAAAACTAACTAGTTCGTACATTACGGGTCGAACTCTTTTTCAGGAGACATGTTCATGCTTCAAAAGTTAATCGACCGTTGCTCTTTTGGGGGAAGGCGGGCTGGGCGCTGTGACCTGGCGCGCTTGAGCATCAAATTTCAGCATGCCTCCTCGACTCGATCAACCTCTATTGGAGACATCAATGGCTGACACTCTGGAACATGAGCCCCACGCCAGGCACCAGACCAGGAAGGCGACCGCCAGCGGCTGGATCGGCTCGGCGCTGGAGTACTACGACTTCTTCATCTACGCCACCGCGGCGTCGCTGATCTTCCCGCAGATCTTCTTTCCCAAGACCGACCCCAAGGTCGCCATCATCGCCTCGCTGGCGACCTACGGCGTGGGCTACGTCGCGCGGCCCATCGGCGCCTTCTTCCTCGGGCACTGGGGCGACACCCACGGCCGCAAGATGGTGCTGATCGTGTGCATGTTCCTGATGGGCTTCTCGACCGTGGCCGTCGGGCTGCTGCCCACCTATGACCAGGTCGGTCTGCTTGCGCCCGCGCTGCTCGTCGTGCTGCGGCTGATCCAGGGATTTGCGGTGGCCGGCGAGATCTCCGGCGCCAGTTCGATGATCCTGGAGCACGCGCCCTTCGGCCGGCGCGGCTTCTTCTCCAGCTTCACGCTGCAGGGTGTGCAGGCGGGCCAGATCCTGGCCGCGGCGGTATTCCTGCCGCTGGCACGTTACATGCCTGCGGAGGCGTTCAACTCCTGGGGCTGGCGCATTCCCTTCCTGCTGAGCTTCATCGTCATCGTCGCCGGCTACATCATTCGCCGCGAGGTCGACGAGACGCCCGCCTTTGCCGAAGAAGGCAAGCACGGCGAACTGCCCAAGGCGCCGGTCATTCAGGCCATCACGGAGAGCTGGCGGGACATGCTGCGGGTGATGTGCTGCTCGCTGATGAACGTCATTCCGGTGGTCACGACGATCTTCGGCGCGGCCTACGCGGTCCAGCCGGGCTACGGGATCGGCTTCGAGAAGGACGTCTACCTGTGGATCCCGGTGCTGGGCAACATCGTGGCGGTGATCGTCATCCCGTTCGTGGGCAACCTGTCGGACAAGATCGGTCGCCGGCCGCCGATCATCGTCGGCGCACTCGCCTCCGGGCTGCTCTCGTTCGGCTACCTCTACGCCATCAGCATGCACAACGTGACGCTGGCAATCGCCATGTCGCTGCTGATGTGGGGCGTCGTCTACCAGGGCTATAACGCCATTTTCCCGAGCTTCTACCCCGAGATGTTCCCGACGCGGACCCGGGTCTCGGGGATGGCCATCTCCCAGAACCTCGGGACACTCGTCACCGCCTTGCTTCCGGCGCTGTTCGTCGCCGTGGCGCCGCCCGGCGCGATCAACATCCCGATGATGATAGGCTCGATCACCCTGGGCGTGACGATCATCGCGGCGATCGCGGCCTGGACCGCCAGGGAAACCTATCGGATCCACATGAACGATCTCGGCGACCCCGACGCGGTTCCCGTTCCCAAGCAGGAGTACGACCGGGTGCGGGAGAAAACCCTTGCCGACGCGAGGGTGGCCAAGGCATCGGCCTGAAGCGAAGCCCTGCGAACTGCAGGGCCTGCCCCCTATCACCCGAAAGAAGGTTTCCCATGAACAAAACCCGCATTGCCGTCGCCGGCGCCGGCTACATCGGCCAAGCCCACATGGGCGCGGCCCAAAACAGCCCCTCCTGCACACTCTCCGCCATCGTCGATCCGTCCCCCGCAGCGGCGGACGTGGCCGCCAGGGCCGGCGTGCCCTTGTACCAATCCATTGACGAACTGCTGGCCCAGGACCGCCCAGATGGCCTGATCCTGGCCACGCCGAACCAGCTGCACGTGCCGCAAGCCCTGCAGTGCGTCGCGGCGAGGCTGCCCATCCTGCTGGAAAAACCGATCGCCACCACGGTGGCCGAAGGGGAGCAACTGGTCAGGCGGGTGGACGAAACCGGCGCCAAGGTGCTGATCGGCCACCATCGTGCCCACAGCCCCATCATGGCCAAGGCCAGGGCAGTCGTGGCCTCGGGCCAGCTCGGCAAGCTGGTGGCGGTGATGGGCAGCGCCACCTTCTTCAAGCCCGACAGCTATTACGCGGACGCACCGTGGCGCCGCGAAATCGGCGCCGGGCCGATTCTGCTCAATATGATCCACGAGGTGCACAACCTGCGCATGCTGTGCGGCGACATCGTCGCGGTGCAGGCGTTTGCCTCGCACGCCACGCGCGGCTTCCCGGTCGAAGACACGGTGGCCATCAACCTGCGTTTTGCCAGCGGCGCGCTCGGCACCTTCATGCTGTCCGACACCGCCGCCTGTCCGCGCAGCTGGGAGCAGACCAGCCAGGAAAACAAGGCCTACCCGAGTTACGACGACGAAGACTGCTACGTCATCACCGGCACCAACGGCAGCCTGTCGGTGCCGACCATGCGGCTGAAAACCTATCCCAGCCCGCAAGAGCGCTCCTGGTGGAAACCGTTCGAGGTCGGCGTCGCCGGCATGGTGCGCGACGACCCGCTCAAGCACCAGCTCGAGCATTTCGGCGCCGTGATACGCGGCGAGGCCGAGCCGCTGGTCAGCGCGCGCGACGGCCTGCAGAACCTGCGCGTCACCGAGGCCATCGCCGAGGCCGCCAGGAGCGGCCAGGTGGTTCGGCTGAACGCGCCGTAAACCCCTTCGCCAACCACCCCCAACAACAGGAATCCTCATGAAAGTTCTCATGCTGCACGGCATCAACCACAACATGTTCGGCAAGCGCGACCCGGCGCAGTACGGCACCATCACGCTGGAGGAGATCAACGCCAGCCTCACAGCGCTGGGCAAGGAGTTGGGAGCGCAAGTGGAGTGCTTCCAGACCAACGGCGAGCGCGAGATGTGCGAGCGCATCCACCAGGGCTACCAGGAAGGCGTGGACGCCGTGCTGATCAATGCCGGCGCCTGGACTCATTACAGCTATGGCATCCGCGACGCCTTGGCCATCCTGACCTGCCCCATCGTCGAGCTGCACATGTCCAACATCCATGCCCGCGAGGCCTTCCGCCATGTCTCGGTGTTTGCCGAGATCGCGCGCGGCCAGATCTGCGGCTTCGGCGTCGACAGCTATCTGCTGGCCCTGCGCGCCGCCGTCTCGGCGGTACAGGCCGCGCGCCAGGCTTGACGGCAACGCCCCGGCAGTAGAGCGCCCTGCAACATCCCAACCGGAAAGGAACGACATGATTCGCGGCACGACCTCCCTCATTGCCCATATCGGCTACCCGACGCAGGCCTTCAAGGCCCCCATGATCTACAACCCCTGGTTCGAGCAGCAAGGCATAGACGCGGTGGTGGTGCCCATGGGCTGCCAGGCCGAGCACTATCCCGACTTTCTGCGCGCCGTCTTCAAGCTCAGCAACATTCGCGGTGCCCTGATCACCATGCCGCACAAGGTGAGCACGGTGGGCCTGCTCGACGAGGCCTCGGCCACGGTGCACATCGCGGGTTCCTGCAACGCGGTGCGGCGCACGGATGACGGCCGCCTGGTCGGCGACATGTTTGACGGTGCGGGTTTTGTGCGCGGTGTGCAGCGCAAGGGCCTGCAGCTGGCCGGGGCCAGCGTGCTGGTGGTGGGCAGCGGCGGCGTGGGCTCGGCCATCGCGGCATCGCTCGCGGCCGCCGGCATCGCCGCCATCAGCCTTTACGACAGCCGCGCCGAGTCGGCCCATGCGCTGGGCGCGCGGCTGCGCCAGCATTACCCGGCGCTGCGGGTCGGCACCGGCAGCAATGACCCGGCCGGCCATGCGCTGGTGGTGAACGCCACGCCCATGGGCATGAATGATGGCGACCCCATGCCCATGGATGTCTCGCGCATCGCCCCGACGACTTTTGTGGGCGAGGTGGTGATGAAGACCGAGATGACCGCCTTTTTGCGCGCGGCCCAGGCGCGCGGCTGCGCGGTGCAGGTGGGCTCTGACATGCTGTTCGAGCAGATCCCGGCCTACCTTGAGTTTTTCGGCTATGGTACGACCACGCCCGAGGCTCTGCGGTCCGTGGCCCGCCTGAGTTACTGAATGGCACCCCGCGTGACAAGGCCATGAGCCGGCGGGGCCATGCCCGGCAAGGCGTTGTGCTGGTCATCGCGGCCATGGCCTGCGTCGCGGTGCTGGACACCATGGCGAAATACATCAGCACTGCGGTGCCGCTGGTGGTGGCCATGTGGTCGCGCTACATGTTTCAGGCGCTTTTCACCGGCGGCGTGCTGTTGCCGCAACGCGGCCGCGCCCTGTTCAAGACCCGCCACCCCTGGCTGCAGCTGCTGCGCGGCCTGCTGCTGGCGCTGACCAGCTCACTGGCATTCATCAGCCTGCGCAGCCTGCCGGTCGGTGAGTTCACCGCGATTTTGATGCTGGCGCCCATGCTGATCACGGCGGTGTCGGCGGCGTCCCTGGGCGAGCGGGTCTCGGTGCTGCGCTGGCTGCTGCTGTCGGGCGGTTTTGCCGGCGCGCTGATCGTGATCCGGCCTGGCGCCGATGATTTCCAATGGGCCATGGTGTTTCCGCTGCTGCTGGTGCTCGCCAATGTCGCGTTTCAATTGCTGACCAGCTACCTGGCCCGGGATGACGACCCCGGCACCATGCATTTCTGCACCGGGCTGGTGGCCGCCGTGCTGGCTTCGCTGGCCCTGCCGTTTGCCTGGGCGACACCGAGCGGCGCGGGGCTGTGGGCCTTGCTGTTGCTGCTGGGGGTTTTCAGCACGCTGGGCCATTACCTGTTGATTCTGGGTTATGGCCGGGCCAGCCCGGCCACGCTGACGCCTTTTCTTTATTTCCAGATTGCGTTTGCGACCCTGGCGGGCTGGCTGGTGTTTGCCCATGCGCCCGATCGCTGGGCGCTCATGGGCATCGTGCTGATCGTGGTCTGCGGCGTGGCCAGCAGCCGGCTGCCGGGGCCCCGGAAGGCGGCCTTGCCGGAGAGCGAGCCCACTTTGTGAATTGGCGGTGCAGTCCCGAGGTGCTATTTAAATAATAGCTTGTAGCGCAGGATCAGCGCGGGCTGGAGGCTTTATTGCTCAAGGAGTCCGGCTGCCAGTCGCCACCGAGTGCGCGGTACAGCGCCACTTGCGCCGACAGCTGGTCGGCGCGCAGCTGCAGCGCACTCTGCTCGGCGCTGAACAGGTTGCGCTGCGCGTCCAGCTCGTCCAGGTAGGAGGCATAGCCCTCGCGGTAGCGGTTGCTGGCCACGCGCAGCGTTTCCTGCAGGGCCAGGCGCTGGGCCTCGACTTCCACGCCCTGCCGCGCCAGCTCGTCGAGGGCGGCCAGCTGGTCCTCGACTTCGGAAAAGGCCGTCAGCACCGCCTTCTCGTAGCCGGCCAGCGCCTGCTCGCGCCGCGCGCCATTTGAGCGAGGGCGGCCTGGTGCTGTATGACCTGGGCTCCAGCTACTTCGAGGGTACGAGCTGCCCGCTGGCCAGGCTGGGCCACAACCGCGACGGCAAGAAGGGGCTGCTGCAGGTCAACTACGGGCTGCTGACCG
>CAZWDK010000060.1:13245-14487 GCA_964633095.1 uncultured Polaromonas sp. | reverse complement strand
GCAGCTGCGTGGCGGCGTTGAAAAGTATCTGGGCGAGCTGGGCTTTGACATCCAGGTGGCCCGCAATGAAGCGCATTTGTGCTGCGGCTCGGCCGGTACCTATTCAGTGCTGAATCCGGACATTGCCTACCAGCTGCGCGACCGCAAGCTCGCAAATTTGGCAGAGATGGCGCCGGAAACGATTGTGTCGGCCAACATCGGCTGCATCACGCATTTGCAGAGTGGCACGACGACTCCGGTGCGGCATTGGGTGGAAGTTCTGGACGACGCGCTGACTCCATAGTTATCGCGGAAGACGCTACTGACACCACGTTGTCAGTAGCAGGTCCGCATCATCAAGGCTTCTTTGATCCAACAGGAGCCTTCCATGAAAAACGCCGTCAGCTGGTTTGAAATTCCCAGCACAGAACTGAACAAAGCCCAGGCCTTTTACGAAGCCGTGCTCGGCTGCAAGATGCGCCGCGAAGCCATGGGGCCGTCCGAAGGCGCGGTCTTTCCCTATGAAGGCGAAGAGGGCGTGGGCGGCGCCCTGATGGCCGGCCCCACCGCGCCAGTGCCGGCATCGGGCGGCACGCTGGTTTACCTGGACGCCTCGCCTTCGCTGGATGCCGCCCTGGCGCGCGCCGTCAAGGCCGGCGGCAAGGTCGCGTTGCCGCGTCAGGCACTGCCGCCCGGCCTGGGATTTTTCGCGCACATCACCGACCTGGACGGCAACCGTGTCGGCCTGCATGCCCTGGCGTGAGCCGCGATGAGCCGCAAAAACTGGATAGCCGTCGCCAGCGCCGAGCATGCGCGGCGCGGCTGCGCGAGGCCGGACAGCGGCTACATGCAGGTGTGCCACGGCAAGTGTGCACCGCTCAAGCGTGTATCAGTGGGCGATCGCGTGGCCTATTACTCGCCCACGCTGGCCATGGGCAGCAAGGACAAATTCCAGCGCTTTGTTTCCATTGGCCTGGTGCAAGCCGGCGAGCCCTATGCCTTCGACATGGGCGGCGGTTTTGTGCCCTTGCGGCGCGACGTGGCCTATGTGGCCGCGCGGGAGGCGTCCATACTGCCGCTGCTCGACGGCTTCGAGTTTGTGGAAAACCGCCAGCGCTGGGGCTACAAGTTCCGTTTTGGCCTGTTCGAGGTCAGCGACCACGACATGCGCCTGATCGCGCGGGCCATGCGGGCGGACGAAGCGGCGCTGGGTTTCGAAGCGGCCGGCACTCCGGCTGTCGGGCAATCGCGGGAGCTGTTCCC
>CAZWDK010000060.1:10741-13145 GCA_964633095.1 uncultured Polaromonas sp. | reverse complement strand
AGCCCGCCGCGCGGCAGCAGCGCATAGCCGGGAATCACGCCGACGCGCTGCCAGCCCAGGCGCTGGTACAGGCGTTCTCCGTTGTCGCCGGTGACGGTGTCCAGCACCAGCAGTGTCTTGCCGCAATCGCGCGCCATGGTTTCGGCGGCGCGCATCAAGGCCTCGCCCAGGCCCTGGCGGCGGCTGCGGCGGTGCACCAGCATCTTGGCCAGGTCGGCGCGATGCGGCTGGTTCTCGGCCTGGGCCAGCACCAGTTGCACCGTGCCGCAAATACCTTGGCCATCCTCTGCGACCAGCAGCGCGCGTTCGCCCGCCGCAACGCCCTCGGCCACGCCGCGCCAGAAGGCCTGGGCGCGTTCGCGCGAAAGCGGGTGCATAAAACTCACCGAGGCGTCGCCTTCCACGCAGTCGACCAGCACATCGGCGAGTTCGGCAATCTGCGCATCCTTCACCTCATGCAGGCGCCGCAGCGACCAAGGTGCGGTGTTCATCGTGTTCATACGGGTTCGGTCGCGATCACCACCGCATAGCGCGCGGGTTTTCGCGTCGGGTTGTGGAACATGGTCGGGCAGTCCAGCCGCATGGCCAGGCAGTCGCCTTCGCGCAGCGCGTGGCGCGCGTCGCCCAGCGTGATGTCAATGGCGCCTTCGAGCACCCATACCTGCTGGTGTACACGCGCATCGCGCGCGCCGGTCTCAAAGGCCACGCGCCCGTCCGGCGGGAAATGCACTTCGACGATCTGCATGGGCTGCGGCACGCCGGGCGGCGAGACGTTGCGCCGCAGGTAGCCCGAGGCCGGGTCCTGCCATTGCGGCTGGTCGCCGCGCCGTGCCACCGGGTTGGCGGGCGCCTGGGGTACCTGCGCATCAAACAGCGAAGCCAGCATCACACCCAGCCCGGTGGCCAGCCTTTCCAGCACCACGGCGGTGGGGCTGCTTTCGCCGCGCTCTATCAGCGAAATCATGGAGCGGCTCACGCCGCTTTTGGCGGCCAGCGCGTCCAGCGACAGGCCTTTGGCGGCGCGCAGCTCGCGCACGCGTTCGGCGATGCGCTGGTTGAGGTCGGAAGGGGGTTCTGTCATGATGGAATTTATTCTCCATCATATTGGAAATTGTGTCCAGTGTTTCGGCCGGGCGCCGGACCGCCCCGGGTGCGAGAGTCAGGCCGATGTTGGTGCCCGCCCGGGCTGGAAGCACATGGGTTGCTGGTCGAAGGCCAGCCAGCCGGGACTGGTCACACAGGCGCTGCACCAAGGCCGAATAGTCCGCCCGCAGCGAGCAGCGCATGCTCAATGTGCGCCCGGAGGCCGGCAGCTGAAATTCGACCCAGCCTTCATCGGCCTGCATGCGGCCGGTCTGGCCCCCATCCCAGGCGATGGCTGGAAGCATGCGCGAGAGTGTGGCCCGTACCGCGCCGGCATTGTCCAGCGGGCGCACCGTGGTTTCGCCCAATTCATGCGATGCCAGCGGTAGCCGTGTGGGTTCGAAAAAGAGGTAGTTGCAGGCCATGCACCGCTCAGACAGGCTTGAGCCGCACCACAGGCCGCTGCGGCTTGCGGCGCGCGACTTCCTTGAAGCCTGCGTCGTCGTACATGGACTTGGCGCCGAACCACATGAAGTCGTCATAGGAGCGGCCGGGCTTGTCCACGGGGTAGGCCTCCAGCAGCATGGCGCCCTGTTTTTTGGCGTAAGCGATGGCCCCGTCCAGCAGCGCCCGCGCGACACCCTGGCCGCGGTATTCCGACGGCACGACAAAACAGATGACCGACCAGACGGGCAACTCGTCGACCGGTTTCATCACGGGCGAACGCTTGAGCTTGGCGTAGTCCTCGCGCGGCCCCAGCGACACCCAGCCAACCGGCACCTTGCCGCGATAGCCGATCAGGCCGGGCGGGGTGCCGGTGTTGACAAGCTTCCTGAGATCGGCGCGATTGGCCTGGGCTGCCGTGGTGCCCGGAGGCAGTGGGCCGCGGGCGCCGCTACGGCGGTAAGACATGCACCAGCAGCCACGCGCCACCGAGCAGCCTTTGGCAGCGAACAGTGCTTCAAGATCAGGCCAGCGCTCGGGCGTGAGGGGCAGGACGGTGAGCTTCATGGGGCTGGGAGAGCGAACCGGTATGGGCACTATAGCGGCTCCTCTATCATCCATAAACCATGCGCCGCGCCGACCGTCTCTTCCACCTCGTCCAGCTGATCCGCGGCCGCCGCCTGACCACGGCGGCGTTTCTGGCGCAGCGCCTGGAAGTCTCGGAGCGCACCGTCTACCGCGATGTCGCCGATCTGCAGCACCAGGGCGTGCCGATCGAAGGCGAGGCCGGCGTGGGCTACCGGCTCGGGGCCGGTTTTGATTTGCCGCCGCTGATGTTCAGCGAAGACGAAGCCAAGGCCCTGGTGGCCGGGGCGCG
>CAZWDK010000060.1:0-10641 GCA_964633095.1 uncultured Polaromonas sp. | reverse complement strand
TGCCGCCGCTGATGTTCAGCGAAGACGAAGCCAAGGCCCTGGTGGCCGGGGCGCGGCTGGCCCAGACCTGGCTGGACCCGGCGCTGGCGCGCGAGGTCGAGCAGGCGCTGGGGAAAATTCTGTCGGTGCTGTCCGGCCCGACCCGCGCGGCGGCGGAGAGCCTGGCCCTTTACGCGCCGGCTTACGCGCTGGAACCCGCCACTCAGCACCGCTTGCAAACCTTGCGTGAAGCCGTGCAGGCACGCCGCCGCTTGACCATCCGCTACCGTGACGTGGCGGACCAAGTCAGCCAGCGCAGCATCAGGCCGCTGGGCTGCTTTTTCTGGGGCAAGGTATGGACACTGGCCGCCTGGTGCGAAACCCGCCAGGCCTTCCGAAGCTTTCGCGTAGACCGCATTGAAGAAGTGCAGCGCCAGGAGGCCGGTTTTCGCGATGAGGCCGGAAAAACGCTGGCTGATTTTCTGCGGCAGGTGGGTGCAAGCGGCTGATCGCTGCGCGGGGTCAACCTGGGTGCTATCGAATAAATAGCGTTGTCGCCCGCATGGATGAGGCTGCAGGTCTTTTTTTCAACCGGCCAGCGCGGCTTCGATGTCCTTCGCCAGCTCGGCCGGCTTGTCCAGCGGCGCGTAGCGCTTGATGACCCGGCCGTCCCGGCCGACCAGGAACTTGGTGAAATTCCACTTGATGGCCTTGCTGCCCAGCAGCCCCGGCGCTTCGGACGACAGCCAGCGGTACAACGGGTGCGCGGTGGGGCCGTTGACGTCGATCTTGGACATCATGGGAAAGCTCACGCCGTAGTTGACCTGGCAGAACTCGGAGATCTCGCCGTCGCTGCCCGGATCCTGCGAGCCAAACTGGTTGCAGGGAAAGCCCAGCACCGCCAGGCCCTGGCCGGCGTAGCTCTTGTGCAGTTCTTCCAGGCCGCCAAACTGCGGCGTGAAACCGCATTGGCTGGCGGTGTTCACGATCAGCAGGACCCGGCCCTTGAAGGCGGACAGGGCGATGTCCTGGCCATTGATCTGGCGCGCCTCAAAGTCGTAAACAGTGCTCATGGACAGGCTCCTGAAGTGAATCGACGCGTTTTCGCTGAACCGTCTTGGACTGGCTCAATGCGATTTTGCGCCACTTTGCCCGGGCGTTGAAGGGGCCATGGCCGCCAGCACGGCCGCCAGCACAATCAGGCTGCCACCCAGCAGGATGCGCGAATTGAACTGGGCGGCCCCGAGCGCGGCCGCCGACAGGCTGGCAAACAGGATTTCGGTCAGCATCACAATCGCCGTCGTGCTGGCCGCCAGCCGGGCCGCACCATACTGCAGGGCCGCATTGCTGAGCATGTAGGCCAGGCTCAAGCCCAGCACCACCGGAATGCCGGCCGCCTGCAGCGCCGGGGCGGGCACCAGCTGCTGCGACAGCCCCAGCAGCGCGGCACCGGCCGCCATCAGCCCGCTGCCGCCAAACATGGCCACCATGCAGGCGCTGCCGGGCGTCTCGCCGTGTTTGCGCAGCAGGGCATTGGTCACGGCAAAGCAGAAACCGCCCATGATGGCCAGCCAGTCGGCGCTGCCCTGCGGCAGCGGCCAGGGCGACTCGGGTGTTTTCAGCACGATCAGCACGCCCGCCATGGCCAGCACCAGGCGCAGCAATGAGGCGGACGAGGGCTTTTCGCCCAGCAGGAGCCAGGCCACCAGCACCGACCAGGCCGGCATCAGGTAAAACAGCAGCACCACGCGCACCACATCGCCCACGGTCACGGCCCAGTTGAAGCCGACATTGGTCAGGCCCGAGGAGGCGGCCAGCAACCACAATCCGGGGTGTTTGAGAAAACCGCGCCAGGCCTCCAGACGCAGCACCAGCAGGGCGCTGCAAATCAGCAGGTAGACCAGCGTCGTCGTCCACAGCGGGTGCAGGCCCTGGCCCTGCAGCTCACGCAGCGGCCACCAGGAGACGCCCCAGACAAAGGCGTTGATGACCAGGGCCAGCGCGGCCGAGACGGCCTTGCGCTGCGTCACCGCGTGCGTCGTCGCTGCGGCCTGCATCAGTGCGACTTATCGCTGCGGGCGATGCTCATCAAATGGTCGATCTGCTCTTTGTACCTGATGCAATTGCTTTTGTGCCAGCGCTTGATCAGCCACATGAAACCGGCCACCACCAGGCCAAAGCCGGTTATCGCCCCAAAGGCCGACAGGCCCAGGCCGGTGGACAGGCTGTAGCCCGCGCCCAGCGCCAGGATGCAGGCCTGCTCGTTGAAGTTTTGCACCGCAATCGAACGGCCGGCGCCCATCAGGTTGTGGCCGCGGTGCTGCAGCAGCGCATTCATGGGCACCACCAGGAAGCCGCCCAGGCCGCCCAGCAGGATCAGAAAGGGCGCGGCGACCCAGACATTGCCGATGAAATTCATCAACATCACCAGCAGGCCCATGGCAATGCCCAGCGGCATCACGCTGGTGGCATGCTCCAGCCGCATGCGCATGGAGGCCAGCACCGCGCCGATCGCCGTGCCGATCGCCACCACCCCCACCAGCGAGGAGGCTTGCGAGGTGCTGTAGCCCAGCGCCGCGGCGCTCCAGGCCAGCACGATGTAGCGCAGATTGCCCGAAACGCCCCAGAACAGCGTGGTCGTGGCCAGCGAGATCTGGCCCAGCTTGTCGCGCCACAGTGCCGCGTTGCAGTTCCAGAAATCGGGCAGCAGCTCCAGCTTGTTGCGCGGCATGGGCCGCATTTCGACGCCGGTATCCGGGATGCGGGTGTTGAACCAGGCGGCGATCGCGTAAAGCAGTATCAGCACGGTAATCGCCGCTTCGGGCGGGGTGTCTATGCCGGTATCAATCAAGGGAAAGTCAAACGACAGCAGCAGGCTGGAGACGGCGTGACTCAGCAGCTGGCCGCCCAGCAGCACGCCCAGAATGATGGAGGAAATCGTCAGCCCCTCGATCCAGCCATTGGCCTTGACCAGTTGCGAGGCCGGCAGCAGCTCGGTCAGAATGCCGTATTTGGCCGGCGAATAGGCGGCGGCGCCCAGTCCGACAATCGCATAGGCCAGCAGCGGGTGCGAGCCAAACAGCATCATCAGGCAACCGCCGACCTTGATCGCGTTGCTCATGAACATGACCTGGCCCTTGGGCCGGGCATCGGCAAAAGCCCCGACAAAAGGCGCTAACACCACGTAAAACAGCGCAAACATGGGCACCAGCGCGGCCGGTTGCCATTTCGGTGCGCCACTGGTTTTCAGCAGTTCTACGGCGGCTACAAATAGCGCGTTATCAGCCAGCGAGCTGAAAAACTGGGCCGCCATGATGGTGTAAAAACCGCGCTTCATTAATTTGTATGGATCACTGCAGGGGATGCATCAGCGGGTCTGATGCCGCAAGATAAGCGTGAATGTCTCCGGACGATTCCGGTTTATAGCATGGGGGCTGGTGTCAGAATCGGCAAAGACCTTCAACCAGATGTTTTAAATGGAAGGGGCCCATGTCGGCCCGCCCCGATCCCTCCACCCTTTATTTTCGCCATGCCACGTCCCATTCTTGCCACCATTCACACCGCCGCGCTGGCCCACAACCTCGACCGTGTCCGTGTCAGCGCGCCCGACGCGCGGGTCTGGGCCATCGTCAAGGCCAATGCCTACGGCCACGGCATAGAGCGCGCCTTTGCCGGCCTGCGCGGCGCCGACGGCTTTGCCCTGCTCGATCTGGCCGAGGCGCAGCGCCTGCGCGCCCTCGACTGGCGCGGCCCCATCCTGCTGCTGGAAGGCTGTTTTGAGGCGCGCGACCTGGAGCTGTGCTCGCGCCTGAATCTCTGGCATGCCATCCATTGCAACGAGCAGATCGACATGCTGGCCGCGCACAAGACCCAGCTGCCGCACCGCGTGTTCCTCAAAATGAACTCGGGCATGAACCGGCTGGGCTTCGCGCCCGAGCGTTACCGGGCCGCCTGGACCCGCCTCAATGCCCTGCCGCAGGTGGAAGAGATTTCGCTGATGACGCATTTCTCGGACGCCGACGGCCCCAAGGGCATTGCCCAGCAGCTGGCGGTCTTTGACGCCGTCACCCACGACCTGCCCGGCGAGCGCAGCCTGAGCAACAGCGCCGGCGTGCTGCGCCATGGCCAGGTGCTGGCCGACCGCTCCGACTGGGTCCGGCCCGGCATCGTGGTCTACGGCAGCTCCCCCGACTTTCCCGAACACAGCGCCGCCGACTGGGGCCTGCAACCGGCCATGACGCTGGCCTCCCGCATCATTGGCGTGCAGCAGCTGGCGGCCGGCGACACGGTGGGCTACGGCTCCAGTTTCAGCGCCGAGGGCCCGCTGCGCATAGGCGTGGTGGCCTGCGGCTATGCCGACGGCTACCCGCGCCACTGCAGCACCGGCACGCCGGTGCTGGTGAACGGCGTGCGCTGCCGCATGGTCGGCCGCGTCAGCATGGACATGATCACGGTGGACCTGAGCCCGGTGCCGGAGGCCGGAATGGGGACGGAGGTGACCTTGTGGGGGCAGGCTTCCAGCGGCGCCCTGCTGTCCATCGACGAGGTGGCGCAGGCCGCCGACACGGTGGGCTACGAGCTGATGTGCGCCCTTGCCCCGCGCGTGCCGGTGCAGGTCGAATGAAGAACCTCTCCAACTGGCGCTCGGTCCGCGTGCTCGAGGGCCGGCTGGAGCGCGAACTGCGCCGGCGCCACAGCCTCAGGCTGCACGGCGTCTGCATCGGTTTCCTGGTTTTGGGAATGATGTGGGCGGTCTCCCACCTGCAGATGGTGATGGGCGTGGACTCGCTGGCGCTGCGCTACCTCATAACATTGGGCGCCGGCTACTTGGCTTACCTGGGGGTCCTGCGTGGCTGGGCCGCCATGCTGGTGGATCGGCGCGCCGAATCGGGCGCATCGGACGGCGGCTTGGGATACTTTGTTGATGTGCCGGGCAACTTGCCCTCGGGTGGGGGCGGCGCCAGGCTGCCGACCATCCAGTCGGGGCACGGGGGCGATTTCGGCGGTGGCGGCGCGACCGGCGATTTCGGCGGCGCGTCCGACGCGGGCAGCGGGCTGTCCGACGTGGCCGGCGGGGCGATGGAGGCGCTGGGCGGCGCCGACGAAGGTGCCGTGGTCGTCATCCCGGTCGTGGCGATTTTCCTGATCGGCGCGGCCGTGTTTTTTGGCGCCGGGGCCTTGCTGCTGCTCTTCTTCGGCTGGGAGGTGCTGCTGACGGTCGCGGTCGAGCTGGCTTTCTCTTATGTGTCGGCGCGCGCGGCGGCGCGCGTGGTGCGTGAAGGCTGGGTATCGGCCGCCGTGCGCCTGACCTGGAAACCGATGCTGGGCGCCCTGGCCTGCGCGGTGTTGCTGGGCGCTACGATAGACCACTTCATTCCCGCGGCCAACTCGCTGCCGCAGGCGGTTAGGCTGATCCGCCACCAGGGCCAGCGCTGAACGGGCGGGCAATCCGCCCGTCAGCTGCCGGGTCTTGTTGGATTCTTTTAACCACGAGGGGACGTGCCATGGTGTCGCAAGAACTGGAATACGCAGGCTTCTGGATCCGCGTCTGGGCGTCCATCATCGACACCCTGCTCCTCGGCGTGTTGGTGTACCCGCTGCTGACGGCGATCTATGGCGACGCCTACTGGATGGCGCGGCAAGCCACACCCGGGAAGATGGCGATTGCCGCCCGTATCGTGGATGCCAAAACCGGCAACAATTCCAGCACCGTACAGCTGCTGATCCGCGACCTCGGCTACTTCGTGTCCACCATCCCGCTGTTCCTGGGCATCTTCTGGGTGGCCTTTGATTTGCGCAAGCAGGGCTGGGACGACAAGATGGCCGGCACGGTGGCGGTGCGCAAGAAATCCGGCACCACCCGGCCCGTGGAATTTGAGGCCTGAGGCCGTGCCGCCCATGACCCGTGACTCCGCCCTCACCATCCGCCCCGTCAGGGAGTCGGACTTCGCCGCCTGGCGCTCGCTCTGGGACGGCTACAACACCTTCTACGGCCGCTCCGGCCCCACGGCCCTGGCGGGCGACATCACCGCCATGACCTGGTCGCGCTTCTTTGATGCCTATGAGCCGGTGCACGCGCTGGTCGCCGAATCCGGCGGCAAGCTCGTGGGCCTCACGCACTACCTGTTCCATCGCAGCACCACCCGTATCGTGCCGGTCTGCTACCTGCAGGACCTGTTCACGGCCGAATCGGTGCGCGGCCGCGGTGTCGGCAAGGCGCTGATCGAAGCCGTCTATGACAAGGCCAGGGCCGCGGGCTGCAACCGGGTGTATTGGCAGACCCACGAGACCAATGCCACGGCCATGCGGCTGTACGACCGGGTGGCGGAGAAATCAGGCTTTGTGATCTACGCCAAGCCGCTGTAGCCCGGCCTCGCCTTCACCTCACTGCGGCGCGATTTTCGCGCCCGTGAGTTTTTCCTGCGCCTTCACGAGCGCCGGCACGAATTCCTTGCCGTGGCCCAGCGCGCTGGCCGTCACCAGGCTCTGGTGCACGGCCTCGCCGACGAGGGACGGCACTTTCACCATTTCGGCCAGGTGGGTGTAGTAGCGCAAGTCCTTGCGCGCGTTGTCCAGCTCGAACTTGAGGCCGGCGAAGTCGCCGCCCAGGGTCTTGGCCATGGCCTGGAACAGGCCCGAGTTCACCGCGCCGGCCGAGACCACGTCGACCAGCTTTTGCGGCGCGATGCCGGCCAGCGCGCCCACGGCGAAAGCCTCGGCCGTGGCCGTGCAGATGGCTTGGGCGATGAAGTTGTTGAGCAGCTTGACGACATGGCCGGCGCTGGGCCCGCCCACGTGGAAGATGTTTTCGCAGTAGGCCGCCAGCACCGGGTGGATCTTGTCGAACACCGCCTGCTCGGCGCCCACCATGGTGTTGAGCTTGCCGAGTTCGGCTTCCACCGGCGTGCGCGCCAGCGGCGCGTCGACCAGGGTAGCGCCGCGCTCGGCGCAGAGCGCGCCCAGGCGGCGCGTGGATTCGGGCTCGCTGGTCGAGGTGTCGATCACGACCAGGCCGGCCTTGGCCTTGGAGAGCACGCCATTCGGGCCCAGCAGGGTTTCTTCCACCTGCGGCGAGCCGGTCACGCAGATGACCACGGCGTCGCAGGCGCCGAGTTCGGCGGGGCTGGCCGCCTGTTTCGCGCCGGCGGCCAGCAGGTCGGCCACGCGCTCGGTGTTGCGGTGAACGGTCAGGCTGAGCGCGAAGCCCTTGGCCAGCAGGTTGCGCGCGATGCCGTGGCCCATCAGCCCCGATGCGCCTATGACGCCTATATGTTTCATGGTGTGGTCTCCGGAAGAAAGGTTTATGAGCGCAGGTTAATAGAGCCCGCGCACCCGCGCCTGCAGCCGCGCCAGCCCCAGCAGCGCATCGGTGAACGGCGTCGGCACCGCCGTCAGCGCGCCCAACTCCCTGACCACGGTGACCAGCGCGTCCAGTTCGACCGCCTTGCCGGCCTCCACGTCCTGCAGCATGGAGGTCTTGAAGGCGCCCAGCTTGAGCGTGACCGCGTGCCGGTCCTCGGCCTGCTGGGCGATGTGGATGCCCATGCGCGCGCCGATTTCCCTGGCTTCCAGCATCACGCTGGAGATGAAGCCGCGCACCAGCGGGTCGCCCAGGATCAGGTCGGTGGTGGCGCCGGTCAGCGCGCTGACCGGATTGACGGTCATGTTGCCCCAGAGCTTGAACCAGATGTCCTGCTGGATCTGCCCGGACACCGGGGCTTCGAAGCCGGCTTTTTCCAGCAGCGCGGCGAGTTGCTGCACGCGTTCGGTTTTTTCGCCCGAAGGCTCGCCGATGATCAGCTTGTTGCCGAAGTGGTGATGCACCTGGCCCGGCTCATCGAGCGAGCAGCTGGCGTGGACCACGCAGCCGACGATGTGCCGGGCCGGAATCGCCCGCGCCAGATTCCCCTCGGGGTCTACCGATGTCAGGCGCGTGCCCGCCAGCGGGCCGCCAAAGCCCTGCAGAAACCACCAGGGCACGCCGTTCATGGCGGTCAGCACCAGGGTGTCGGGGCCTATCAGCGGCGCGATCTGGCGCGCGACCTCGGGCAGCGCGGGCGCCTTGACGGCCAGCACCACCAGATCCTGCACGCCCAGATCGGACGGTGCGGCGCTTGAGGCCACCGCTTGCGAAGTAACCTTGCCCGCCTGGTTCAGCCGAAGCCCGTGCCATTGCAGGGCCTGCAGCGTGGCGCCGCGCGCCACCACGCTGACGTTGCAGCCGGCGCGCGCCAGCCCGCTGCCTATCCAGCCGCCAATGGCGCCCGCGCCGTATATGCACACTTTCATGCTGTTACTCACCAAGTCCTTAAGAAAAATGAGCCGTTTGCCAAATAGGTGCGGGCGTTTCCAGCTCCATATTTGATAGCAACCAGTTCGTGACGCCCAGATTAGCCTTCCGGTGTGAAACCCACGGCCTTGACCAGCGGGCCCCAGAGTTCGGTATCGGCCTTGAGCATCGCCGCCAGCTGGGCGGGCGAGGTCGGCATGACTTCCAGGTAAGACACGGCCAGGCCGTCAATCACGTCCTGCGACGCCAGCGCGGCTCGGATGCTGCCATTCAAGCGCTGCACCACATCCTGCGGTGCCTTGGCCGGCAGGAAGAAACCGAACCATTCGGTAAACGCCATGTCCTTGAAGCCCTGCTCAAGCAGCGTGGGCGTATTGGGCGTGAACTTGCTGCGCTTGGGGCCGCTGGTCGACAGCAGGCGGCATTTGCCGGCCGCCACATGCTGGGTAAATTCGCCGGTCGGGCCCGACACCGCGGCGATCTGCCCGCCGATCATGTCCAGCACCGCCGGCTGTGTGCCGCGGAAGGCGACGTGGCGCAGGTCCACATTGGCCGCACGGCCCAGCAGCGCGCCTATGAAGTGCGGCGACGAGCCGGCAGCCGGCGAGCCGAAGTTGGCCAGGGTCGGGTTGGCCTTGCACCAAGCCAGGAACTCGGGCACCGTTTTCACGCTGGCCGGCACCATGGGGCCGACGGCAAAGCCGTAGTCAAACACGGCGGCGGCCGAAACCGGCGTCAGGTCGGCCACCGGGTCGTAGGGCAGCTTTTTGTAGGTGTGTGGGTAAATGCCCAGCATGGACATGGGCGTCAGCAGCATGGTGGCGCCGTCGGGCGCGGCGGTTTTGACGAACTGTACGGCAATCTGGCCGCCGGCGCCGGTCTTGTTTTCCACCACCGCGCTTCTGGCATAGCCGGGGTGCAGCTTGTCGGCCACGCGGCGCGACACGATGTCGGCGGTGCCGCCGGGCGCAAAACCGGCGATGACCTTGGTGCTTTCCAGCGCCTGGGCCCAGGCCCGGTGGCCGATGCTGGCCAGCAGACCCGCGGCGCCGCAGGACTGGATGAGATGGCGGCGTGAAATATTCATGGTGTGCCTCTTCAGGTGGGTCAAAGTACTAGGGGTCAAGGACAAGGATTCAGCGGATTTCGATGGTTTTTTCCAGAAACGCACTGTAGCGTTTTACCGCCTGGGTAAACAGGCGTTTCTGCATTGTGCCCAAGGCGGCAAAGGGCTGCGGCGAGAGGGTGATGAGATCTTTCCGGCTCGTGCGGCTCCACACGCCAGCGACGCGGCCGTTGACGATGATGGTCGAGGCAAACATGCCGTTGCCGCCGGGGCAGACTTTGACCGCATGTCGTGCGTCAAGCACTGCGCTGCGCTCCTGGTAGCCCAGCAGGTACTCGTCGAAACCGGGCAGCGCGTAGGCGGCGCGCGGGGCGGCCGCATTCGCTGCCATGTCAGTGTCAGTGAGCCCGGCTGCCATCCAGTAATCCTTGCCTGCAACGCTGGTCTGCACCAGGCCGGACTTGATCATTTCAAAACCAGCTCTGGCATCCGCCGCTGCCAGACCCGACCACCACAAATAGTCTTTCCAGGTGGCGGGGCCGCGGCTGGCGAAGTAGCGCCTGGCCAGTTCGGCGCGCGGTTCATCGGGCGTGAACCGGTCGACCGGGGCGACCCATTCGTCCAGCAGGGCAAAGGTGTGCTGTTTGCCGCGCGGCGGACCGCAGCAGATCAGCCCGTCCGAGGCGGCACGCCACAGCAGGTGATAACCGCGTTGGCCATCGGCGGGAATTCCGGCGGCTTTCAGCACGGCATAGAGCTCGTCGCGCGTGAGTTGCTGGCCGCCTTGCAGCGCTTTGGCGAAGACCTCCGCGCTGCGGCCAAACACTTGCTCATCCAGCTGAAGTTCCCGGTGGCGGCGGGCATGGCCGGCAATGTTTCGTGGTGCCGTCAGGGCCAGCAGCCAGTGCACGTCTGCTGCCGCCACAAAATGCAGCGTGCCGCGCATGGGCCAGGTGCGCACGATGACGCCCGTGGCGATGGCCTTCTCCATATCGCTATCGGTGCTGCCAGGCAAGCGCAAACCCAGTGACCATTTGGCGCCGCTGTAATCCTGCCCCTGTATGCCGCCCAGCCAGCCCAGCACTTGCGCCGGTGTTTCAAAAGCAGACCGCGCAATTTTCTGGTTGTGCAGCCGCAGCGCGGTAACTGCCGATGCCGGCATGGTGCTTACCTTTACATTCGCTGGGGACATGCAATGAACTCCAAATAACGGATACTGATTGTTTATACAGTAATATTCGACGAATGGCCAAAGAAAAGACGATTTACACCTGCAGCGAATGCGGCGGCAGCAGCCCCAAGTGGC
>CAZWDK010000059.1:0-14667 GCA_964633095.1 uncultured Polaromonas sp. | reverse complement strand
GCGACCACTTTGTTCGCAATCTGCACCACAGCAATGGCGGTGAAGGCATTTCCGCCTTTCTGGAAAAGCGCACGCCGACTTACCGCTGAAGGTTTTGGACCTGGGCGCCTAGTGAAAGTCGCGGCTGGTGGTCCCCAGCCGCCCCAGCAGCGGCGTGAGGTCTTCCAGCCGATGCGCGATCAGGTTGCGGACGGCGCCATAGCCTTTTTCGGTTCCGCTTTCTTCACTGCGCTGCCAGGTGCCGTACACCGCCAGCAGCCGGGCATGCAGCACCTCGGCGCGCTGCGCCTCGCGCAAAGACTTCCACACAATCACATTGACCGGGCCGGTCTCGTCTTCCAGCGTGACGAAGACGGTGCCCTTGGCGGTTTGCGGCTGCTGGCGCACCGTGACAATGCCGCAGGCCGCCACTTCCGCCCCATCGGGCAATGCATTCAGCTCGCCGGCGCTGAGCAGCCCGCGCCGGGCCAGGCGCGGCCGCAGCAAGGCCACGGGGTGGCGGCGCAGGGTCAGGCCGGTGGCCTGATAGTCAAACAGGATGTTTTCGCCCTCGGGGGTTTCGGACAGATCCAGCGCGGCCTTCATCGCGGGCATCGACTTTTCGGTCGTGTTCGGCCATGCCCTGATCGGGACTCGTGCAATTCGCCTGTTCAAGACATCTGCTACGCGCTGGATCTGCATAGGCTGCAGCCATCAAGCCTCCCTTGCCGGGGCGCAAAAGCACAGCCAGCACCAGTGCGGCCAGCGCCCCGGTGGCGCAAATCGCGAAGCCGAAAAGCCCGTATGGCCCCCACCGAGCCACGGCCAGCGATGCCAGTACGGGGCCCGCGCAGCCACCCACGGAAAACAGCAGCAGCACCGCTGCGCTGGCCGGGATGCACAGGTCAGGCGGGATGCGGTCATTGATCAGCGCCACCGACAGGGGGTAGACCGTGAAAGCCACCGCGGCATACAGGCAGACCAGCCATTCAAGGCCGCTTGCTCCCTGGCTGGCCACCATGGCGAGGCTGATCACCGCAACGACCAGGCACGCCAGGAAAAGTACTTTGCGGCGGCCCATCCTGTCGGACAAAACGCCCACAGGCCACTGAAACACAAGTGCCGTCAACAAGGCCGAAAACATGACTCCCGACAATGCGCCGACCGAAAGATGGACGGCTTTCAGGAATACGGGCATGAGGGTGTAGAAGGAACTGTTCAGCAGACCTGCCAGCACGCACCCGCACATCCCCAGCGGGCCGATGCGTAATGTTGCAACGACCGCTTTCAGGTCGAACCGGTTGCCGAAGCGGCCGTGCATCGCCGAAGCACCTTGCCGCCCCGCCAGTAAGATGGGCAGCAGCGAAGCCGAGAACAAGACGGCAACCAGACCAAACAGTTCGTACCCGGAGGGGCTGGCCAGGTTCAGCATGAGCTGGCCACTGGCCACCCCCAGGTAGGTCGTCATCATGTAGAAGGCAAACACGCGGCCCCGGACCTGGTTGCTGGCAGCCGTGTTGAGCAGGCTTTCCAGCACGGAAAAAATCCCCGCCAGGCAAACCCCGGCGACGAGCCGCAGCACAAACCAGGTGGCCAAGGCACCCAGAAAAGCATGCGCCAGGCTGGCACACGCCACCACAATGGCAAATACGGAAAAGGCGCGATGGTGCCCGATTCGCGCTATCAGATGGCCGGCCGACAAGGCGCCCAGCATGAATCCCAGGTAATAGGCGGATTGCACAATGCCGACAGCCATCGGGGAGAACGCCGGCGATGCAAGCCGCAGCGAAAGCAGCGTGCCGAGCTGACCGTTGCCGGTAATCAGCACGGCAAAGCCCGTCAGCAGTGTCGCGATGCGCGTATAAAAGGCGGAGCTCATGGCGTTATGGCAGGCCGGCAGCTGCGAGCCTTGCGGCCCACGGTTGCGGATGGCTTCAGGCCGCCACTGTCTCGGCCACAGGCTCCAGCGCGAGATCCAGGAGATCCCCAAGCCTGCTACCCGCCAGATCAACCTGAAGAACCGCGGCAGCCGTTTGCACAGCCCGTTCCGCGCCCATCACCGGTTGGCTCAGCGCCATGAATTTTTCATGGATTTCACTGTCAGGCAGCGCGTTTTCCGGGTTGCCCCTGGCAATGGCGGGTTCTGAATCCAGAACGGTTCCGTTCCGTAAGGTCACGCGCACATGGGCCCAGCGTTCGGCCGGGAAACGCTGGTTATAAAGCGCTTCCTCATGCAGGACCATGGTGCTGGACAGGCGCCGCGTCTCCATGTCGGCCAGCGCCGCACCGGATACCTCAACCGCGCCCAAGGTGCCGTGCCGCAAGGCGGCCGCAACCGAGTAAGGCAAGCTGTACTGGGCCTGCTCGGTAGTGCTCGGCAAGCGGGTGGCCAGGCGGCAGGCTTGGTGGAACGACCACACCTGTACAGACTGGATCGCGTCCGATGTCAACTGGTGGGTGCGTGCCAGCGCCAATGCCGCCTCGACGGCAGGCTGCGCCCAGCGGCACACGGGATAGGGTTTGAAATACTGGTCCAGTATGAGCCAGCGTTCGCCCAGGTCTGCCCAGACCGATGCCACCTCGCCGGACTCCAGCGTCAGCGCCGGCGCACCGGTAAAGCCGTCCGCAGCCAGGTAGGCCGCGCTGACACCGGCCATTGCACCCCAGCCGGACCCGTCCTTGACCATGGTCGGATGGTCGACGCAGCGCATCATCTGGCTGCGCGGCCCATGGTATTCGGCGATGCCCAGGGCTTCGCGCGTTTCCTGCGGCCCAAGCTTCAGGTTGCGAGCGCCCAGCGCCGCGCAGGCAATGGTGTTCCAGGCGCCCGAGGTGTGGTAGTCGCAGGCCGTGGCGTGCAGCGCAATGCCGGCGCGCGTGGCGACTTCATAGCCGATCACGATTTGCGTCAGGAACTCCCGGCCATCCATGCGCTGCAAGGCATCGGCAAAGGCCAGAACGGCAGGCAGCACGGCCACGCCCACATGGCCCTTGGTCAGCACATGGCCGTCGTGGGCATCCAGGCTATCAATCGTCATGCCTCCGGCAAGCACGGCCCCCACGGGGCTGACCTGACGCCCGTCAAACAGCATGCGGGCGCCCTTTCCTTGCCCGCTGCAGCCGAAATGACCGGCCGCATGATGGCGGATGGTGGCCGACAGCCGTGTTTGCGTGCCACCCGCGGCGACGCCCAGCAAATCAAGGACGCATCGCCTGGCCTGCGCCAGAACATGGGGCGGCAACTGCTCATAACGGGTAAGGTGAATGAAATCAGATAACGTCATTGCTCATTGCCCCGTAAACGAAGGCGCCCTGCGCGCCAGCATGGCGTCAACCGCCTCCCGATGATCACTGGTGTGGTGCGCCAGCGCCTGCATGGCGGCCGACAGTTCCAGCAGACTCTCCAGCGACAAATGCTGGCCTTCCCGCATGAGTTTCTTGGTCATGCGCAGCACATCGGGCGGATTGGCGGTGATCCGGCGGGCCAGGGCCAGCGCACTGTCCATCAGCGCCTCAGGCGCGACCACCTGCGAGACCATGCCCCAGGCCAGCGCCGTGGCGGCGTCAATCGCGTCGCCCGTAAAAGCCATTTCGCAAGCCCGGGACAAACCAATGGCCCTGGGCAGGAGCCACGCGCCGCCGTCCCCCGGAATGATGCCCACCTTGACAAAGCTTTCGGCAAAGCGCGCATTCTGCGAGGCGATGCGTATGTCGCACATCAGCGCCAGGTCGCAGCCGGCGCCGATGGCTGGCCCATTGACGGCGGCAATGGTGGGCACTTCGCAGTGGTACAGCGCGCGTGGAATGCGCTGGATGCCGTTTCGGTAGCCATCCCGCAACTGTGCCGGTGTGCCGCCAAACATGCCGTCACGGTCCTGCATGTGCTTGACGTTGCCACCGGAGGAAAAGGCCGAGCCCGCCCCCGTCAGGATGACGGCGCGCACCGAGCGGTCGCGGTTGACGTCTGCAACTGCCTCCTCAAGCGCAGCAATCATGTCGGCATCGGAAATCGGATTTCGCATTTCGGGGCGATTGAGTGTCAGGATGCACACGCCGTCCTGGTGTGCAACAAGCAAGGGAGAAGTCATGAAGGTTCGATCTCAGTTGCCAGCGTCGCCAGTTCACGTTTCATGACTTTGCCGCTGGGGTTGGTGGGAAGACTGTCGACAAAATAAAAGCGCTTGGGACGCTTGAAGGCCGCCATCTGCTGGCTGTCTCTGCAGTAGCGGTCAATGCCTTCGCGGGTCAGGCTCGGGTCGCTGCGGACAATGAAGGCGCTGATCACGCTGCCCCACTTATCGTCGGGCAGGCCGATCACCGCCGCTTCCCGCACGCCCGGGCAAGTGTGCAACACCTCTTCCACCTCGCGCGGGTAGATGTTTTCGCCGCCCGAGATGATCATGTCGTCGGCGCGCCCCTGGAAATAATGGTAGCCCTGCTCATCGCAGCGGAACAGATCGCCGGTGTAGAGCCAGCCGTGGCGAAGGCGCTTCGCCGACTCGGCCGGGTTGTTCCAGTAGCCAGGTGTCATTTGCGGACCCTGGACGATCAACTGGCCCACCTCGCCGGGCGCCACGGTTTCGTCGGGACGCACGTCGCGCACCGGGTCGTTGAGGACGATGCGCGTGCGGCTGACCAGCGTGGATTTCCCGCAGGAGCCCAGGCGGCTCAAGGCGTCACGCGGATTGAGCAGCAAGGTCAGGCTGGCTTCCGTCATGCCGTAACCGTTGTAAAGCCGCGGGCTGAACTCCGCCATCACGCGCTCCATCGTGGCCGATGGAATGGCCGCGCCGCCTGTGGTGATCATTTGCAGCGAGGAGGTGTCGTGCTTCCTGAAGTCGGGGTGAAACAGCATCTCCTGGATTTGCGTCGGCACGGCAAACAGACTGGTGATGCGTTCGGCTTCAATGGCCGCCAGCGTGCCGGATGCCGAATAACGCGGCTCGATGATGTTGGCGGCGCCAACAAACAGGTGGGGCGTGAAATAGGCCTGCATGCCGCCCACGTGGTAGAGCGGTGCGATGTGAAGCGCCCGGTCATCCGCACCCAGCTGGTATTCAAGCGCGCAGTTCATGGCGATCGCCACGTCATTTTCGTGCGTATGGATCACCCCCTTCGCGCGGCCGGTGGTGCCCGAGGTGTAGACCAGCGCCGAGATCATGTCGGGCCGAACATGGGCAGGCGGCTCGTCCGCCGAGGCCGCGGAGATCAGCGCCTCGAAATCATGAGCAGCGGCCGTGCCATGGGCATCTGGCGTGCTGCCGACCCGGATCCTGAGCAGGCCTTCGTTGCCTTGCGTGGCCCGGGAGACAACCTCCGACAGCTCCGCGCCGAAAACCAGCGCTCGTGCGCCCGAGTCCCCGAGGATGTGCGACAACTCTCCCGCCGACAGCCTGAAGTTGACGGGAACGGCAATGGCGCCGAGTTTCTGGCAGGCCAGAAATGCGGTGGCGCTGGCCTCGCCCGAATGAACAAAAATCAGCACCCGGTCGTAGGGACGTATTCCGAGGGCGGCCAGCGCGTTGGCGGCCTGGTTGATGCGCGTGTTCCACGCCAGGTAGGTCCAGCGCTTGCCGCCGGAAACAAGGGCCTCACGGTCGGGGTGTCTTTCGACGGTCCGCATGACCATGGACGCTATCGTCAATCGGGAGTTCATCACGGTCTCTCCAGCATTCACAGGTTGGGCTTGAGGGTGGGCAGGTCGACGCTGGCGATCAGGTACTTGACCATCTCGCTGGTCCCGCCGACGATGGTGAGCGCGCGCGCATCGCGGTAGATCTGCTCGGCGCGCCCGTATTCCTTGGTCAGGCCGTCGCCGCCCAGAATCTGGACGGTCTGGTCCGCGCAAAAAAGGGCCGCCTCCGTAGAGAGCAGCTTGGCCTGCGAGGCGGGCTTCATCAATTCCTTCGGGCTCAGGCGTCCTTCGTCGTACAGCTTGGCGGCCCGGTAGGTCAGCAGCTCGGCCGCGTCGATGCGCCAGCTCATCTCGGCGATCTTGTCCCAGATCAGTTGCTTGCAGCCAAGCTTCTGCCCGAAGGATTCGCGCGTCTGCGCATGGGCCACGGCGATGTCAAAAGCGCTTCTGGCAACGCCCAGCGCCGAACCGCCCAGGATGACCCGCTCGAAATTGAACATGCCCAACATAATGCGAAAACCACCGTCGCGCTCGCCCAGCAAGTGGTCGGCCGGCACCCGGCAATCACGAAACTCGACCTCTCCAACCACGCAACCGCGACGCCCCATAAAGTGGTAATTGCGCGGGTAAGAGATGCCCGGCGCAGAACGCGGAACGACCAGTGCAGTCATTCCCTTTTGCGCAGGCACGCCGCCCGATGTGATGCCGTAGACGATGTAGGTGTCGGCTACCGAGGCATTGGAGATATAGCGTTTGAATCCGTTGATCACCCACTCGTTGCGGCTCTCATCCAGCTCGATGCGGGTTCGCATGCCCGCGCTGTCCGAGCCCACGCCCGCCTCGGTGACGCCGATGGCGCCCACTTCCTCGCCCTCCACGATGCCATGCAGGTAACGGTCACGCACCTGGGGGCTCGCATGCCTGTGCAGCGGATAGGCGCACGAGAGCGCCGTGCCTATGGTGGTGTCAAAAGCGTAGTTGATGGCGGCGGCTTCTTCGGAAAGAATCGTCGCGTGCGTGAGGCCCGGCCGCTGCAGGGGCCCGCTGTAAAGGTCGGCAAACATCAGCTTGAGGTAGCCGGCCTTGCCAAGCTCGCGAACCGCCGCCTTGACGCTGTCCCAGTCCTCGCGCTCTTCGATAGCGGCTGCGCGCGGCAGCAGTTCCGCCCTGAGCAGGCGGCGCGCTTCCCCGCGGAAGGTCCTGTCTTCCGCGTTCAAGAGGAAATCTCTCATTTAATCGGTCCTTTTAAATTCGGGTCCGTCAAGCCGTGCGGCCAGCCGGTTAAATTCGCGCTGCACAAGAGGCAGATTGGCGTCGCGCAGCGTCGGCAGCTGAAAGCGTGCACGCCGCACTTCGGCGTAATCGAGGTCAGCCATCAACAGGCAGGGACTGTCGTCCGCGCATTGCGCGAGGATTTCGCCGCAGGGGTCAACGATGCGCGAGCCTCCCCAAAAACGGGCATCGCCCTCAGCCCCCACGCGGTTGGCCATGAGAACCGGAACGCCGTACATCATGGCGTAAAAGCGCACCGCCAAATCCCAGCCCTTGGGGTTTGAAAACTCGTCGCTGACGGCGCCCAGTGCGGAATTAATGGGTGCCAGCAAAACGGTGGCGCCATGCAACATCGCCAGTTGCACCAAGGCCGGATTCCAGAGGTCGGCGCAGATCAGCAGGCCCGCCGTCCAGGGAGGTGACACATCGAAAGTCTCAATTTGCCGGCCCACGGCAAACAGCTTGCCTTCTTCGAGCCTGCCGTAGTTCGGCAAATTCAGCTTGCGGTGAAGGTGGATGACCCGGCCGTTCCTGACCGCGGCCGCCGCGTTGTAAAACTGGGCGGCCGGCCCCTCCTCTACAAAACCAAACACCACGGTCATGTCACCCGCCGCCTGCGCCAGCGCCTGAATGGCCGGGGCATGGCAGGCCAGCGCGACCTCCGGAACCAGGGGACCCAGGCCATAACCGGTGAGCGAAAGCTCGGGAAACAGCAGCAGTTCAACGCCCGCGCTGCGCGCCTGCCCCACCAGCTGCAGGTGAAGCTGCAGGTTGTGCGGGAGATCGCCCAGCCTGCAGCCGATCTGCGCTACCCCTGCCTTGATGCGAACGTGCGAATCCATGGCTTCTTTGCTTCGCGAAATCAGTTCAGGCCCGCATCCTTGAGGAACTGGGTTGCAACGGCTTCTATCGTTTTTTTGCCGACGTCCACGCTGGCATTGAGCTTGCCCATCGTGTTGTCATCGAGCTTGGCCGACAGGGCATTGAGGAGCGGTGCAATCTTGGGATTGGCGTCCATGGTTTGCTTGCGGATCACCGGCGTCATGGCGTAGGCCGGAAAGAAGGTCTTGTCGTCTTTCAGGATGACAAAGTCAAAGGCGGGCACGCGGCCATCAGTGGCGAAGACCAGGGACACATCGACTTGTTTCTCCTTGAGCGCCTGATAGGTCAGACCGCTGTCCATGCGGCGGACGTTGTCGCGGCTGAACTCAAAGCCATAGGCTTCCTGCAAAGGCTTGAGCCCGTCGGGTCGCGCGGCAAACTCCGCGTTGCTGGCTATCGAGAGGTTGGCGCCGCCCTTCACGGCTTTCGCTAGGTCGCTCAGGGACTTGATGTTTTTGCTCTCGGAGTCGGCGCGGCGCATGGCCAGTGCGTAGGTGTTATTAGCTTTGGAGGGGTTGAGCCAGACCAGGCCTTTGGCGGCATCGAGTTCCTTCACGCGTTTGTAGGTCTCATCGGCGGAAAGCTTGTCCGTGATCTTGTGGTAGGTGATCAATGACGTGCCGGTGTATTCCCAGTACACGTCAATCTGGCCGTTTTCCTGCGCTTGGCGCAACACGGCGCTGCCGAGTCCGGCTTTCTTTTCGACCGGAATTCCCTTGGCCTGCAGGAGCTGCGTAGTGATCTCGGCCATCAGCTGCTGTTCGGTGAAGTTTTTTCCACCCACCGTGATGGCTTGTGCCGATTGCATGCCCAGGGCCAATGCGCCAGCGGCGAGCATCGCGCCGAGGCGCTTGAAGTTAAAACGTGTGTTCATGGCTGTCTCCTGCTTGTCGTCGAAAAAATCACCGCTGGGGATTGACCCCACGCGGCACCAGGTAATAAGCGATCAGGCTCACGGAAAAATCCACAATGACGGCGAGCCCCGCCGTGGGAAGTGCGCCCGCCAGCATCATGGCGGGTTCATTGAGGTCTATGCCGGTGAAGATCAGTTCACCCAGGCCACCGCCGCCAATCAAAAAGGCCAGGGGAACCGTTCCCACATTGATGGCCAGGGCGGTGCGCACGCCCGCCAGGATGACGTAAAGCGCGTTGGGCAGCTCCACCCGGAGCAGCAGTTGCCAGGGCATCATGCCCATGCCGCGCCCGGCTTCAATGAGGTATGGCTCGACACCGCGAAGGCCGGCAATGGTGTTGCGGACAATGGGCAGCAGCGTGACCGCCCACAGCGCAAAGACCGCCGGCTGAGTTCCAATGCCCAGCCAGCTCATGGACAAGGCCAAAATGGCCAGCGTGGGGATCGTCGCGCCGATATTGAGAAACTGCATGCCCGCCTCGGATAACCGGGCGGCGGACTGCCGGCTCAGGACGATGCCCAGAGGAACGCCGGTCACGATTGCCAGCCCGCCGGACATGGCGGCAAGCGCCAGGTGCTGCCGGACCAGGTGGACGATATCGCCGCCATAGGTGCGCAACACTCCGGACAGGTCCAACTGGCGGGCCAGCAACCACAGCACGCCCAGGCCGGCAACCCTAAGGAGCAGCGTGACGCCGAAAGATCGGGGTTTCAGGCTTGCCCGCATGTCAGGCTTTCGGCTGGGCGGCATAGGTCATGCCCAGCAAATGCTTCACCGTCCGCTGGTCCAGCGTGCCCACGTAACGGCCATCCTCGTCCACACAGGCCAGCCAATCCACGTTGTTCTCAAACATCCTGGAGACCGCGGCGCGCAAGTCGGCGGTGGCGGGCACGCAGGCTGCGATCCGCATGCAGCGATCCCGGCACAGGCCTCCTGAAGATTCGTCGCTGTCCGAATGGATAAAACCGCCCGGTTTTCCGTCCGGGGAGGTGACCACCAAATAGCCGGCGCCGTGCTCGCGCATCATGGCCTTGGCTCGGGCGATATCCATCTCTGCCGGGGCCGAAGGCGCGCCGGCCGCCATTGCGTCCGCCACGCGAATCAGGCCCAGCCGCTTCAGGGTGCGGTCGGTACCCACAAAATCAGCGATGAAAGGTTGGGCGGGATGCGCCAGGACGTTGTCGGGCGTGTCGAACTGTTCCAGCTTGCCGGCGCTGAAGATGGCGATTTTGCTGCCCATCTTGACGGCTTCGTCAATGTCGTGACTGACGAACAAAATGGTTTTTTGCAGCTGCTTTTGCAGCTTGAGGAATTCGTCCTGGATGGTGGCCCGGTTAATCGGATCAATGGCGCCGAAGGGCTCATCCATCAGCATCACGGGAGGGTCTGCCGCCAGCGCCCGCGCCACGCCGATTCGCTGCTGCTGGCCGCCGGAAAGCTCTTTCGGATAGCGTTTGAGGAAAATCGCGGGGTCCAGCGCCATCATCTCCAGCAACTCCGCCGCCCGTTTGCGGGCACGATTCATGTCCCAGCCCAGCAGGCGCGGCACCACACACACGTTTTCCTCAATGGTCATGTTGGGAAACAGGCCGATCTGCTGGATCACGTAGCCGATCTTGCGGCGCAATTCCACCGTCGGCATGTCGGTGGTGTCCTGCCCGTCGATCAACACCTTGCCGGAAGTCGGCGTGACGATGCGGTTGACCATCTTGAGCGTGGTCGTCTTGCCGCAACCGGAGGGGCCGAGCAGCACGCATATCTCGCCGGTGCCCACCTCCATGTTGATGTGGTCGGCCGCAATGACCTGCCGTGTGGGGGTATTGAAGACCTTGGTCAGTTGCTCGAGTTTGATCATGGGGATGTCTCGTTGTCTCATCGTTGTCGTTTGTCGCGTCCGTGCGGTGATGCGGCTAACGGCGTATGCCGGCCGGCGTAAACCAGTGCTGCAGCCTTGCCAGGAAGAAGTCCACAAAAATGGCCAGCAGGCTGACGGCCAGCGCACCGGTGACCAGCTGGCGGCTATCTGTTTGCGAGATGCCCCGGCTGATGAAGGTGCCCAGCCCGCCCGCCCCTATGTAGGCGGCAATCGCCATGATCCCGATGTTCATGACGACGGCGGTCCGCACGCCTGCCATGATGACGGGAACGGCCAGCGGAATCTCCACGCGCCAGAGGCGCTGCATCGGCGTCATGCCCATGCCGCGGGCCGCTTCGCGAAGCGCCGGATCTACATTGTTGATGGCCGTATAGGTGTTGCGGATGATGGGCAACTGGGAATACAGCATCACCGCGATCACCGCGGGCAGATAGCCAACGCCGCGGCCGATTTTCGACAGGATGGGAATCATGAAGCCGAAGAGGGCAATCGACGGGATGGTCATGACGATGGAGGCGATGTACAAAACCAGCTTTGCAGCGCGCTCGTTCTGGGTAATGGCAATGCCGGTAGGCACGCCCGTGAGCACCGCGATGCCAACAGCCACGCTCACCAGCATGACGTGCTCCAGTGTCTTGGTGCCCAGCAACGCCAGGTTTTCTGAAATGAATTGAACTGTCTCCATGGCCTTTTGAGGTTGCACCCCGAACGCGAGGTGTTGGCGTCTTGTAGATGCTTGTAATGTAGTTTTTGACCTGCGAATGGCATGTCAAAAATACGACATTTGATGATTCAAAATCGGCATTCATGTGAAGTGCGGGTAAGCACCTAGCGCAGCCAAAGGCAGGCAAAAACCGGCACGGGCGCCATGCAGGCGCCGCCCCCTCCCCACGCCTCAGCCCGCCCGCAGGCGCAGCCTCACGGCGTGGGGCGAGTGGCCGAACTGCCGCTCGTAGGAAGAGGAAAAATGCGCGGCGGAAGCAAACCCGCAGGCAACGGCCACCTGAAGAATGGGCATGGGCGTCTGCTCCAGCAACGCCGTCGCACGCTCCAGGCGCATCCTCTTGTAAAAGCGCGCCGGCGTGGCCCCCAGCTGCTCCTGAAAAATCCGCTCGAACTGCCGTTGCGACAACCCCACCAGTTCGGCAAGCGTGGAACAGGCCAGGGGGTCTTCAAGATGCGTTTCCATGTGCGAGATGGCCGCCACCAGCTTGGGGTGGTCTATGCTCAGGCGCAAAGGCAGTGCCATTCGCTGCAAGTCATGGGCGGGACGGATCTGGGGGTGTATGCACTGCTCGGCGACCGAGTGGGCAAGCGCCTTGCCATGGCGCAAGCCGATCAGGTACATCATCAGATCAAGCCCGGCCGTGCCGCCGGAGCAGGTAAACCGGTCCCGATCGCATTCAAACAGCTCCGCGCTGGCCAGGATGTTGGGGTACTGCTCCCGGAAACCATCCAGGTTTTCCCAGTGAATGGTGCTTTTATAGCCATTGAGCAGCCCGGCACGCGCCAATATCATCGGGCCGGTCGACGTGGCGCCGAGCCGCACACCCTTCCTGGCCAAGCCGCGCAGCCAGCCATGCAGTTCGCCATTGCTGTACTTGAGCGGGTTGAGGCCGGCCACCACAATCAGGATGTCGATGTCGGCGCTTTCTTCGAGTTTGCGTGTGGGGGCGAACCCGATGCCGTTGCTCGGGCGAACCACGCCGTTGTCTGGCGAAAAAATCTGCCAGTCGTAGAGCTGCTTTTTGCTGATCCGGTTGGCCATGCGCAAGGGCTCAAGGATGGATGCAAAAGAGAGCATGGAAAACTCGGGCATCAGCAGGAAGCCAAAGCGCTCGGTTGCGCTGCGTGGTTCATCTTCAACAGGCTCCCGGGCGCCTGCCGGGGCCCTGGCCGCGGGGTTCGAGGAAGGCAATTTACGCTTGGGTTTCATGGCATTTCACTGCTTGCGGGTTCGGCCGCATCATCCCGTATTTTCATGGCTGCGCTCTGCTCTCGCTACCCGCCCCGCTCTTCCCGCTTTCTGAACCACAACAGGTGTCAGGCCGGGAGGGAAAGCCGCCGTCCTGGCCCACGTAAATCTCGCCCGAGGCGGGTTGGCTGTCAATGAAAATCGCGGCTCGAAGTCCCCAGCCGCCCCAGCAGCGGCGTGAGGTCTTCCAGCCGGTGCGCGACCAGGTTGCGGACGGCGCCATAGCCTTTTTCGGTTCCGCTTTCTTCACTGCGCTGCCAGGTGCCGTACACCGCCAGCAGCCGGGCATGCAGCACCTCGGCGCGCTGCGCCTCGCGCAAAGACTTCCACACAATCACATTGACCGGGCCGGTCTCGTCTTCCAGCGTGACGAAGACGGTGCCCTTGGCGGTTTGCGGCTGCTGGCGCACCGTGACAATGCCGCAGGCCGCCACTTCCGCCCCATCGGGCAATGCATTCAGCTCGCCGGCGCTGAGCAGCCCGCGCCGGGCCAGGCGCGGCCGCAGCAAGGCCACGGGGTGGCGGCGCAGGGTCAGGCCGGTGGCCTGATAGTCAAACAGGATGTTTTCGCCCTCGGGCGTGTCTGGCAGCGCCAGCGCGGCTTCATGCGTGGGCGCGGCTTTTAACAGCCGCGACATGGGCTTGATGGCTGACGCCTGCCAGACCTGCTGGCGCCGGTGGCCGGCCAGCGCCAACAGCGCATCGGCGGCGGCCAGCGCATTGATTTCGAGCGTGCCGAGCTGTGCGCGCAGCGCCAGGTCTTCGGTCGACGTGAACGGGAGCTCTGCCCGCGCCGCCACCAGGCGCAGGGCCGCCGCCTCCGGCAGGCCGGCCACCAGGCGCAGGCCCAGCCGCACCGCGGGCTGGGCGGGATGGATGCCGGGGTACTGCGGCAGCACAGCCGTTTCACCGGCAGCTTCCAGCGTGCAGTCCCAGTCGCTGTGCATGACATCCACGGCACGCACCGCCACGCCATGCTTGCGCGCATCCTGCACCAGCTGCGAGGACGAATAAAAACCCATGGGCTGGGAGTTGAGCAGGGCCGCCAGGAAACAGGCCGGCTCATGGCATTTGAGCCAGCAGCTCACATAGACCAGCTTGGCAAAGCTGGCGGCGTGGCTTTCGGGAAAGCCGTAGTCACCAAAACCCAGGATCTGGCTGAAAATGCGCTCTGAAAATTCGGCGCTGTAGCCGTTCTTGACCATGGCATTGACCAGACGGCCATGAAAACGGTCCACGCCGCCCTTGCGCTTCCAGGCCGCCATGGAACGGCGCAAATCGTCAGCCTCGCCCGGCGTGAAGTCGGCGGCGATCATGGCAATCTGCATCACCTGCTCCTGAAAAATGGGAATGCCCAGCGTGCGGTCCAATGCAGGATTGAGTGCCGGATATTCAGGCTTGAGCTCCCCGCCATTCCTGATGATTTCGCGATTCTTCAGGTAAGGGTGCACCATGCCGCCCTGGATCGGCCCCGGCCGCACAATGGCCACCTGCACCACCAGGTCGTAATAGTTGCGCGGCTGCAGGCGCGGCAGCATGGACATCTGCGCCCGGCTTTCGATCTGGAACACGCCGATGGTGTCGGCCTGGCAAATCATGTCGTAGGTCTGTTCGTCGCCCGATTCGATCTGGTGCATCTGCAACGCCCCTCCCCGCGTCTGGTCGACCAGGTGCAGGCAGCGGCGTATGGCCGACAGCATGCCCAGCGCCAGCACATCGACCTTGAGCAGGCCCATGGCGTCCAGGTCGTCCTTGTCCCACTGGATGATGCGGCGGTTTTCCATCGAGGCCGGCTGCACCGGCACCAGCCGGGTGAGCTTGCCTTGCGTCAGCACAAAGCCGCCCACATGCTGGCTCAGGTGGCGCGGAAAGCCAATCAGCTGCATGGCCAGGTCCAGCCACTGCAGCACCGGCCCCGTCTTGCTCTGAAGGCCAGCCTCTTCGAGCTTTTCCAGCTTTTGCTTCAGCGCAGCGCGGCCGTCAAACCAGAAATGCTCCTTGGCAAACCGCTCAATCAATTCGGCCTCCATCCCCAGCGCCTTGCCCACGTCGCGCAAGGCGCTGCGTGGCCGGTAGCAAATCACGGTGGCGGCAATGGCGGCGCGGTCATGGCCGTACTTGCCATAGATGTACT
>CAZWDK010000058.1:0-15062 GCA_964633095.1 uncultured Polaromonas sp. | reverse complement strand
TTGCAGTCGGAGCTGTGCAGCCAGGCCGATGGGGTCTGGACCTTGCGGGTGGAGCGCGAGTCCTTGAGCCAGCCCGCCGCCCGCGAGAAGCTGCAGGCCGCTTTGCAGGCCGTGCTGGGCGACGCCGGTCTCAGGCTGGCCGTGGAAATCGGCCCGGTGGCCGATACCCCGGCCAAGCGCAACGCTGCCGCGCTGGTCGAGCGCCAGCGGGCTGCCGAAGAGCTGATTCAGAACGACCCGTTGGTGCAGGACATGATGCGCGACTGGGGCGCCAAAATTGTCCCCGGCAGCATCAAGCCGCTGGCCCCCAAGCCGATATGATTGCCACCAGTTTTTAAAGCCAAAATTTAAGGAAACCGCTATGTTTAACAAAGGACAACTTGCCGGCCTCATGAAACAGGCGCAGGCGATGCAGGACAACCTGAAGAAAGCACAGGACGAACTGGCGTTTGTGGAAGTGACGGCAGAGGCCGGTGCCGGCCTCGTCAAGGTGACCATGACCTGCAAGCACGATGTCAAGCGCATCGAGATCGACCCCAGCCTGCTGGCCGAGGACAAGGACATGCTCGAAGACCTGGTGGCCGCGGCCTTCAATGCCGCCGTGCGCAAGGCCGAAGAAGTCAGCCAGGAAAAAATGGGCAAGCTGACCGCCGGCATGCCTGGCCTGCCCGGCGGCATGAAGTTGCCGTTCTGATCACCCAGCTTCGGGCCGCCAGCACCCTGAATGGCTGATTCCAACGCCCTCGAAGGCCTGACCCAGGCGCTGCGCAAGCTGCCGGGTGTGGGTGCCAAATCGGCCGCACGCATGGCGTTTCATCTGCTGCAGCATGACAAAGCCGGTGCCCTGCAGATTGCGCGGGCGCTGGAGCATGCGGTGGGCAGCGTCAGGCATTGCACCCTGTGCAACACCCTGACCGAGCAGGAGGTGTGCAGCACCTGCGCCAACCCGCAGCGTGACCGCAGCAAGCTGTGCGTGGTGGAAACCCCGGCCGACCAGGCGGCGCTGGAGCGGACGCTGGCCTACCAGGGTCTGTACTTTGTGCTGATGGGCAAGCTCAGCCCGCTGGACGGCATAGGCCCCAACGACATCGGCCTGCAAAAACTGTTTGACCGGGTGGCGCCCAAGGGCGGGCAGGGCGAGGCGCTGCCGCCCGCCTCGCGGGAAGTGCAGGAAGTGATTCTGGCCACCAACTTCACGGCCGAGGGCGAGGCCACCGCGCATGTGATTGCCCAGGCCCTGAAAAGCCGCGGCGTGCAGGTGACGCGCCTGGCGCGCGGCGTGCCGGTGGGCAGTGAACTCGAGTATGTGGATCTGGGCACGATTGCCCACGCGCTGGTGGACCGGCGTTAGACAGCCAAAAATACAAGAAAAGGTTTCGTCATGACATATGCGCGTTTCACGGTTGCTTACTGGTGTGTCCTGGTCGCCGCCATTCTTCCCATCGTGTGTGCGGCGATTGCCAAGTACGGCATGATGAGCACGCCCAGGCGCGAAGGCGGTTATGACAACCACGACCCGCGTGGCTGGCTCGCCAGGCAAAGCGACTGGCGCGGCCGGGCCAATGCCGCGCAGGCCAACACCTTTGAGGCGTTGCCGTTTTTCTTTGCCGCCGTCATCATTGCGCACCAGTTGCAGGCCGGGCAGACCCAGCTGGACATACTGGCCTTGCTGTTCATCGTGCTGCGTATCGCCTACGTCATGATGTATATGGCCGACCTGGCCACCGCGCGTTCAGCGATCTGGGCCCTTGCCTTGTTCGTCAACATCGGCATTCTTTTTTCGGGCTATCGCTGATGTGATGCCGATGTGTTGGCAACGCCCGGGTAACTGTTCGTAACTGCCGTCGATCCTTTGGTAAAAACCCGCACGGGATGACCCCGATGCGGGTTTTTTTATGCCTCTATATGCTGAAGTCAGCTCAAAAGAGAGGACTTCGCATGAATCGCCAACCGCTTATTTCGCGCCGAAGCTGGGTCGGTGGCGTTGCGCTGGCAGCGGCCACTCTGGCACTACCCGCCCTGCGGGCCCAGTCCCGGCTGGAAAAAACCAAAATCGCACTGGCCGTGGGTGGCAAGGCGGCGTTTTACTATTTGCCGCTGACGATTTCCGAGCGGCTGGGCTATTTCAAGGCCGAGGGCCTGGAACTTGCCATCAGCGACTTTGCCGGCGGGGCGAGCGCCTTGCAGGCGGTCGTGGGCGGCGCGGCCGATGTCTGTTCGGGTGCGTTTGAGCACACCATCAACCTGCAGTCCAGGAACCAGATGTTCCAGGCCTTTGTGCTGCAGGGCAGGGCGCCCCAAATTGCGTTTGGCGTGTCCACCATGAACATGCCCGACTACAAGTCGATTGCCGACCTCAAGGGAAAAAGAATCGGCGTCTCGGCCCCCGGCTCGTCCACCAACATGATGGCCAACATGGTGTTGTCGCATGGTGGCCTGAAAGCCGGTGACGTGAGCTTCATCGGCGTCGGAACGGCTGCCGACGCACTCATCGCGCTGCGCTCGGGCCAGATTGACGCCATGAGCAACACCGATCCCGTCATGACCATGCTGGAGCAAAAGGGCGAGGTCAAAATCATCAGCGACACGCGTACGCTCAAGGGCACCGCGGAAGTGTTTGGCGGCCCCATGCCGGCGGCCTGCCTGTATGCGCCCCTGGATTTCATCCATAAGAACCCCAACACCTGCCAGGCGCTGGCCCACGCCATCGTGCATGGCCTGAAATGGCTGCAGACCGCCGGTCCGGCCGACCTCATCAAGACCGTGCCGGAAAGCTATTTTCTGGGCGACCGCGCCCTGTACCTGGCGTCGTTCAGCAAGGTGCGCGAATCGATCGCGCTCGATGGCCTGATTCCCGAGGACGGTGCACGCACAGCCCTTAAAGCGCTGGCCAGTTTTGACCCGGCCATCAAGGCCGACAAAATCGATCTCGCCAAGACCTATACCAACGAGTTTGCACGCCGCGCCAAGGAGCGCTTCAAGGCTTGAGCGCTCGGTCCTGGACCGAAGCAGGCCTGGGATGGGCCGGGCTGGCGCGATTGCTGCACTGTCGGACCCGGGCGCTCATCGGCGCTTCTTCGATTTGACAACCGCCTTCTTGCTGGTAGTGCTGTGCTTGACGGCCTTGATGTTGCCGCGGCCCGAGGCGGGCGCGGCGGTGCGGTTTTTGACGGGCAGAAACACCACCACCTGATGCCCCGGCTTGAAGGCCGCGGAGGTACGGACGTTGTTCCATTCGGCCACGCTGGAAGGGCTCAGTCCATAGCGCCTGGCGATGGTGGCGACCGATTCACCTTTGCGTGCCTTGACCGTCGTGCGCCGGATGACGATTTCAGGGGCCAATGAAACCTGCGCGGTGTCGGCAACATGGCTCGTCACATCGCTGTCCATTTTGGCCGAGCGCGGTACCAGCAAGGTTGAGCCGGTCTTGATGAGCATGCGCGGCGGGATGTTGTTGACGCTGCGCAAATCGGTCTCGCTCATGCCGGTACGGCGCGATGCTTCGGCCGCGCTCATGGTGCTGGGCGCCGTCCAGGCGGTCCAGCTGGCGTACTGGCCCTGGTTGTACGCGTCAAAGTTGCGCTGGAACACCTTGGCATTGTCCCAGGGCAACAGGATGTGGGGTGTGCCTGCCGCAATGATGACGGGCCGGTGCGCCGAGGGGTTGAGCGCCTTGAAGTCTTCAATCTTCACGTCGGCAAGGCGGGCGGCCAGGGCAACATCAATGTCGCGCGTGATCAGCACTTGCTGGAAGTAGGGGTGGTTTTCAATCAGCGGCAGTTCGGTGTTGAAGGCCTGCGGGTTGGCGACAATGTTTTTGATGGCCTGCAGCTTGGGCACATAAAGCCGGGTTTCCGCCGGCAGGTTGAGATCCTCGTAGCGGGTGCCCAGGCCGGTTTTCTGGTTTTTGGCGATGGCACGGCCTACGCTGCCTTCCCCCCAGTTGTAGGCCGCCAATGCCAGGTGCCAGTCGCCAAACATGCCATAGAGCTTTTGCAGGTAATCGAGTGCGGCACGGGTGGAGGCCAGCACGTCGCGCCGGTCATCGCGCAAGACGTTTTGCTTCAGATCGAAGTATTTACCCGTTGCCGGCATGAATTGCCACATGCCGGCGGCCTTGGCGCTGGAAACCGCCTGGGGGTTGAAGGCGCTTTCAACGAAGGGCAGCAGGGCGAGTTCCGTCGGCATCTGGCGGCGTTCCAGCTCTTCAACAATGTGAAAGAGGTATTTGCTGGAGCGCTCGGTCATGCGCTGGATGTAGTCGGGCCGGCTGGCATACCACTGCTCGCGGTCGGTCACCAGCTCGTTTTGCAGGTCGGGCATGGCAAAGCCGCGGCGAATGCGGTCCCACAATTCTTTGGGCGGCTCGGTCGCGGTGATCTGGTGCGAACCCGCCGTGCCCGGTGTGATGGCTTGCAGTGGAGCATTCGGAATCAGCGGCTGGAGGCCGGGGGTCGGCTCCGGTCCCGTGGTGAGTACCGGATCACCCGGCATGCCCAGCTTGGGGCTGGCGCAGCCTGCCAGCACGGCCATCACCAGGAGGATCGCAGGCAAGGCAAGACGGGAGCGGAGAGCGGTGAAAAAACCGGTGGAAGACGAGGCGCAAGCGGTTCGGTAGTGTGGTGTCATTTGAATTGGTTTTTCCACTGCCGGATGGCGGCAAATACGGTGTTGTCGTCATGGGCCGACGCATTAAAGCGGCGGGCAGCAGCCATGATAGTGGCTTGCCGGCTACGTAAAAAAGGGGTTAACCAGCAGCCCTGGGTCATGGCGGTGGACCGGGCTTGCATACTCCGTGTAGCGGTGCGTGACTAGAATTGACTTTAATTGCAAGGCACATAGCACCGGCGGCTTGCCATCATGTGATAAGCCGGGGGCGTTTTCGGCAGAAGCGGGAATCGGAATCAAATACATGCAGTGGTCTCGATGAACTCGGAAATTATAGGTTTGACAGACTGGCTAAAGACCCCGCCTGGCGGGTATTTGATGGGCTGGGAGCGTGCGCATTTTGACCAGGCGGTGAGCGATGTTTTTGGCTACCACGCCCTGCAGCTGGGCCTGCCCGAACTGGATGCCCTGCAGGCCAACCGCATGCCGCATAAATGGCTGGCGCTGGAATCCGTGCCGCCCCCATTGGCCACCGATGCGACTGCCCCGGTTGCCGTAAGTTCCCTGCGCGCTGCCTTGTTCACCGATTCGGGCGCATTGCCGTTCCCTGAAGGCAGCCTCGATCTCGTGGTGTTGCCGCACACGCTGGAGCTGAGCCGCGATCCGCACGCCACCTTGCGCGAGGTTGAGCGTGTGCTGGTGCCCGAAGGGCGTGTGGTCATCAGCGGACTCAATCCGACCAGCCTGTGGGGTTTGCGCCAGCGGCGCGGCCATCTTTACCGGCGTCTTGGATACGACGACCTGTTTTTGCCCAAAACCGGGGATTTCATTGGCTACTGGCGTCTTCGCGACTGGCTGAGGCTGCTCAACTTTGAGGTAGAGTCGGGGCGCTTTGGCTGCTACCGTCCGGCATTGACCAGCCAGCAGTGGCTGGATCGCTTCGAGTGGATGGATGCGGCTGGAGAGCGCTGGTGGCCCATTTTTGGGGCGGTTTACTTTCTGGTGGCGGTCAAGCGCGTGCGGGGCATGCGTTTGATGGAAGCTGGCTGGAAAACGCGGAAGGCTCCGGCGACCGCGCCAACTGCCGTGGCGAACAAGGAGCGCTTAAGCCGCTCCAGGCCGCCAGCCTGAACTTCCCCGGTCTTTTGCCGATCTTCTTCAATGGCCAGGCATCGCCCTGGTTTCTCGTATTACCCTGAAATTCCAAACCACACATGACCAACTTACAAGCAGGCACGCCGCAACAACATGTTGTGATTTACACCGATGGCGCATGCAAGGGCAATCCCGGGCCGGGTGGCTGGGGTGCGCTGCTGAAAATGGGCAGCCTGGAGAAAGAGCTGTTCGGCGGCGAGTTGGGGACCACCAACAACCGCATGGAAATGACGGCCGTCATCGAGGCGCTGGCGGCACTCAAGCGGCCTTGCGGTGTCACCTTGTACCTGGACAGCGAGTACGTGCGCAAGGGCATCACCGAGTGGATTCAAGGCTGGAAAGCGCGCGGCTGGCGCACGGCGGCCAAGACGCCCGTCAAAAACGTGGACTTGTGGCAAAAGCTGGATGCGCTGGTGACCTCCAGCGGTCACAAGATTGATTGGCACTGGGTCAAGGGCCATGCCGGCGACCCCGGCAACGAACGTGCCGATGGCCTGGCCAACAAGGGCGTGGAGCGTGCGCTGGGCCGCCTTTGATGGCGGCGGGAACTGTCGTCCGAAATGCGTATCCCACATGGGCGCAAAATGAGCGCTCTTGCGGTCACTGGCTGGGCTTGGTAAAGGCGCTGTAAAGCTGGCCCGCAAGGCCTTTTTCGGTGCCCTGAATCCCTGCGTAAATCGGGGTTCCTGCTACATTGGATGGTTGTATCTTTTTATTACAAGCATCTCTTAAGCATCACTTTCCATGGCATCAAAAGCAGTTTATACGGTGGTCGCGGTGGCGGGTATTGCGGCGGCTTCGGGCACGGCTTGGTGGTACCAGAAACCCAAGGCCAATGATGGGGTTGCAGGGACCTCTTCGGCGGCCTTGTCGGCAGAATCGCCCGCATCCAAGCCAGGCGCTGCCAATGGCGGCCCCGGCGGCAGGGCACCGGCGGTTGAGGTGGCCAAGGTCGAACTCGCCCGGCTCACGGAAGAAACCCAGGCCGTGGGCAGCTTGCGCTCGCGCCGCGGTGTGGTGCTGCGGCCGGAAGTCAGCGGGCGCATTACCCAGCTCAATTTCACCGACGGGCAGCGCGTTCGCAAAGGGCAGGTGCTGGTGCAGTTTGATGACCAGTTGCCGCAGGCGCAAGTCCAGCAAAGCCAGGCCGAGCTGTCCATTGCGCTGGCCAACCAGAAACGCAACCAGGAACTGGTGGCGCAAAACTTCATCAGCCAGCGCTCTCTCGATGAAAGCGCGGCCAATCTGCAGGTGGCCCAGGCCAAGCTGTCGCTGGCCACGGCCACCGTGGCGCGCCTGAAAATCGTGGCGCCGTTTGACGGCATCGCCGGCATCCGGCTGGTCAATGTCGGTGACTACCTGAAGGATGGTGCCGACATCGTCAACATCGAAGACATCGAGGCCATTTACGTGGATTTCAGACTGCCCGAGCGTTTTCAGGGCAAGGTCGCGCGCGGGCAGACCGCCATGCTGGACATCGATGCGCTGCCTGGCCGCAAGTACAGCGCGCAGATTCAGGCCGTAGACCCGCTGATTGACGCCAATGGCCGCTCTGTCGGGGTGCGCGGCTGCATCGACAACCGCCAGCTGCAGTTGCGGCCCGGCATGTTCGCCCGAGTCAACACCGTGTTTGGCGTGCGCGACAACGCACGGGTGGTTCCCGAGGAGGCGATTGTTCCGCAAGGTGGCCGGCAGTTCGTCATCAAGCTGCTGGACGGACCGGATGGCCAGGGCAAAACCAGCCAGCGCGTTGAGGTCAAGGTGGGTTTGCGCAGTCCTGGCAAGGTAGAAATTCTCGAAGGGCTGGAGCCTGGCGACATCGTGGTGACGACGGGCCAGCAGCGTGTGCAGCGTGACGGCACGGCGGTCACGGTGGTGGACCTGGCCGGTGGCCGTTCGGCATGGCCTGCCGCATCGGCTCCTGCGGCATCGGCGCCCCGGGCCGACGCCATGGTGGCCAAGGCGCCTGCGGCCTTGCCCGGCCCCAACCCGTGCGGTGTGGTGGTTTCCGACATGTCAACGACCGGTGAGCGGGCTCGCAGTGCTGCCCCGCCGGCGCAACGCCCGGCGGCTTCGGCCGCGCGCGATCCTGCCTGAGTCAGAGCCTGCGTGTTTTGACCTCACCGCTCTTTAGGCCACTTTCTTATGCTGCTTGCTGAAGTTTCCATTCGCCGCCCGGTGTTTGCCACCGTGCTGTCGCTGCTCATTGTGCTGGTTGGCGCGGTGAGCTTTAACCGCCTCACGGTGCGCGAGTACCCCAAGATTGACGAGCCCGTCGTCACCGTGAGCGTGCGCTACGCGGGTGCCTCGGCCGAGGTGATCGAGTCGCAGGTGACCAAGCCGCTGGAAGACTCCATTGCCGGCATTGATGGTGTCGATGTCATCACCTCCATCAGCCGCGCCGACCAGGGCCAGATCAGCGTGCGCTTCCGGCTCGAGAAAGATGCCGATTCGGCCGCCGCCGAGGTGCGTGACCGCACCTCGCGCGTGCGCAACCGGCTGCCGCAAGCCATTGAGGAGCCGGTGATCGCCAAGGTCGAGGCCGATGCCTTTCCCGTCATCCAGCTGGCCTTTTCCAGCGAATCGATGACGCCGCTGCAGATCAACGACCTGGTCAACCGCATCGTCAAGCCGCGCCTGCAAACCGTCACCGGTGTCGCCGATGTGCGAATTTTTGGTGAGCGCAAGTACGCCATGCGCGTCTGGCTGGACACCGACAAGCTCGCCGCCTACCGGCTGACCACGCAAGATGTCGAAGACGCGATTCGCCGCAGCAACCTGGAGCTGCCGGCCGGGCGGATTGAATCGCAGCAGCGCGAGTTCAGCGTGACCTCGCAGACCGACCTGGTCAGGCCCGACCAGTTTGGCGAGGTGGTGATCAAGACCGCCAACGGCTTTCCGGTCAAGCTTCGCGACGTGGCGCGGGTGCAGGAAGGGGCGGCCGATGAACGCACCGCGGTCAGGCTGAACGGCCGTTCTGCGGTGGCGGTCGGGGTGATCCGCCAGGCCACGGCCAATCCGCTGGATTTGTCCAGAGGGGTGCAGGAGGTGATTCCCAGGCTGAAGGCCGATTTGCCGCCCGACATGCTGATTGACATTGCCAACGACAACTCGGTGTTCATTGACCGCTCGGTCAAGAATGTCTATCGCACCATTGCCGAAGCCATCGTGCTGGTGGCGCTGGTGATTTTTGTGTTTTTGCGCACCCTGCGCGCCTCCATCATTCCCATCGTCACCATTCCGGTCAGCCTGGTCGGCACCTTTGCCCTGATGGCGCTGGCCGGCTTCACCGTCAATACGCTGACCCTGCTGGCGCTGGTGCTGGCCATCGGCCTGGTGGTGGACGATGCCATCGTGATGCTGGAGAACATCTTCCGCCATATCGAAGAGGGCATGGACCCGTTTTCGGCCGGTATCAAGGGCGCGCGCGAAATCGGCTTTGCCGTGGTCACCATGACCGCCACGCTGGTGGCGGTGTACGCCCCGCTGGCGTTCACGCCGGGGCGCACCGGTCGGCTGTTTGTGGAGTTTGCGCTGGCGCTGGCCGGGGCAGTGGTGGTGTCGGGCTTTGTGGCGCTGACCCTCACGCCCATGATGTGCACCCAGCTGCTCAGGCACAACCCCAAACCGAATCGCTTTGACCGCGGCATGGAGCGCGTGTTGACGGCGGTTTCTGCGCGTTACGGCGCCTTGCTGCGCTGGGTGGTCACCCGGCGCTATCGGCCGGCAGACCGCGCCAGCATGAGCCAGCGCGTCAAGGGCTGGGTGCTGCAGGCGCGCTGGATTGTGCTGGGCGTCATGCTTCTTAGCGCGCTGACCATTTGGCTGATTTTCCCGACCATGAAGCAGGAGCTTTCGCCGATGGAGGACCGCGGCGTGATCCTGGCCAGCGTCAACGCACCCGATGGCGCGACGCTGGCCTATACCAACCGCTACGCGCAGGCACTGGAAAAAATGGGCGAGCCCTTCAAGGAGTTCGACCGCATTTTTGCCAACGTCGGCAACCCGACGGTGGCGCAGGCCAGTGTGGTCTACCGCACCGTGGACTGGGATGAGCGCAAGCGCTCCACCATCGAGATGGCGCGCGCGTTGCAACCCAAGTTCAATGCACTGCCGGGCGTCACGGCCTTTCCGATCACGCCGCCTTCGCTGGGCCAGGGCTTTCGCGAGCGGCCGCTCAATTTCGTGATCCAGACCTCTGACAGCTACCAGAACCTCAACACCGTGGTGCGCCAGTTTCTGGAGGAAATGGCCAAGAACCCCGGCATTGTCTCGCCCGATGTCGATTTGCGCCTGAACAAACCCGAGCTGCGCATCGAGGTCGAGCGCGACAGGGCGGCCGACCTGGGCGTCAGCGTCGAAGTGGTGGCCAAGGCGATCGAAACCCTGCTGGGCGGCCGTAATGTGACCCGCTACAAGCGCGACGCCGAGCAGTACGACGTGATTGTGCAGACCGAGGACCGCGGCCGCAGCACACCCGAAGACATTGACCGCATTTACGTGCGCGGCCGCAGTGACGCGATGATTCCGCTGGCCAGCCTGGTCAAGGTGCGCGAAAACGTGTCGCCGCGCGAGCTGAACCACTTTGGCCAGCGCCGCTCGGTGTCGATCACGGCCAGCCTGGCCGGTGACTACTCGCTGGGCCAGGCGCTGACCTTCATGAACGAGACGGCCGCCAAGGTGCTGAAGACCGGCTACAGCACCGACCTGAACGGCACCTCACGCGAATTCAAGAACTCGCAGGGTGCGCTGGCGATTGTGTTTGTGCTGGCGCTGCTGTTCATTTTCCTGGTGCTGGCGGCCCAGTTCGAGAGCTTTGTCGATCCGCTGGTGATCATGCTGTCGGTGCCGCTGTCCATGATTGGCGCGCTGATTGCGCTGAAATGGTCGGGCGGCTCGCTCAATGTGTATTCGCAGATCGGCCTGATCACCCTGGTTGGCCTGATTACCAAGCACGGTATTTTGATTGTGGAGTTCACCAACCAGTTGCGCGGCCAGGGCATGGAGATGATTGATGCGCTGGTCAAGGCCTCGGCGCAGCGCTTACGCCCAATCTTGATGACCACCGGCGCCATGGTGCTGGGCGCCTTGCCGCTGGCCCTGTCGCACGGTGCCGGTGCGGAAAGCCGCATCCAGATCGGCTGGGTCATTGTGGGCGGCATGTCGCTGGGCACCTTGCTCACGGTGTTTGTGGTGCCCACCATGTACAGCCTGTTTGCCCGCAAGGCGATTCCCGGGGCCAACATGGCTGTTGCCAAAGAACAGCCGGATGCCCACCCTGTGCAGCATCCCGATTACGTTGCCAAGTAGCAGGCGCTGGCGGCGCGCCAGCGCGGTGCCTGAGCTTCAGTGCTGCTGGTACAGCGTATAGAGCCGCGACTCTTCCATGGCGACGCGCTTGATCAGGACATTGCCGATGGCGCTCAGCTCTTCGGCAAAGCTGGCCTTCAATTCCGGTGTATAGCTGGGCACCGAGTAGGTGTTGACGAAGCGAACCGCGGCGTGCGCGATGCCGTCCATTTCCTTGCGAACCTCGGAGATGAAACCGGCGACCGAGGCATCGGCCGAGAACTGTTGCTGGAGATAGACGTAAAAGCGGACATTCTCGACCATCAGGTGCATCTGCAGTGCAAGCTTGAAATCATGCAGCAGCTGGGCCACCGTTCCAAAATCGTCCTTGTCTTTCGACGCCACCAGCTCCCCGTAGATGCGAAACAGTTCCTGGTGGTCATCCTTGAGCTTGCCAATCAACTCCGGGTCAAAACGGATTGCATTGCCTTGCCGACGTTCCTCGACATTTTCCCGCACCTCGGCAACACGCCGCTGAGACTTTTCGGGTGCTGGCCGTTTTCCGAATAACCTGTCAAAAAATCCCATGGAATCCTCCTATTTGTTACTTGCCGTAACGGATGATAAGCGGACTTTTACCTTGGGGATGACTTATATCGCCCCTTCGAACATCAGGACATCTACTGAGTCGCCCACCGCCACATTGCCCTGGGCATGTTGCAGCACCATCAGCCCATTGGCCTCGGCCATGGAGCGCAGCACGCCCGAGCCCTGGCTGCCGGTGCTTTTGACCTGCAGCGAGCCGTCGGGTGCGGTCGATACCCAGCCGCGCTGGTATTCGGTGCGGCCCGGCTTCTTGCGAATGGCTTCGAGGCTGCGCGCCTTGAGCAGCGGTGCCGGTGCGGCGCTGGCCCCCATCATCTGCAGCAGGGCGGGGCGCACAAAGGCCAGGAAGGTCACCATCACGGCCACCGGATTGCCGGGGAGGCCAAACAGGATAGCACTGTTGCTATCGTTTTCGGAGCTGCTTGTGCCCGTGGTTGTTGGGCTGGTGGCAGATTTGGCTGATGAAATGCGGCCCACGGCCATGGGCCGGCCCGGCCGCATGGCAATGCGCCAGAACGCCACGTCGCCGAGTTTTTTCATCATGGCCTTGGTGTAGTCGGCCTCGCCGACGCTGACGCCGCCCGAGCTGATGATGGCGTCGGCCTGCATGGCCGCCTGGCGGAACGCGGCTTCCAGCAAAGCCGGGTCATCGCGTACCACGCCCATGTCGATCACCTGGCAGCCCAGGCGGCTCAGCAGGCCAAAGACGGTGTAGCGGTTGCTGTCGTATACCGCGCCCTCGCGCGGCACCTCGCCCAGCGACAGGATCTCGTCGCCGGTGGAAAAATAGGCCACCCGCAGCGGCCGCCAGCATGGCAGCGTTTCAAGACCCAAAGAGGCGGCCAGCCCAAGGCGGGCGGGCGTAAGCAGCTCACCTTTTTGTAGCGCTGCCTGGCCCTGTGTCAGGTCTTCGCCGCGCAGGCGGCGGTTGTCGCCGGGCTGGAGCAGCTTGGGGGGGATGGTGATGACATCGCCTTGCGCGGCAACCAATTCCTGCGGCACCACCGTGTCCAGCCCGGTCGGCATGATGGCGCCCGTCATGATCTTGACGCACTGGCCGGGGGCCACCTGGCCCTGCCAGGCCTTGCCCGCCAGCGCCGTGCCCACGACCTGCAGCCTGAGCGCCGCATTGTCGGCCAGCTGGCGGCCGGCAAAGGCATAGCCGTCCATGGCCGAGTTGTCATGGGGCGGCACATCAAACGGCGAAATCACTTCACTGGCCAGCACCCGGCCCAGCGCTTCAAACAGCGGCAGCTCGACAGCCTCCTGAACCGGTGTGACCAGCCTGGACAGAAAGGCCAGCACCTGGTCGGCCGACATTGCCTGCGGGTCGTAGCCCTGCAGCTCGGCGGCAATCTGGTCCAGTGTTTTCACGGCAGGCGGGATTCCAGCAGGTGCAATTCGGCCAGCGTGTTGGCATTGAAAAAACCGCGTACATCGTCGCCGGGCGCATCAAACGGCACGACGACGGTTTTGTGCAGGGCCGTCCAGGCGTCGATTTTTCGGCCACCGCCTTTGGTAAAGCGCATCAGGCTTTCCAGCATGCTGGTGCGCATCAGGCAAAACACCGGCTGCGGCCTGATCGCCACTTTTTTCTGCTCGTCTTCTTCGGGGGCGGCGGCCACGGCAAAGTCGGCGTCTTCGTGCGCAAAGGCCTCTGACAGGCGTGCCACCAGGTCGTGTGGAAACAAGGGGGTGTCGCAGGGCACGGTGAGCATGTAAGGCGTCTCGCAGCGCTCCAGCCCGGTCATGAAACCGGCCAGCGGCCCGGCGAAGTCGCCCAGGCTGTCGCTGTCGGGCCAGACCGGAACGCCAAAGGCTTCGTAGGCGGCCAGGTTGCGGTTGGCGGTAATCATGATGTCGCCCACCTGGGGGGAGAGCCGCAGCAGGGTGTGCAGCGCCAACGGCACGCCATTGAAGCTTTGCAGGCCTTTGTCAACACCGCCCATGCGCAAGCCGCGGCCACCGGCCAGGATCACGCCGGTAATGGCCTCGGCATGCAGCGGGTTGGGGATCTCTGGGTGGGACAAGTCAGCCTCCATCGTTGACGCAATTTTCCGACGGGCCGCCCCTGGGAAAATTAGACCCCTCGGGGGCCAGCGTATGACACGCAGTGTTCTCGAAGAGCGGCGTAGCCAAAAGCGTGGGGGTCATAGCCTAGCCTCCGATGTAGCTCATTTCGACCCGTTTCGCCGCGCCAGCGACGGGGCTCATGTCTGCAGGCAGCGCCGCACGCAGTTCCGAGTAATGGTCTGTGCGTGCCTGCCAGATATGGCCTATGGCGGCTGCGATCTGCCCGTCCGTGTATTGCTCGTTGCGCAGCAGGGCGCGCAGGTCGTGCCCCTGGCTGGCAAACAGGCAGAGGAATAATTTGCCTTCGGTCGACAGCCGGGCCCGGTTGCAGTCGCGGCAAAAGGCCTGGGTGACGCTGCTGATGACGCCGATCTCGCCCGCGCCGTCGGCATAGCGCCAGCGCTCCGCGGTTTCACCCGGGTAGTTCGGGTCTATGGGCATGAGGGGAAATTCGGCATTGAGGCGCTCGATCACCTGCGCCGACGGCAGCACCTCGTCCATGCGCCAGCCGTTGGTGGCGCCCACGTCCATGTATTCGATAAAACGCAGCACCACGCCCGAGTTGCGGAAATGCCTGGCCATGGGAATGATCTCGGCATCGTTGGTGCCGCGCTTGACCACCATGTTGACCTTGATCGGGGCCAGCCCCACTTTTTGCGCCGCCTCTATGCCCTTGAGCACCTCGGCCACCGGAAAGTCCACATCGTTCATGCTGCGGAAGGTGGCATCGTCCAGCCCGTCCAGGCTCACGGTCACGCGCTGCAGCCCGGCGTCTTTCAGCGACTGGGCCTTTTTGGCCAGCAGCGAGGCATTGGTGGTCAGCGTGATGTCCAGCGGCTTGCCGGACGGCGTCCGCAGTTTCGCCAGCATTTCAATCAGCACTTCCAGGTGCTTGCGCAGCAGCGGCTCGCCGCCCGTCAGCCGGATTTTTTCAACGCCATGGGCTATGAAAATGCGTGCCAGCCGGGTGATTTCCTCAAAGCTCAGCAGCGAGCTTTGCGGCAAAAAGGCGTAGTCCTTGTTAAACACCTCGCGCGGCATGCAGTAGCTGCAGCGAAAGTTGCAGCGGTCGGTCACGCTGATGCGCAAGTCGTGCAGCGGACGGCCCCGCGTATCGCTGAGCCTGCCGGTGGGCGGCTGCAGCCGGTCAGGAATATGCGGCATGCGGCTGGCGTAGCGGATGTCTGCCAGGGGAATTACTTTGTCTGTCATGGTGAATGGCCTAATAGGAGAATTTACTCCATTGGCCCCTGCCTGTCGCTGCCGGCATGGCCTTGTCCCCTGGGACAGCGCGTTATTGCCGCATGATTCTGCGCAACGGGCCAAAATTT
>CAZWDK010000057.1:12713-15100 GCA_964633095.1 uncultured Polaromonas sp. | reverse complement strand
CGCTCAAACTGGAACTTGTCATCGGCCTTGGCCGCAGCCAGTGAGGGCTCGACCACGGCCTGCAGCACTTTCAGGCTGTTGGGGTTCAGGTTTTCAATAAAGTCCTTGCCGCCGGCATCGGGATGCGCTTCGACAAACAGGCGCTCATACAGGCGCACCTCGGCCGGCACCGCATCGCTCACGCCGACCCAGGTGATCACGCCCTTGACCTTGACGGCGTCCGAGCCGGGCGTGCCGCTCTTGGTGTCGGGGATCAGCGTGGCCTGCACTTCGGTGACCTTGCCGCTGGCGTCTTTGCTGCAGCCGGTGCATTCGATGACGTGGCCGTATTTCAGGCGCACCTTGTTGCCGGGGAATAAACGGAAGAAGCCTTTGGGTGGCGTTTCTTCGTAGTCGGTGCGCTCAATCCACACTTCCTTGCCGATCTTGAAGCTGCGCTTGCCCAGCTCGGGGTGGTGCGGGTGCACGGGGGCGCTGCAGTCGTCGAGCTTGCCGGCGCCCATCACCGCGTCCCAGTTGGTCAGCACCAGTTTGATCGGGTCCAGCACGGCCATGGCGCGGGGGGCGCTGCCGTCCAGCGTTTCGCGCAGGCAGCCTTCCAGCGTGCTGTAGTCAATCCAGCTGTCGCTCTTGGTCACGCCTATGCGTTCGGCAAACAGTTGCAGCGCCTCGGGGGTGTAGCCGCGGCGGCGCAGGCCGACGATGGTGGGCATGCGGGGGTCGTCCCAGCCGCTGACTTTGTGGTCGTACACCAGCTGCGCCAGTTTGCGCTTGCTGGTCAGCACGTAGGTGAGGTTGAGGCGGGCAAATTCGTACTGGTGCGGGTGCGGTGTGGCAATCAGGCCGCCTTCGCACAAGCGGTCCAGCAGCCAGTCGTAAAACGGGCGCTGGTCTTCAAACTCCAGCGTGCACAGGCTGTGGGTGATCTGCTCCAGCGCGTCCTCGATCGGGTGCGCATACGTGTACATCGGGTAGATGCACCATTTGTCGCCGGTGTTGTGGTGGTGGGCGCGGCGAATACGGTAAATGGCCGGGTCGCGCAGGTTGATGTTGGGGCTGGCCATGTCGATCTTGGCGCGCAGCACCATGGAGCCGTCTTCATGCAGGCCGTCACGCATTTCGCGAAAGCGCGCCAGGTTTTGTTCGGGCGTGCGGCTGCGGAAGGGGCTGTCGGTGCCGGGGTGGGCAAAGTCGCCGCGGCTGATGCGCATTTGCTCCACGGTCTGCTCGTCCACGTAGGCGTGGCCGGCTTCGATCAGGTACTCGGCCGCGCGGTACATGAAGTCGAAGTAGTCGCTGGCCTGGTAGAGGTTGGTTTCCTTGCCTGACGGGCCGTTGTTGTCCCAGCCAAAGCCCAGCCACTGCACGGCGTCCTTGATGCCGCTGACGTATTCGGTGTCTTCTTTTTCGGGGTTGGTGTCGTCAAAGCGCAGGTGGCACACGCCGCCGTAGTCGCGCGCCAGGCCGAAGTTCAGGCAAATGCTTTTGGCGTGGCCCACATGCAAATAGCCATTGGGCTCGGGCGGAAAGCGCAGGCGTACCCTGGCCGGATCGGGCTGGCCGGCGGCATGGTGGGCGGCGTCGCCGGGGCTGCCGGCCCAGTGGCGGCTGGCGTAAGTGCCTTCGGCCAGGTCTTTTTCGATGATATGCCGCAAGAAGTTGCTGGGCTTGTGGGCTTCTTTGTCGGCGGCAGTGGCGGCTTTGGTGGGGGCGGGGGAGGTCATCGGCTGATTTTAGGCCGTTACCGGCACAAGGTTACGTTTGGCAACGCTCTTCAAGGCCCATGCGTAAGCGAATGCCGACTTCTCGCGTTTAATAAACACATGGGCACTTCTGCCCGGGCAAGGAGAAAATAAATGAAGACTGCCAACAAGATTAGCCGTTCCGCCGTGTTGACCGGTGCCGCAGGTGTGCTGGCGTTTGCCGCCATGGGTTTTGCCGGTGTGGCACAGGCCCGAGACAATGTTTTCTGGTCGGTGGGCGTGGGTTCACCCGGCGTGGCCGTGAATGTGGGTAACGCCTTCCCGGTGTATGCCCCGCCGGCCCCTGTTTATGTGGAGCCGGCACCGGTGTATGTGCGGCCCGCGCCGGTTTATGTCCAGCCGGCGCCCGTGTATGTGCAGCCCCGTCCTTACTACCAGACCTACTATGGCCAGCCCGAAGTGGTGTATGTGCAACCCGGTTATCGCCATGGCTGGCATAAAAGGCATGACCGCCACCATGATGATGACTGACTACGGTGGACGTGATGACCGGCAGGGCCATGGCCCGGTTTGTTACCAGCGTTAATCGGGCTTAAACCAAAGCCTGCTCAAAGCCTGCGTCCTGCAGGCTTTTTTGTGGGTGCATTGCGGCACCCGTGAGAAGTCCACAAGGCCAGGCTTGCG
>CAZWDK010000057.1:11204-12613 GCA_964633095.1 uncultured Polaromonas sp. | reverse complement strand
CGCCGCCGCCACCGCCGCCGCCACCATTTCCATTTCTTGAGCCGGTACTTTCATGGGCTTTGTAGAAGATGTAGTCGGCCTGGTACTGCACGACCTGCTTGGCGCCCACATTGGCTGCGGCACAAGGCAGGGCGGGCGCCACGCCGCCCCTGGTGTCAACGCGCTGGATGTAGGTGACGCCGCTCATGGCGCCGCGGCCCATGGCGGGGTTGGCCTTGACGAGCTGCATGGGGATGTTGTCGCTGCCGTTGGGGGCCACGGCGACTTGCGTGGCGGTCAGTTTTGACCCGTCCAGGCTTTCCCAGGTGGCGGGCGGGCCGTAGTATTTGCCGACCTGTTTGCCGCTGCGGTCATTGAGCCTGGCATCGGGGCCGACAAAAACCCATTCAAACTGGCCGGCCATGTCTTTCTTGGGGCTGCACTGGTAGGTGATCTCGCCCACGCCCACGGTTTCCATGGCGACCTGGTTGCCGCCGGGCACCCGGACGGCGGCCGGCAGCATGGCTTGCGAATACATGGCTTGCATGCTGCCGCAGGCGGCGAGCAGGGAGAGGGCCAAGACTGAAGCAACTGAGGTGGCGGTGGTGGCAGTACTTGACATCATTTTTAAACTCCTGAAGTTTGCAAGCGGTCAACTGCTGTTTCTAGGGTTACTGGCGTCTCAAAGCCAGTACCAAGCATGATGCGCCGCCGGATTCAAAAAAGTGCAGGCGAGGCAAAAAAAATGCTCTTTGAGGCGGCGCGGGGATGGACCGCCAGCAAGCGCTGCAGTCAGGGCGCCGAAGCGCTGAAGCGCGGTTGACTACTGCCCGAAGCGCGGGCCCTGGCGCAGAAAGTCTTCTTCCTCGGGGGTATTGGCACGGCCCAGCACGGCGTTGCGGTAGGGAAAGCGGCCAAAGCGGGCGATGATGTCCCGGTGCTGGCGGGCATAGTCAAGGTTGCCCTGCAGGCGCGGCTTGAGCGCGGCGGGCGCCTCAGCCAGCAGGCGCTCAAAACAGGCCACGCATTCATGCTGCAGCGCCAGCTCTTCGGCATGCATCAGCGGCATGTAGCTGAACACGCGGGCGACCCAGGGCAGTGGCCGGTCGGCCTGCTGCGCCAGCGTGTCCAGCACCAGCCGCTGGGCGCGCGCATCGCCGGCAAAGGCCCGGGCGCTGCCGCGAAACATGTTGCGGGTGAACTGGTCGAGCAGGATCACCAGCGCCAGCCGGCTCCAGGGCTGCTCCTGGGTGTTTTCCCAATCCTGCAGGCCGCCCGCCGCCCAGCGCCAGCAGCACCTGCGCGCCAAAACGCGTCCTGATCTCCTGGTCCAGCCCCGCGCCGCCGCCAAACCAGCGCTGGCCCAGCTCCGGCGTGGGCCAGTCCTGGGTCAGGCCGTCGGCCAGCCAGAAATCAAGAATGTCGGCGGG
>CAZWDK010000057.1:1178-11104 GCA_964633095.1 uncultured Polaromonas sp. | reverse complement strand
GCCCCGCAGCATGTAGACGATGGCGCCCAGCAGGCCGAACAGGGTAAAGGGCACCAGCAGGTGGATGGGCGTGTAGCCGGCGATATTGGGGAGCGTGAAGTCGCGGATGAAGAGGGCCGAGACGGCGGTGATGAGCATCAGCGTGACCCAGGCGTAGCCAAAAGCCCGGTGCAGGCGCGGGCGCTGGGTGCGCCCCATGCGTGCCCACAGTGCCACCGGGCCTATGGCCGTGGCGGTGATGGCGGCTGTCATGTGAACGGCGATGAGCGGTGTGAGTTCCATGGTGTGCTGGCGGTGGGTTGAATCAGGGTGAATCATGTTGACTCGGTATGGGGATTTTGCGGGGCCAGGGCGGAGCTTGCCAGCGCTTTGCGACGAAACGCCGGGCCAGATGCGCGAGCTGCAGCCTGGCGGCGTGAGAGCCGGCCGGCCGGGGACGCGGCGCGGGCTGGCGCTGACTTAATCCAAAGCGATAATCGGCCATCGTTTTTTGGAGTTCAAGTGGACATTGCACTGTTAATCAAAGCCGCCGTCATGGGCGTCGTCGAGGGCCTGACCGAATTTCTGCCCATTTCATCCACCGGTCACCTGATCCTGACCGGATCGCTGCTGGGTTTTGACGATGACAAGGCCAAGGTGTTTGACATCGCCATCCAGACCGGTGCCATTTTCGCGGTGGTCCTTTATTACTGGCAAAAAATCAGCAGCACCGTGCTGGCCTTGCCCAGCCAGCGGCAGGCGCAGCGCTTTGCGCTGAATGTGCTGATCGGCTTTTTGCCGGCCGCCGTGCTGGGCCTGCTCGTCTACAAGACCATCAAGGCCCATCTGTTCAACCCTGGCGTGGTGGCTGGCGCCTTCATCGTCGGCGCGCTCATCATCCTGTGGGTTGAAAAGGTCGCCAAGCCCGTGCCCCGCATCCAGTCGGTCGACGACATGACGGCGCTGGACGCCCTCAAGGTCGGTTTTGTGCAATGCCTGGGCATGATCCCGGGCACCAGCCGCAGCGGCGCCACCATCGTAGGCGGCATGTTGTTGGGCCTGTCGCGCACGGCGGCCACCGAGTTCTCGTTTTTTCTGGCGATTCCCACGCTGATTGGCGCCGGGGTTTACAGCCTGTACAAGGAGCGCGCCTTGCTGTCGATGTCCGACCTGCCGCTGTTCGGCGTGGGTCTGGTGGTGTCCTTCATCAGCGCCTGGCTGTGCATCCGCTGGTTGCTGCGCTACATCGCCAGCCACACCTTTGTCGGCTTTGCCTGGTATCGCATTGCGTTTGGCCTGGTGGTGCTGGCCACCGCATGGAGCGGGCTGGTCACCTGGGCCGCCTGAGTCTCGTCAGCTCATGCCGGCCCGGGCCGGCATGAGGCCATCAGGTTGCGCAGCGCCGCCTCAACCGCCGCGGCAGTCGCTTCAGGCTTTTCCATCGGAAACAAGTGGCTGCCGTCCAGCATCATGATGCGGCCCTTGGTGACTTTTTCGGTCATGGCCATGCCCACCTGCTTCATCTCGACCGACTGGCGCCCGCCAATGAAGGCCGCCGGGCATTTGAGCGGATGGGCCTGGAGCAGGCGCTCCAGGTTGTCGGGCAGGGTGTTGTAAATGCTGGTTTCCACGTCGCGGTCAAAGCTCAGCAGGCGCTGGCCGGCCGGGTCATCGTGGGTGCCGTGCTCGATGTAGTCAATCAGCACCTGTTCGTCCCACTGGGCAAAGGCCTTTTTGCTGCGGAAATGCGCCAGCACCTCGTCGCGGCCCAGCCATTGCTGCTTGCGCTTGCGGCTGATGGCGCCGGGCGAGATCGAGCCCACCAGCCGCGCGCGTTTGGCCACGCTCAGCGCCTTGGCGCGCCAGCCGCCGAGGATCGGCGAGTCAATCAGCAGCACGCCCCTGACCGGCTGGCCGCCCAGCAGCGGGTTTTGGGCGGCGCACATCAGGCTTAAAAAGCCGCCCAGCGAATGGCCGACCAGAAACGCCGGCTGGCCGGATTTTTCGACCTCCTGGCTCGTGAAGTCGGCCAGCTGCTGCACCAGGTGCGGCCAGTTGCTGGTGACCGGGTAGCGCGGGTCGTGGCCGAATTTTTCAATCGCCCTGAGCTGAAAGCCGCGGGCCTTCAGGCTCTTGAACAACACGCCGTAGGTGCTGGCCGGAAAGCTGTTGCCGTGCGAGAAGATGACGAGGGGTTTGCCGGCTGCGGTGGAAGAGGGCACGGGTTTAAATCAGTTTTTCGCGGGGATTGCTGATTTTTTTCAGCGGCTGGTTGCGGCTGGCCGGCATTTTCAGCGGAATGTCGGTGTGCGCGTCGTCCCACACCGGGTCTTCGATGCTGTCGAACACCTCGCGCAGCTTTTGGCCCCAGCTGTTGTGCAGCATCGTGTAGTAGGGGTTGCTGCTGTCAATGCAGACCACCTTGTCGCTCTGGAAGCTGTCGACCTCGTAGACCACCAGGTCCAGCGGCATGCCGACCGAGAGGTTGGACTTCATGGTCGAGTCCATCGACACCAGCGCGCATTTGGCGGCTTCGGCCAGCGGTGTCTCGGGGGTGATGACGCGGTCCAGCACCGGCTTGCCGTATTTCGATTCGCCGACCTGGAAGTAGGGCGTCTCGCCGGTCGCTTCGATGAAATTGCCGGCCGAATAGACCTGGAACAGGCGCATGCCTTCCCCGCGCACCTGGCCGCCAAAGATCAGCGAGACATTGAAGTCGACATCGGCGTTTTTCAGCGCCGAGGCATCGCGGTCATAGACCCGGCGTATCGCCGAGCCCAGCACGCGGGCGGCGTCGAACATGCTCTTGGCGTTCCAGATGGTGATGGGCTCGCCGGTTTCGGAGTCCTTGAGGTGCTCGATTTGAAGAATCTCGCGCACCGACTGCGAGATCGACAGGTTGCCGGCGGTCAGCAGCACCATGAAGCGGTCGCCGGGCTTTTCGTAGACGATCATTTTGCGGAAGGTGCTGATGTAGTCCAGCCCGGCATTGGTGCGGGAATCGGACAAAAACACCAGGCCGGCATTGAGTTTGATGGCAGTGCAGTAAGTCATGGCGGTTGGGCTCAAGGTAATCGGTATTTCAGGCCGGGGCCGACAGCTTTTTCAGCTGGTACAGCGCCTCCAGCGCTTCGCGTGGGCTCAGCGCGTCGGGGTCCATGGTACCCAATGCCCTGAGGGCTGCACAGGGTTCGGGCGCCACGGCCTCGGGCGGCGCGGCAAACAGGTCGACCTGGGCGCGCGTTTCGCTCTGCTGGGCTTCCAGCGCATTCAGCGCATGGCGGGCATGGTTGACCACCGCGCTGGGCACGCCGGCCAGCTTGGCCACGGCAATGCCGTAGCTCTTGCTGGCCGGGCCGGGTTCGATGTGGTGCAGGAACACGATGTTGGCGCCCGATTCCACCGCGCTGACATGGACGTTGATGGCGCCGTGGTGCTGCGCCGGGAATTCGGTCAGCTCGAAGTAATGCGTGGCAAACAGCGTGAAGGCCTGGGTCTTGTTGTGCAGGTAGGCGGCAATGCCGCCGGCCAGCGCCAGGCCGTCGAAGGTCGAGGTGCCGCGGCCGATTTCGTCCATCAGCACCAGCGAATGCGGCGTGGCGCTGTGCAGGATCTGCGCCGCCTCGGTCATCTCCAGCATGAAGGTGGACTGGGCGTTGGCCACGTCGTCGGCCGCGCCTATGCGGGTGTGGATGGCGTCTATGGGCCCGAGCCGGCAACGGCTGGCCGGCACGTAGGAGCCGATGCTGGCCAGCAGCACGATCAGCGCGACCTGGCGCATGTAGGTCGACTTGCCGCCCATGTTGGGGCCGGTGATGACCTGCATGCGGCTCTTGCCGTTCATGCCGCAGTCGTTGGCAATGAAGGAGCCGCCGCCGGTTTCGGCGAGGCGCGCTTCCACCACCGGGTGCCGGCCCTGGGCGATGTCTATGCAGGGCTCTTTGACGAACACCGGGGCCGCCCAGTTCAGCGTCAGCGAACGCTCGGCCAGCGCGCACAGGGCGTCGAGCGAGGCGAGGGCGCGGGCCAGACGGCTCAGCGCCGGAATGAAGTCCTGCAGCTGGTCCAGCAACTGCTCGTACAGCCATTTCTCGCGCGCCAGGGCCCGCTCCTGCGCCGACAGCGCCTTGTCTTCAAAGGTTTTCAGCTCGGGCGTGATGTAGCGCTCGGCGTTTTTCAGGGTCTGGCGGCGCCGGTAGTCGTCGGGCACCTTGCCCGTCTGGCCCTGCGTGACCTCGATGTAAAAGCCGTGCACCTTGTTGAACTGCACGCGCAGGTTGGCAATGCCGGTGCGGGCTTTTTCGCGGCCTTCCAGGTCCAGCAAAAACGCGTCGCAATTGGTCTGTATGCCGCGCAGCTCGTCCAGCTCGGCGTCGCAGCCGTGGTTGATGACGCCGCCATCGCGAATCAGCGCGGCCGGTTCGTCCAGCAGATAGCGGCTCAACAGCTCGGCGCAGCCCGGCGGCGGCAGCAGGTCTTCAAAAATCCTGTTCAAAAGTGGTGCAAGCCCAGTATTGACGGGCGCCAGCAGCTCTGTTTTTTGTAGCGTCTGGCGCAGCGCCACCAGTTCGCGCGGCCGCACCTGGCGCAGCGCAATGCGGGCCGTGATGCGTTCCACGTCGCTGCAGCCCTTGAGGCGTGTGCGTAATGTCTGCTGGGAGCCCTCTCGCAGTTGGGCAATCGCTTCCAGCCGTGCGGCGGCCTGGGCGCGGTCGCGGCGCGGGCTCAGCAGCCAGCTTTTCAGGGCCCGGCTGCCCATGCCGGTGGTGCAGCTGTCGAGCAGTGAAAACAAGGTGGGCGAATCTTCGCCGCGCAGGGTTTGCGTCAGTTCCAGGTTGCGCCGCGTGCTGGCCGGCAGCTCGATCAGCTCGCCCGAGCGCACCACCTGCAGGCCCTGCACATGCGGCAGGGCCCGGCCCTGGGTGTGTTCGGCATAACCCAGCAGCGCCGAGGCGGCGGCATGGGCTTCGCTCAGGGACTCGGCATTCCACGACGCCAGCGAGGCGACTTTCAGCTGCTCCAGCAGGCGGCGCGCGCCCAGCGCGGCATCGAACTGCCAGGCCGGGCGGGCGCTGGCCGCCCAGCGCTGGCCCTGCAGGCCCTTCAGGCGCGCTTCAAAGGCCGGCGTGACGTCGATGTTGTAGAGCAGTTCGCTGGGCGCTATGCGGGCCAGCCAGGTCTCCAGTTCGCCGTTGGCGCAATGCGCCAGGTGAATCTCGCCCTGCGTCACGCTGAGCCAGGCCAGGCCGCAGGTGTTGCGCGCGCCCTGGTGCACCGCCAGCAGGATTGATTCGGCCTTGTCGCTCAGCAGCTCGGTGTCGGTCAGCGTGCCCGGCGTGACGACGCGCACCACCTTGCGCTCGACCGGGCCCTTGCTGGTGGCGACATCGCCGACCTGCTCGCAAATCGCCACCGACTCGCCCAGCTTGATCAGCTTGGCCAGATAGCCTTCGAGCGAATGAAAGGGCACGCCGGCCATCACCACCGGCTCGCCGCCCGACTGGCCGCGCCGCGTCAGCGTGATGTCGAGCAGGCGCGCGGCTTTTTCGGCGTCGGCAAAAAAGACCTCGTAAAAATCGCCCATGCGGTAGAACACCAGCGTGTCGGGGTAGTCCGCCTTGATGGCGAAATACTGCGTCATCATTGGAGTATGGCGTTCGGCGGGCTGGCTGGGGTTGGCGTTGTCTGGGGTCACCCGGGTGGTTTCACTCATGCTGTTGGAGTTGGCTAGGCGCAAAGGTCAAAGCCGCATTATCGATGCCTGCAAGATGGTTAGCCGCCGGCCCGCGTCGCCGCGACCCGCAGCTCGCGCGCCATGGCGCTGGCCAGCGTCAGCCGGCGCAGCAGCCAGGGGGTCAGGTCCGCCGCCATCAGCGGGTCGGGCCGGGGCTGGTAGGGCTGGCCGGCCACGGACGGGCCGTCGTCGCTGGCGGCGGTGCTCAGGGTCTGGCCCGGGCCGGGCCTGGCCACGCCCGCCAGCTCGGCGTCTATGCGCTGGGCCGCGGCTTGCAGCGCGGGTGCCACCACGCTCAGGTCCAGTTGCGCGCGGTACAGCAACAGCAGGGACTTGATGGCGGTGAGCTGGGCCAGCAACTGGTAGCTGCGCGCCTGCAGGGATTCGAGCGGCTCCATAGCCGGGCGCACCTGCCGGGGCTCGGCCAGCACGCGTTGCGCGGCCAGGGTCAGGTCCGACAAGCTGTTGTAGGCCTCGCGGCGCGCCAGCCGCCAGGACAGGTCCGAGGTCTTGGGGCTCTCGGGCAGCATCAGCGTCAGCCGCGCATTGTGCTTTTGGGCCAGCACGCTGCGCCGCACCAGGCTGGGCAGCTGGTTGCGCTCCCAGGCCGGCAGCACGTAGCTGAAGACCCAGGCCAGCGCGGCGCCCAGCAGGGTGTCGGCCAGCCGCTCGCCCATGGCAAACGTGGGCTGTATGCCGACCAGCAGCAGGTGGGCCTGCAGCAGGCCGGACACCGTCGCGGCGATCGAGGTGTAGAGGTAGCGCCGCAAGGCAAAGGCATGGGCCAGGCCCATGCTCAGCGCCACGATCAGGAAGATGCTGCGGGCGCCGGGATGGGTGGCCAAAATGGCCATGACCAGTCCGCAACCCAGCAGCGTGCCGGCGACGCGGGCATTGCGGCGCTCCAGCGTCTGGGCCAGGTTGCCGCGCATCACCGCCACGATGGTGAGCAGGATCCAGTACTCGTGCGCCACCCAGGGCAGGTGCAGCGACACGACGTAACCCACCCCCACGGCCAGCGTGGCGCGCAGGGCGTAGCGCAGGATGGGGGCGCGCCAGGCCAGTTGGCCCAGCAGGGGTTTCCAGGTCCAGGTGGTGGCGCTGACGAACAACTGCCACTGCGTGCGCACGGCGGCCAGCTCGGGCGCCAGGTTGCCCCGCGCCAGGCCGGTGATTTTCACCACCTCATCGTTGATGTGCGCAATCCGGTCCGCCATGTTGTGCAGCAGGCTGAGCCTGTCGGGCGTGTGGGTGCTGAGCGGCGCGGGACTCAGGGCGCCGGCCGGCGCGGCATAAGGCGGCAACACCTCGGCCAGCAGGGGGCGCAGGTCATTCACCGGTTCGATGGCCCGGCCCAGCCGGCCCAGCAGCAACATCATGCCCAGCGTCTCCAGACAATCTGCCATGGTGTTCAGGGCCTGCTGCAGGACGGCGGGGGCGGTGGCCTGGGCATCGTGCTCCAGCAGCAGATCCAGGTCCAGGTTGCAGGCGATCTGGTGGTCCCTCGCTTCGAGCAGGCTCAGCAAGACGGCGGCGAGGCGCTGGCGCTGCGGTTGGGTCGGGGACTCCAGCGCCACATCGCGGGTGCTCTGCAGCTGGTCGGCCAGGGTGGCCTGCTGGCCCAGCAAGCGGGCGACCAGCGCCTCGTGATCGGCCTGGGGCTCAAGGCGCAGGGCCTGTGTGCGCAGGATCTGGGCAAAACTGTGCAGGCACTCGGCCAGCAACTGGGCGCGGTAGCGCCGGTTCAGCAGGTGCGTGGTGAAGGCGGCCCAGAGCAGGTACAGCAGGGCGCCCAGCAGGAACCAGCCGCCACGCAGCAGCATCAATTCAGGCGAGGCGACCGGTGGCGCCGCCATCGAAAACAGCATGGAGAACAGCAGGGAAAAGCAGATCGGCCCACCGCGCTTGCCCCAGGCCATCATCATCACGGACAGAAAAGTCCCGGCGACCAGCACCACGCCAAGGGTGAAGGGGTCGTCCCGGACCAGCTGCACCAGCACAAACAGCGGCATGCCCAGCAGCGGGGCCGGCAGCATCTGCATGATTTTGCGTTTGCGCGGCGAGGGCACATCCGGCAGGCTGGTGATCATGACGCCGACGGCCGCGGTGGAGGCCGCGGCCAGCCCGGCGCTTTCGAAAATGGCCAGCATGATCAGCACGAGACCGAGCGCGACGGTCAGGCCGTTGGCCACATACTGGCTGAGCGCCACGCGCAGCCAGTCTTGCGCCTTGCCCTGCGCCCGGCTGGCCAGGGTGAGAAAAGTGTTCAGGTCAGGCCGTTTTGCGCGCATGTGGCCCACACTGTACCGAATCCCGGCACGGCCAGGTGCGCCACATGGCACGCTGGCGCCGCTGGACGAGCGCTTTAAAGGGGTGCGTCCGGCGCGGCCGCGTCCTGGGCCTTGATGCGCTTGGCCTTGAGGATGGGCTTTTCTGCCACAGGGGCCGCCGCCGCGGCGTCGGCGGCAGGGTTGCCGTCAGTCTCCGGGGCGCTGCTCTGCTTCAGGGCCTGGCGCACGGCGGCCTTGTCGCCCGCGCCGGCAAATTTGCTGTACTTGCCCAGTGTGCCCACCAGCTGGCCGTAAATGCGCGGGTTGGCGGCCACGCATTCACCCTGCTCCATGAAGTCGGCCTCGCCGGTGAAGTTGCCGATCAGGCCGCCGGCCTCGGTCACCAGCAGCGAGCCGGCCGCCACGTCCCAGGGCTTGAGCCCGGCTTCAAAAAAGCCGTCGCTGTTGCCCGCGGCCACATGGGCCAGGTCCAGCGCCGCCGCGCCGGGGCGGCGCACGCCGGCGCACTGGCTCATGACTTCGCCCAGCATGTTGAGGTAGGGTTTGAGCTTGTCGCCGGGGCGGTAGGGAAAGCCGGTGGAGATCAGGCATTCCTGCAGGCGGCTGCGCTTGGCCACGCGGATGCGGCGGTCGTTGATGTAGGCGCCGCGGCCCTTGCTGGCGCTGTAAATGTCGTTGCGGTTGGGGTCATACACCACCGCCTGCTCGACCTTGCCGCGCACGGCCAGCGCGATGCTGACGCAGTAGAACGGAAAGCCGTGGATGAAGTTGGTGGTGCCGTCCAGCGGGTCGATGATCCACACGAATTCGGAGTCTTTCGCGCCATGCTCGCTGCCCGACTCTTCGGCCAGGATGCCGTGGCCGGGGTAGGCGCTCAGCAGGGTCTCGATGATCATGGCTTCGGCGGCCTGGTCGACCTCGGTGACGAAGTCGTTGGTCTGCTTGACCGAAACGCGAACCGCCTCGACATCAAGTGCGGCGCGGTTGATGATGGCGCCGGCGGCGCGCGCAGCCTTGATGGCCACATTGAGCATGGGGTGTAGATTGCTGGACATAAATTGTAAGAAAGAGCGGGCAGAAAACTGCGATCAGGACTGCGATCCGGTAACCGGGGCAGGCGACAATAGCGGCATTTTACCGGCTTCGCCCCAAAATTGCCCGCAAAGGCTCCGAAACTTCGGGCCTTCTGCGACTGCAAGCCCTGTTTTACCCATGAAAACCCGCTTTGTCCTGATCAACACCAGCCACGCCGGCAATGTGGGCGCCACCGCCCGCGCCATGAAAGTCATGGGCTTTGACGACCTGGTGCTGGTGGCGCCGCGCTGGGCCAATGTGCTGAACCGCGAGGAAACCATACAGCGGGCCAGTGGCGCGCTCGACGTGCTGAGGAAGGCCCGCATCGTTGCCACGCTCGACGAGGCGCTCGACGGCATGGCCCACCTGTGCGCCACCGCCATGACGCCGCGCGACTTCGGCCCGCCGACCCGGGCGCCGCGCGCGCATTTTGCGCAGTTGCTGGGCCAGGCCGATGTGCTATCAAAAAAAGAGCTGGGTGCGCCCGCAGCGACTGGGCAAAGGCCGGATTCGGTGGCTTTTCTGTTCGGCTCCGAGCGTTTCGGCATGCAGAACGACGATGTCTACCGCTGCCATGTGGCCCTGAGCATTCCGACCGATCCCAAGTTTGGCTCGCTCAACCTGGGCGCGGCGGTGCAGCTGATTGCCTATGACTGGCGCCAGGCGCTGGGCGGTTTTGCGGTGCAGGCGGCGACGCCCGAGCCGCAGCGGGCCGACGCGGCCGCGGTGTCCGGCATGCTCAAACACTGGGAAGAGGCGCTCACCGACATCGGCTTTCTGGACCCGGCCTCGCCCAAAAAGCTGATGCCGCGCCTGAACCAGCTGTTCAACCGCGCCCAGCTCAGCCC
>CAZWDK010000057.1:0-1078 GCA_964633095.1 uncultured Polaromonas sp. | reverse complement strand
CAGTAGACTTGGCACCATGTTCTCCAGACTCCGCTCCGACATCCAGTGCATTCTTGACCGCGACCCGGCCGCCCGCACGGCCTGGGAAGTGCTGACCTGCTACCCGAGCGTGCATGCGCAGGTGCTGCACCGCCGCGCCCACTGGTGCTGGAACAACGGCTTCAAATGGCTGGGCCGCTTCATCTCGCATATTTCGCGCGGGCTCACCGGCATTGAAATCCATCCCGGCGCCAAGATCGGCGAGCGCGTGTTTTTCGACCATGCCATGGGCATCGTCGTCGGCGAAACCGCCGAGATCGGCGACGGCTGCACGATTTACCAGGGCGTGACACTGGGCGGCACCTCGCTCTACAAGGGCGCCAAGCGCCATCCCACGTTGGGGAAAGACGTCGTGGTCGGCGCCGGGGCGCAGGTGCTGGGCGGCTTTGTCGTGGGCGATGGCGCCAAGATCGGCTCCAATGCGGTGGTGGTCAAGCCGGTGCCGGCCGGCGCCACCGCGGTCGGCAACCCGGCGCGCGTGATCCAGGCCGACGCCGACGTGAAGCGCGAGCAGGCCGCCAGCCAGATGGGCTTTTCGGCCTATGGCGTGACGCAAAACGACGACCCGGTGTCGCAGGCCATGCGCGGCCTGATCGACAACGCGGCCGGCCAGGAGCACCAGATTGCCCTGCTCTGGCAGGCGATCGAAAAGCTCTCCGGCCCGCAAACCGCCAGCACCCGGGAATGCGTGCCCAAGGACGCCGCGCTGCATGAAACCTTTGAGGCCGACAAGCTGAACCAGCTGATGGGCAAGTAGCCGGCGCCCGTTATGCTATTGATTTGATAGCTGTCGGAACCCTTTCGGTCAGGGCTGCAGGCTGTTTTATGGGGTTTTCGGGGCGCGAATCGCGCTCTTGGGCCGAAACGCCTTGCAGACCGCATCATGCGTTTCGAGGTAGGGCCCGCCAATCAGGTCTATGCAGTAGGGCACGGCCGCGAAAATGCCTGGAACGACCGATTCACCGGCTTCATTCTTCAGCCCCTCCAGGGTTTCCTGGATGGCCTTGGGCTGGCCGGGCAGGTTGAGGATGAGGCTTTG
>CAZWDK010000056.1:0-15246 GCA_964633095.1 uncultured Polaromonas sp. | reverse complement strand
TCTCGAAAGCTTCCTTGTAGAAGATCTTCACGCAGTGGCCGAACACGATCGGGTGCGAGACCTTCATCATCGTGGCCTTCACGTGCAGCGAGAACATCACGCCGGTCTTGCGCGCGTCTTCAATTTCCTTCTCGTAGAACTCCAGCAGCGCCTTCTTGCTCATGAACATGCTGTCAATGACCTCGCGGTCCAGCAGCGACACCTTGGGCTTGAGCACGATGGTCTTGCCGCTCTTGGTCAGCAATTCCATCTTGACGTCGCGCGCCCGGTCCAGCGTGATGGATTTTTCGCCGTGGTAGAAGTCGCCATGGTGCATGTGCGACACGTGGGTGCGCGAGGCCTGGCTCCAGTCGGCCATGCTGTGCGGGTTCTTGCGCGCGTATTCCTTGACGGCCTTGGGGGCGCGGCGATCCGAGTTGCCTTCGCGCAGCACCGGGTTCACGGCGCTGCCGGTGCACTTGGCGTAGCGCGCACGGATGTCCTTTTCCTCGTCGGTCTTGGGGTTCTCCGGGTAGTCCGGGATGTCGTAGCCCTTGGCCTGGAGTTCCTTGATGCAAGCCATCAACTGGCCCACCGAGGCGCTGATGTTGGGCAGCTTGATGATGTTGGCGTCGGGCTGCAGGGTGAGCTTGCCCAGCTCGGCCAGGTTGTCGGTCACACGCTGTGCTTCGGTCAGGCGCTCGGGGAACTGGCCCAGAACGCGTCCGGCCACCGAGATGTCGCTGGTCGTGACGTTGATGCCCGCCGGCGCGGTGAAGGTGCGGATGATGGGCAGGAAGGCACTGGTCGCCAGCAGCGGGGCCTCGTCGGTCAGGGTGTAGATGATGGTTGGTTGCTGGGTAGTCATCGCTTATCTCCAGAAATTGCTATGGGAAGGTCACCGGTTGTGTCGCAGGCCGGCAGTCATGATCGGATCTTGTCCGATTGTGCTTTCAGGGGGCTGTCTGAATCCCGTTTTTTTGCAATGCAATCTCGTAATGCGAAATTTAATCTGTTTAAGGTCAAATTTTTTTCACTTTGGCGCCAAAAAGCGGGCAACAGCAACGCGAAAAATCCAGCCTTCAGGGCTGATCGGGCCTTGTTGCTGATGAGACAAAAACTCATGAAACAGCAAGTCATGGGCCTTTACCTGGGTAAAAGACGTAGCTGTAGCGGATGCTGCCCAGTCTGAGTTCCTGCGTGCAAATGTCCGCTCAGAGGCCTGCTCGCACCCACTCGACCTTCCACGCAAGGCAGGGCGCCGCTCTCGAAAGCTGGTCCCTGAGCGTCCGGTGTGAGGCCGGCCGATGGGGGCGCAGATGAACGGCCCGGTGTCGGAAGCTCGGGCATTGAGGCCCGCGCTGGTATGCGAAATCGGCCTGCAGCCCCTGTCTAGTGGGCGCGAGCAGCTATCAAAAAAAGAGCGCTCTTGATGCCGGCCACGGTCAGCAGTAGCGAGCCGAACAGGTGCAGCGCAGCCGTGCCCAGGGCCAGGGCGTAGCGTTCGTTCTGCAGCATGGCGATGACTTCCGCCGAAAAGGTCGAGAAGGTGGTGAGGGCGCCCAGAAAGCCGGTGATCAGCAGCAGCCGCCAGAGCGGGTCCAGCTGCGGCAGGGCCTGAAAGGTGGCGACACAGGCGCCGACGAGGTAGCCGCCCAGCAGGTTGGCGGCCAGCGTGCCCCAGGGCATCCAGCTGCCGGGATGGTTGAGCCAGAGTCCCAGACGCCAGCGGGCCAAGGCGCCTACGCAGGCACCGATACAGATTGCAATGGCAGGCAGCATGGCGATGGGGGCTCGGCTTGGCGGGAAAATGCAGGCATGACTTTAACCGCAGCGGTGACTGCCGGCCCGGCCCGCGCAGCCTCTTTTCGGGGCCCATGCAACCAACTCGCGGCTGACCGATCCCGAGGCGCTGGCGTTCCGCTTTCCGGTGCGGCAATGGCGGCGTGCGGCGCGTTCGTTTCCTGGCGGCGATGACGGCCAGCATCTTGTCCAACGGCCGCCAGCATGTGCAGCCCGGCGACTGGTTTGAAATCCAAACGCCGGGTGGCGGCGGTTTTGGCAGCGTTTGAGGCCAGCGGCTGGAACATGCGCACCGGCCGGGTTTCTGAATGAAAATAGGCTGTAGCCTAATCAGAATGGGCGCAGGTAGCTATTAATTCAGGAGCAACTCAGGGCCAGCGTTTTTTAAGCAGCAGACTCACCACCGCGGCCGGTGCGCATGCTGACCGATTTGGTTGCGCTGGTTTAAGCTGGAAACGGCAGTTGGATGGGGCGGGTGCGGTGCCATCGGTGCATAGCGCCGTCAGCCACAAGGTGAACTTGATCGAAGCCAGAAGGCTTGGCGTCCGTGCGGCCTGCAAGAGATGTGCGGGTGGTCAACTGCCGTTTCCGGAGTTGATGCTATTGTTTTGATAGCTGGGTGCGCCCGCGGCTTAGGGGGCAAAGCAATGGAAGGCAACAAAAAAACCCGCCAGGAGGCGGGTTTTTTTGTTGGTGAAGACTGTCGTTATTTCTTGGCTGCGCTGGCGGCCGGTTTGGCGGCCTCGGCCTTGGCGTCTTTCTTCTCGTCCTTCTTTTCATCCTTGGCCTTCTTGGCTTCATCGGCCTTTTTCATCTTCTCTTCAGCCTTGGCTTTTTTGTCGGCTTCTTTCTTGGCTTTGGCCTCATCGGCTTTGGCCTTGGCTTCAGCCTTGGCGTCTTTTTTCTCTTCCTTGGCGGCGGCTGCGGGGGCGGCGGCTACTGCGGCGGCCGGCTTGGCTTCGGCTTTTTTCTCGTCGGCCTTGGCGGCGGTTTTTTCGTCTTTCTTGGCTGCAGCAGGTGCTGCCGCACCTTTGTAGGTAGCGCCGTTTACCGTCAGGCCGCTGTCCGACAGGGCTGCAGATTTTTTGTCTTTGATACCGGAAACGCGTTTCTCCAAGTCAGCCCAGTCCTTAAAATCACCTTTTTTGCGCTCGTCAATGATCTTGCTCGAGATGACGGGGCCAATACCCTTGATGCCGTCGAGTTCGGCGGCCGTGGCTTTGTTGACATCAACGGCGGCAAAAGACACGGCCATGTACATGGCGGCGAAAAACGCCAGCAATTTCTTGATCATGAGAAAACTCCTCAAAGATGGGATTGAACTTGAAACACGTGATCCATCCCCGTGAATAAGGATGTTCCAGTTGATAACGGACGGGTTTCAGGCGGGGTTGACCTGCCGCTGGCGTTTTTGCGCAGGAAAACCCTAGGAGCTTACTTCGCGGCGCCACTCAGCCGCTGCATGTAAGCCGTCACACCGGTCTGCACGTCGGCAAAGACATGGCCGCAGCCGGCGGCGCGCAGGGCGCTCAGGTCGGCCTGGGTGTAGCTCTGGTACTTGCCGACCAGCGCGGCGGGAAAGTCGATGTAGTCGATCAGGCCGCTGCGTGCGGCGTCTTCCAGGCTCAGGGCCTGCGCGTTCTGGCTCTGGCGCAAGCTGTTGACGACGGCCATGGCCACATCGTTGAAGGGCTGGGCCCGGCCGGTGCCGAGGTTGAAAATGCCGGATTTTTCGGGATGGTCGAGAAACCAGAGGTTGACGGCCACCACATCGTCGATGAAGACGAAGTCGCGCATCTGGCCACCGGCTTTGTACCCGCCGTATTCGCCAAACAGCTTGACCTTGCCCTCGGCCTGGAACTGGTTGAACTGGTGAAAGGCCACGCTGGCCATGCGGCCCTTGTGCTGCTCGCGCGGGCCGTAGACGTTGAAGTAGCGAAAGCCGGTCACCTGGGTCGTGGCGTTTTCCAGTTTGGCGCCCAGCTCGCGCCGCATCCGCTGGTCAAACAGCAGCTTGGAGTAGCCGTAGACATTGAGCGGCTTCTCGAACTCGGGTGATTCGCTAAAGGTGTCGGAGCCGCCATAGGTGGCGGCCGACGAGGCATACAGCAGGCGCGTGCCCTGTTCCTGGCAGGCCTGGAACAAGTCGCAGGACAGCGTGTAGTTGTTGTCCATCATGTACTTGCCGTCCAGCTCCATGGTGTCGCTGCAGGCGCCTTCGTGGAACACCGCCTCGACCTGGCCGAACGCACCTTCGGCGAACAGGTCGTAAAAGTCGTCCGCATCCACATAGTCGGCAATCTTCAGGTCGGCCAGGTTGCGGAATTTGTCGCCTTCGGTCAGGTCATCGACGGCAATGATGTTGTCGATGCCGCGGGCGTTGAGCCCTTTGACAATATTGCTGCCGATAAAACCCGCAGCTCCCGTAACAACGATTTTCATGATGAATTCCTTGGAGTCAATGCGCGGCGAACAACTCGCCATAGTTAACCGTCGCGGTACCGAATTTTCCCACCACAATGCCGCCGGCGCGGTTGGCGATCGGCACGGCTTCGCGCAGGCTGATGCCGGCGGCCAGCATGGCGGCAAGCGTGGCAATCACCGTGTCACCCGCGCCCGTCACGTCAAACACCTCCCTGGCCACTGCCGGCACATGCAGCTCGCCCTGCTCGTCAAACAGCGTCATGCCTTCCTCGCTGCGGGTCAGCAGCAGGGCCTGCAGATTCAGTTCCGTGCGCAGCTGATGGGCCTTGCTGCGCAGATCGGCCTCATCGCGCCAGGGGCCGATCACATGCTCGAGTTCGGCGCGGTTGGGCGTGATGACGCTGGCATTCTTGTAGCGCGCATAGTCCGAGCCCTTGGGGTCGACCAGCACCACCTTGCCGGCGGCGCGTGCCTGGGCAATCATCCGCACGATGTGCGCCAGCCCGCCCTTGCCGTAATCGGAGAACAGCACGGCATCGTGCAGCGGGTGCAGCTTTTCAAAGGTGGCGGACTGGGAGGCCAGCACTTCATTTTCGGGCGTGTTTTCAAAATCAAGGCGAATCAATTGCTGCTGGCGCCCGATCACGCGCAGCTTGACCGTGGTTTTGAGCTGGATATCGCGGCCAAAATAGGGGGTGATACCGGTCTTGGCGACCAGCGCTTCGAGCTGGTGGCTGGCTTCGTCCTCGCCGACCACGCTCAGCAGCGAGGCCTGCGCGCCCAGCGTCACGATGTTGTAGGCCACGTTGGCCGCAGCGCCTATGCGTTCTTCGGTGCGCGTGACGCGAACGACGGGCACCGGGGCTTCGGGCGAGATGCGGTCCACCGCGCCGTACCAGTAGCGGTCCAGCATGGCGTCGCCCACTACCAGAACGCGGGCCGAGGAAATTTTTTCTGGCGTCAATTGCATGGTCATTTGGTTCGCTTACAGCTCTTCAATACGGCGTGTCGGGTAGCTGTCCCAGGCCTGGCAGCCGGGACAGTGCCAGAAATGCTGGCTTGCCTCAAAACCGCAGGCCGCGCAGCGGTAGCGCATCAGGGGCTTGGTGGCCTGGTCCAGGGCGCGCTGCACCAGCGCGTGCTGGTGTTCATTTTCCAGCTTTTCGCCGGCAATCCATTTGCCCGCAGCCACCAGCGAGGCTTCCTGCTCCAGATGCCGAACATACCACTGGCGGGCCAGGGCCGGGTTTGGTTCGAGCTTGACAATGGCCTCCATCGCATCGATGGACGGCATGTGTGCATAGCTGGCCTGCAACAGCGCCATGGCCGCAGGCTGCTGGCCGCTGGCCTGCGCGATGTTGGCCAGCAGGCTGGCAGCCAGCGGCAGGCCCTGGGGGGCGGTTTTTTCCAGCTTCAACAGCGTTTGCAAGGCATCTTGTGGCTGGCCCAGCTGGTGTTGCAGCTTGGCCAGATCAATCAGCGGCCTGGCCGAGGCGGGGGCCATGGCGGCGGCCTCGTGCAAGCGGCCCAGCGCCTGGGCGCTGTCGCCTGCGGCGGCTGCCGCGCTGGCCTGCTCGCACAGGTAATGTGCCTGCCGGGTGCTGAAACTGCCATGGCTGGAGCCGCCCAGGCGAGCGGCAATCTCGGTGGCATTGGCCCAGTCGCGGGAGCGTTCATAAATCGACAGCAGTGCCAGCCGGGCCTCTTCCTCAAACGGTGTGCCTTCGAGCTTGCGCAGGGCGATCTCGGCGCGGTCCAGCAAGCCGGCCTTCAGGAAATCCAGCGCCAGTGCATGCTGGGCACGGTCGCGTTCGGGCTGGGTCAGGTCGCCGCGCGACATCAGGTGTTCATGTACCCGCACGGCGCGCTCGTACTCGCCACGCCGGCGAAACAGGTTGCCGAGCGCGAAGTGCAGCTCCGAGGTGTCGGGGTCGTTCTGCACCGCTTCAATAAAGGCATCGATGGCCTGGTCCTGCTGCTCGTTGAGCAGGAAGTTCAGGCCCTTGAAGTAAGCCTTGGGGGCCTGGCGATTCTCGATGCGCAGCTGCCTCAGGTCCAGCCGCGAGGCCAGCCAGCCCAGCGTGAAGGCGATCGGCAGGCCAAGCAAAATCCAGGTGAAATCAAATTCCATGGTGAAAGGAGGAGGGGTCGTCGGTCGTGCTGGTGGTGCCGCCGAAACCATGGCGCTGCGCCGCTTTGCGCTTTTTCCACCAGCGCGGCATCATGACGAAGACACCCAGTGCCAGGCCGCAGGCGAAGGCCGCCAGAACCACCAGCACCAGGGGCGCTTGCCACAAGGTGCCAAAAAAGAAATACACCGCAACCGTCTGCTGGTTGTTCAGTGCAAAGGCAAACAGGGTAAAAAAAATGGCTGCCTTAAGCAGCCACATCAGGTATTTCACTTGGCAATCCTCCTGGTGGTCTGGCGATTGTAGCCAGCCCACCGTGGGACAAGCGGAAGACCTTATTTGGCCTCCGTGACCACCAGCAATTCCTGGGTTCGTGCATCCACGGCTTCGCGCAATGCCTTCCCCGGTTTGAAATGGGGCACCCGTTTTTCAGGAATGGCGACACTTTCTCCAGAGCGCGGGTTCCGGCCCATGCGGGGCGGACGCCGGTTGATGGAGAAACTGCCAAAACCCCTGATTTCAATCCGGTGGCCGCGCACCAGCGCATCGCTCATGGCATCAAGAATGGTCTTGACGGCAAATTCGGCATCGCGGTGCGTCAGCTGGCTGAATCGGGCTGCCAGTTCTTCGACAAGATCGCTTCGGGTCATCTTGGCCTAGCTGCAGGGGACGGAGCCGGCGGGCAGCTTGGCTGCATCGCCGACCCTGTCCCGCAAAGCTATTACTTTTCGTTGTTTTCCATCTTGGCGCGCAGCAGGGCGCCCAGGTTGGTCAAGCCGGCGCTTTCACGCGACGACTGCTGGCTCAGGTTGGCCATGGCTTCCTGCTGGTCGGCGTTGTCCTTGGCCTTGACCGACAGCTGGATGTTGCGGGTCTTGCGATCCACGTTCACCACGACTGCAGACACTTCGTCGCCTTCTTTCAGCACGTTGCGCGCGTCTTCGACGCGGTCACGGCTGATTTCGCTGGCGCGCAGGTAGCCAATGATGTCTTCGCCCAAGTCGATCTCGGCGCCCTTGGCGTCAACCGTCTTGACCTTGCCGGTCACAATCGCGCCCTTGTCGTTGATCGACACAAAGGTGGTGAACGGGTCGGAATCGAGCTGCTTGATGCCCAGGGAGATGCGCTCGCGGTCGACGTCGACAGCCAGCACAATGGCTTCAACTTCCTGGCCCTTTTTGTAGTTGCGAACAGCGGCTTCGCCGGGTTCGTTCCACGAGAGGTCGGACAGGTGAACCAGGCCGTCGATGCCGGCAGCCAGGCCCACGAACACGCCGAAGTCGGTGATGGACTTGATCGGGCCCTTCACGCGGTCGCCGCGCTTGGTGTCCTGTGCAAACTCTTGCCATGGGTTGGCCTTGCACTGTTTCATGCCCAGGCTGATGCGGCGCTTGTCTTCGTCGATCTCGAGAACCATGACTTCGACTTCGTCGCCCAGGGCCACGAGCTTGCTCGGTGCCACGTTCTTGTTGGTCCAGTCCATTTCGGACACGTGGACCAGGCCTTCGATGCCGGGCTCGAGTTCCACAAACGCGCCGTAGTCGGCGATGTTGGTGATCTTGCCGAACAGGCGGGTGCCCTGTGGGTAGCGGCGGTTCACGCCCATCCAGGGGTCGTCGCCCATTTGTTTCAGACCCAGGGACACACGGTTTTTCTCGGTGTCGAACTTCAGGATCTTGGCCACGATCTCCTGGCCAGCCGTCACCACTTCGCTGGGGTGACGCACGCGGCGCCATGCCATGTCGGTGATGTGCAGCAGGCCGTCAATGCCGCCCAGATCCACGAAGGCACCGTATTCGGTGATGTTCTTGACCACGCCCTTGACGGCGGAGCCTTCCTTCAGGGTTTCCATCAACTTGGCGCGCTCTTCGCCCATGCTGGCTTCGACCACGGCACGGCGGCTCAGCACCACGTTGTTGCGCTTGCGGTCCAGCTTGATGACCTTGAATTCCATGGTCTTGTTCTCGTAGGGAGACAAGTCCTTGATGGGGCGGGTGTCGATCAGCGAGCCGGGCAGGAAGGCGCGGATGCCGTTGACCAGAACGGTCAGGCCGCCCTTGACCTTGCCGCTGGTCTGGCCGGTGACGAATTCGCCGGATTCCAGGGCTTTTTCCAGGCTCATCCACGAAGCCAGGCGCTTGGCCTTGTCGCGGGAGAGCAGGGTGTCGCCATAGCCGTTTTCGACGGAGTCGATGGCCACGGAAACAAAGTCGCCAACCTGGACTTCGAGTTCGCCCTGGTCGTTCTTGAATTCTTCGAGGGGGACATAAGCCTCGGATTTGAGTCCGGCGTTGACAACCACATGGTTGTGGTCGATACGTACGACCTCTGCGGTGATGACTTCACCGGAACGCATTTCGGAGCGTTGCAGCGATTCGTTAAACAGGTCGGCAAAAGATTCAGACATGATTTTCCTAATCCACAAAGCAGGGTTCCAATAGCGGGATTGCTATTGTTTTTATAGCTGATTGCGGCGGTTTGGTGCGGGTATCCGCGGGTTACGTTAATGAACCAGCTGACCGGCGCGCCATCAAAAGCGCGCGCGACGGGGGTCAGAAGGGCCGGCTGCCTTGCCACCAGGCAATCACCTGCGCCACCGATTCTTCAATCGACAGATCAGAGTTGTCCAGCAGTCGGGCGTCATCAGCGGGTTTCAAGGGGGCGGCCTGGCGTGACATGTCACGTGCGTCGCGCGCCTCCAGATCCTGCTGAATCTCGCTGATTGTAGTCGAATTTCCCTTTGAAATCAATTGCTTATGGCGACGTTCAGCCCTGTGCAGGGCGCTCGCCGTCAGGTAGATTTTGAGGGGGGCATCGGGGAATATGACGGTTCCCATGTCCCGGCCGTCGGCCACCAGACCGGGCAGCCGGCGGAATCCGTGCTGAAGCTCCAGCAGGGCCGTCCGAACCTGAGGATGCGCCGACACTTTCGAGGCGGCCATGCCGGCGGCTTCGCTGCGGATCGCCTCCGAAACGTCTTCGGCGCCCAGGAAAATGCGGTCGGCCTGAAAGCGGACCGGCAGGGCGCGTGCAATCCGTGCCACACCGTCAGCGTCGTCCAGCGAGACGCCGGCGCGCGTGGCGGCAAACGCGCTCAGGCGGTACAGGGCGCCCGAGTCGAGGAAGTGGTAGCCGAGTTGCTGTGCGGTCAAGGCGGCCAGGCTGCCCTTGCCGGACGCCGTCGGGCCGTCGATGCAAATGACGGGAATCTGGGCCGTTTCGGCCCTGGTCACACCAAACAAGGCCTCGAAATAGTCCGGGAAGGTCTTGGCGACGCATTTGGGGTCGAGAATGCGGACCGGCAGCCGCGCCGGATTGAACGCGGCCAGCGAAAAACACATGGCGACGCGATGGTCGTCATAGGTGTGGATGGCGGCGGCTTGCCATTGGTCAGCTTGCGCCGGCGGGGTGATCTTCAGGTAATCGGCCCCTTCTTCGACCGTGGCGCCCAGCTTCTGCAGCTCGCAGGCCATGGCGGCAATCCGGTCGGTTTCCTTGACGCGCCAGCTGGCGATGTTGCGCAGCAGGGTGGTGCCGTCGGCATACAGCGCCATCACGGCCAGCGTCATGGCCGCGTCGGGAATGTGGTTGCAGTCCAGCTCAATCGCCTTGAGCGGCCACGCGCCGCGTGAGATGCGCAGCGAGTTGGCCGTGCTTTCAATCTCTGCGCCCATCATCCGGGCGGCTTCCACAAAACGGATGTCGCCCTGGATCGAATCCGCGCCCACACCCAGGATTTCTATGCCATTTTGGCCTGCAGCGCTTTCTGCAAGGGCGCCAAGTGCTATGAAATAGCTAGCAGAAGAGGCGTCGCCTTCGACATGGATTTCCCCCGGCGACTGGTATTGGCTGCCGGCGGGAATGGTGAAGCGTTGCCAGCCTTCACGCTGGACCTGAATGCCGAAGCGCTTGAGCAGCTCGAGCGTGATTTCGATGTAGGGCCGGGAAATCAGCTCGCCCACCACCTCGATGCAGATATCGCGGCTGGCCACCAGCGGCAGCGCCATCAGCAGCGCCGTCAGAAACTGGCTGGAAACATCGCCGCGCACAAGGATGGGCGCGTCCAGCTGCAACTGGCCGGGACGCAGGCGCAGCGGCGGAAAACCTTCGTTGCCGAGGTAGTCAATCGAGCAGCCAAGCTGCCTCAGTGCGTCGACCAGGTCGCCAATCGGCCTTTCGTGCATGCGCGGCACGCCCGACAGCTCGAATTCCCCGCCCAGCAGTGCGAGTGCCGCCGTCAAGGGGCGCATGGCGGTGCCGGCGTTGCCCATGAATAGCTTGGCCTGGCGCTGAACGGGCTGGCCGCCCAGGCCGCCTATCACCGCGGTATCGCCGTCCTGTTCGACGCTGCAACCGAGTTGCCTGAGCGCCGTCAGCATGACGGCGGTGTCGTCGGAGGCCAGCAGGTCGTGCACCGTGGTTTGCCCGCGGCTCAGGGCGGCCAGCAGCAGGACGCGGTTGGAAATGCTTTTGGAGCCGGGCAAGCGGACCGTGCCCCCCGCGCTGGCCAAGGGCGGAACATCCAGGTATTCGATGTCGAACATGGGGCTGGGGCTTATTTGTGGGAGGGTTTCGAAGAGATGCGCCAGTTGGCGCGGGTTTCGCTGGCTTGCTCGATCAGGGCCTCCAGGGCGTCGCCGCTGCCGCTGGCAATCAGTTGCTCCAGTGAGCGCAGCGTTTGCTGGAAAATTTTGGACTGCGCCAGCAGTTCCTCGCGGTTGGCGATCAGGATGTCGCGCCACATGGTGGGGTCACTGGCGGCGATGCGCGAGAAGTCCCGAAAGCCGGGGCCGGCCAGCGACAGGTAGTCTTTGCCGTGTTCCTGCCCGCTGATGCCGTTGATCAGGGCGAAAGCGATCAAATGGGGCAGGTGGCTTACCGCGGCATAGGCCGCGTCATGCGCCTGCGGCGACATCTTGACGACATGGCTGCCCAGCGCGGTCCAGACATCGACCGCCTTTTGCAACTGGACCGTGTAGGTGCGCTCTATGGGTGTCAGGATGACTTGTTTACCGGCGTACAGATCCGCGTCAGAGTGCTCGACACCCGAAACTTCCCTGCCGGTGATGGGATGGCAGGGTACAAAAGCGCCCACGTGTTCGCGTAACACGCGCCGCGCCGCATCCACCACGTCACTTTTGGTCGAGCCCACGTCCATGAGCAGCGTGTGGGGGCCCACCAGATGCCGGATGGCCTTGAAGGTGGCTTCGGTGGCCGCCACCGGAACCGCCAGCAGCACAATGTCGGCGCCCGAGACGGCCAGCAGGGCGGAGGGCGCTTCCACATCGATCACGCCCATCTGGCGCGCGCGCTCGGTGGTGGAAGGGGATTTGCTGTAGCCGACAACGCGTTTGACCAGGCCGGCGCGTTTGAGCGCCAGCGCAAAAGAGCCACCCATCAGGCCGCACCCAATGAGACCTAATTGTTCAAACATGAGCTGGCGTCCGCCTGGGTTGTTGTGGTTGTCATCGTTGCATGGGATGGCCGCCGGTTAGCCTGGCGGGACATCAGTCGCTGACCGGGTAGGTTCCCAGCACCTTGTAAAACGCGCAAAGCTGCTGCAAATCAGCCAGTGCCGCCTTGACATGGGGCTGCGAGGGGTGGCCCTGCAGGTCGATATAAAAATAATATTCCCACTGGCCCGAGCGGGCCGGGCGCGATTCGAAGCGGGTCATGGACACGCCATGCGTTTTCAGCGGAACCAGCAGGTCGTGCACCGCGCCGGGCTTGTTGGGAACGGAAACAATCAGGCTGATGCAGTCGTTGCCGGACGCCTGCGGCGCCTCCAGGGTCTGCGGCAGGCAGACCACGACAAAGCGGGTGCGGTTGAAGGCGTCGTCCTGAATCGCATGCGCCGCCACATGCAGGCCAAACTCGCCGCCGGCGCGTTCACTGGCTATGCCGGCCCAGGCCGGGTTGGTGGCGGCCAGCCGCGCTCCTTCAGCATTGCTGGCGGCCGCATGCCGCTCGGCATGGGGCAGGTGGGTGTTGAGCCAGTTCTGGCATTGGGCCAGCGCCTGGGGATGGGCGTAGACCGCCGTGATGCCGTCCAGCGTATTGGACAGGCGCAGCAGGTTGTGGCGCACCAGCAGGCTGGTTTCGCCGACGATGTGAAGCGGGGAGTTCAGGAACAGGTCCAGCGAGCGGGTGACCACCCCTTCCGTGTTGTTTTCGACCGGAACCACGCCGAAGTCGGCCGTGCCTGCCGTGGCTGCGCGGAACACCTCGTCAAAGCTGGCGCAGGGCACATGTTCGATGCTGGAGCCGAAAAACCGCACCGCCGCCTCTTCGCTGAAGGTGCCCGCCGGCCCAAGGTAGGCCACGCGCTGCGGCGCCTCGAGCGCGCGGCAGGCCGACATGATTTCGCGCCAGATGGTGGCCACATTGGCGCTTTTCAGGGGGCCGGGGTTGGCGGACTGCAGGCCATGGATGACCTGTGCTTCGCGCTCGGGCCGGAACACGGTGGAGCCTTCGGCGCGCTTGATCTCGCCGACTTCGTTGGCCAGCGCGGCACGCCGGTTCAGCAGGGTCAGGAGTTCGCTGTCGGTGGCATCGATCAGGGTGCGGAGTTCCGGGAGTGTTTTGGCCATGTTCAGCTTTGGGTTCTCTCAAATTCTTGCATGTAGGCCACCAATGCCTGCACGCCTTCGATCGGCATGGCGTTGTAAATGCTGGCGCGCATGCCGCCCACCGACTTGTGGCCCTTGAGCTGCAGCAGGCCATGTGCTTTCGCACCGCTCAGAAAGGCTTCGTTGCGCGACTCGTCACGCAGGAAAAAAGGCACGTTCATGCGGGAACGGCAGGAGGGGTCCACCTTGTTGAAGTACAACGCAGAACTGTCGATGGCTTCATACAGCAGGCGGGCCTTGGCCAGGTTGCGCTGCGCCATGGCGGCGACGCCCGACAAACCGTTCTCGGTCTGGCGCTTGAGCCAGGCAAAGGTCAGGCCGGCGATGTAGATCGAATAGGTCGGTGGCGTGTTGTACATGGACTGGTGGTCCGCCACGGTCTTGTAGTCGAAGGCGCTGGGGCAGATGGACAGGGCATGGCCCAGCAGGTCCTCGCGGACGACGACCAGTGTCACCCCGGCGGGGCCGAGGTTTTTTTGCGCACCGCCAAAGGCCAGGCCGACGCGCGACCAGTCAACGGGCCGGGACGCCACATGCGATGAAAAATCGATGACCAGCGGCGCATCGCTGCCCAGAGCCTTCAAGTCCGGCAACTCCTGAAACTCCACGCCGTGGATGGTTTCGTTGGTGCAGACATGGACATAGCTGGTGTTGTGCCGCAAGTGCCAGCCGGCCGGTGCCGGCAGGCTGGTGTGGTGGCTGCTTTCGTTGCTGGCCGCAATGTGCACGTCGCAGTATTTGCGCGCTTCCTTTTGCGACTTGTCGCTCCAGCTGCCCGTCACCACGAAATCGGCCGAGGCGCCGCGCGACAGATTCAGCGGCACGATGGCGTTTTCTGCAAGGCCGCCGCCTTGCATGAACAGGATCTTGAAGTTGGCGGGGACCGCCAGCAACTCACGGAAATCCGCTTCCGCAGCTTCGTAAATGGAGACGAATTCCTTGCCGCGGTGGCTCATCTCCATGACGCTCATGCCGCTGCCGTGCCAGTCCAGCATTTCGGCCGCCGCCTGCTGCAAAACCGCTTCCGGCAGGATGGCGGGTCCGGCCGAAAAATTGAAAGGCCGGGTCATTTCTTGGCGGCGGGCTTGGCCGTTCCCGCCGGGGGGGCCGAGCCCACAATCTTGGTGGCGGCATCATTGAACTGCTTGGCGCGCGCTGCGACATCGGGGCGGGAGGCTTCCACCAGTTTTTGCACAAAAACATTGCCTAGTTCAGGTGCGGCAGCCTGGTATTTCTTGACGACAGGCGACTCGAAGAATGCCGCCAACTGCTTCAGTTCGTCGACGGTAAAGCGCTCGGCATAAGCCGGCACCATGGCCTCGGTGCTGATCTTGCCGACCTTGCTGCCGATCACTTTTTTGGTGTCATCCGCATATTTTTTCAGCTCTGCATTCAGCTCTTCCGTGGCTTTGGTCTGTTTCGTCTTGGGGACGATGGTATCCAGTTTCGGGCCCCAGTTGGCGATCAGATCTTGTGTCGAACTGTCGGTCAATTGCTCGACCAGGCGATCCAGCTCCGGCCCCTGCTGCAGCGCTATGACCTTGGCCGCCCATTCCGTTTTTGGGTCAGTCGTTTGCGCGTGAGAAGTTGTGGCAAGGGTCAGGCCAGCCAGGGCCAGTGCGAGGAGTGATTTTTTCATCAATTGCTTTCAGGGTTTGAGGCATTTTTGCCTGCATCAATGTCTAGGTCGGCATCGTCCAGCGAGGCATCGTTTTCGACGATTCTCTGCAGTCCGCTCAATTGTGAGCCTTCGTCGAGGCCAATCAGGGTGACGCCCTGGGTGGCCCTTCCCATTTCGCGGATTTCACTGACACGGGTGCGAACCAGCACCCCCTTGTCGGTGATCAGCATGATTTCATCGTCAGCGTGCACCAGCGTGGCCGCAACCACTTTCCCGTTGCGTTCGCTCTGCTGGATCGCGATCATGCCCTTGGTGCCGCGGCCATGGCGGGTGTACTCGGTAATGGACGTGCGCTTGCCGTAACCGTTTTGGGTGGCGGTCAGCACGCTTTGCTGCTCGTCTTCCGCGACCAGCATGGCGATGACGCCTTGGCCTTCTTCCAGCGTCATGCCGCGCACACCGCGTGCGTTGCGGCCCATGGGGCGTACGTCGTTCTCGTCAAAACGCACGGCCTTGCCGCCGTCGCTGAACAGCATCACGTCGTGCTGGCCGTCGGTCAGCGCGGCGCCAATCAGGTAGTCGCCCTCATCCAGATCCACTGCAATAATGCCGGCCTTGCGCGGGTTGCTGAATTCGTTCAGCGCGGTTTTCTTGACGGTGC
>CAZWDK010000055.1:0-15314 GCA_964633095.1 uncultured Polaromonas sp. | reverse complement strand
GAACACGTCATAAAGATCCAGTGTCCTGGGCTTGGTTTTCTTGCGCACACCCTCCAGCAGTGGGCGGATCTCTTCAAACCCCTCTCGGCCGATGTCGCTGGCGTATTTCTTTCTCACCCCGCCATTTTTTGGCTCACGGGGAAAGATCGTAGACAGGTTCTTAGCTCATCTGTTTCATGCCGATACTGCCTTGCATCGGGTGACTGCACCCCAGAGCTGTGCAGACCATCCCTAACCAACGGTTACCTCGACGACCTATATTCTTACAGCAGGTCAGTGTTATGCTTCCTTCTTAACGCAAAAGCCTTCATATGCACCTCATATGGAGGCTTCTTCGCACAAACACTCCTCACCTTCATCACCCGCAGGGATGCGGTCGGTCCGCGTGCCTGATGCATTGGAGTGGAAACCCCAATGAACAGGCCAACAACAAAATGAATCGAACATCCCTATCGCCGTCCTCCATCCCCGCCCAGGTTTCTGCCCGGACCACTGGCCGTCTGCTGGCCAGTGACATGATGGTCTATTTCATCCTGATCGGGCTGACTTGGGGAGCATGGCGGGTCAGCCGGCTGGGTTACTTCAAGTCCGGTGATGACATCGGTTACTGGGTGGGCGTGGCCGGTGGTGTGATGATGCTCCTGCTGCTCAGCTACCCGTTGCGCAAGCATTTTCGCTTTGCGCAGGGCTGGGGCCGGATGAAATGGTGGTTCTGGGTTCACATGGGCTTCGGTGTCTTCGGGCCCCTGCTGATCCTGCTGCATTCCACATTCCAGGTGCGCTCGCTGAACGCGGCAGTCGCGTTGTACAGCATGGTCATCGTGGCGCTGAGCGGCGTGGTCGGTCGCTTCCTCTACGCCCGGGTCAACCGTGGGCTGCACGGTGAGCGGACCAGTCTGCATGACTTGGAAGTCCGCGCGGGACTACATCAGCGCGAAGCAAGCTCCCTGCTGCGTTTTGCGCCGGCGGTGGCGCAACGGCTGAAGGCCTTTGCCGACGGCGAAATCAGTGTCCGACCGAATGCGCTGACTTGTCTGCGCCGGGTGTTCTGGCTGCCGGTCAAACAGTGGCTCACATATCGGGCCTGCATGGCCGATATCCGGCCGCCGCTGCGTGAGATGGCCCGGGCAGCCGGCTGGGACAGCAAGAGCTTGGCCAAGCGCAAGCGGCTGGCCCGCAAGCTCGTGCGGCGACATTTGACCTCCGTGGTGCGCGTAGCGCAATATACGGCTTATGAGCGCCTGGTTTCGCTGTGGCATGTGGCGCACATCCCGTTTGTTTACTTGCTGGTTATCAGCGTGATCGTGCATGTAGTTGCCGTTCACGCATATTGAGCAGGGGGTGGGTTGAGACGATGGCTGAACTCATGCAGGCTTCTCGCTCTTCAGACGTTACTGTGGTTCTTGGCGGCGCTGTGGGGCTGGACGCTCACGCCCGTCGTTTTGGCCCAAGGCATTGAGTCCATCCTTGCGCCGGGCAAGCTGATCCAGCCGCACGCCAAGTGGGAGAACGATTGCGCGCAGTGCCATGTCAAGTTCGACCGCAAGGCCCAGGATGGTTTGTGCATGAGCTGTCACAAGGACATCGGGGCTGACGTCCGCGCCAAAACGGGCTTTCACGGGCATATCAAGCCCCAAGCCTGCAACACTTGCCATACCGATCACAAGGGCCGCAATGCTCAGATCGTGTTGCTGGACAAGAAGCAGTTTGACCACAGCCAGACGGACTTCGCGCTACGCGCCAAGCACCAGCAGGTCAACTGCGAGAAATGCCATGGGGCGGGCAAGAAATACCGCGATGCGCCGGCAAACTGCGTCGCCTGCCACCGCAAGGACGATGCCCACAAGGGCGCCCTGGGCGCCAAATGCGCCGACTGCCACACGGAGGCCAGTTGGAAGGAGACACGGTTTGACCACGACAAAACCCGTTTTGCGCTAACCGGCAAGCACGTCGATGTCAAGTGCACCAGTTGCCACCAAGGCAACGTCTTCAAGGACACGCCGCGCAGCTGCATCGGCTGCCACCGCAAGGACGACAAACACAAGGAATCGTTGGGTCGCGACTGCGGCAGCTGCCATAGCGAACGCGGTTGGAAAGAGGCCGCCAAGTTCAACCACGATCAGACCAGCTTTCCGCTGCTGGGCAAGCATCTCCAGCTCGACTGCAAGAACTGCCATAAGAGTGCCATGTTCAAGGAAGCGCCCAAGGACTGCATCGCTTGCCACAAAAAGGACGACAGGCACGAGGGAACGCTGGGCACGAACTGCGCGGACTGCCACACCGAGCGCAGCTGGCAAACGACCGCTGGCCGATTCGACCACAACCGCACCAGGTTCCCGCTGCGCAACGCGCATTCCGAAAAGCTACTCAAATGCAGCGCCTGCCACCAGGACCCGCGCAGCTTTCGAAACACGCCATTGGACTGCTACAGCTGCCATAGGAAAAACGACAAGCATGAAGGCCAGCTGGGCAGACGATGCGAGCAGTGCCACAACGACAGTAGCTGGAAGGTGGAAAAGTTTGACCACAGTCTCACGCCTTTTCCGCTGACCGGGCGCCACCTGACCGTCACATGCAAGAACTGCCACCCCACCACACGCTTCAAGGAGGCGTCCCGTGACTGCTATGCGTGCCACAAGACAGCAGACAAGCACCGGCTCAAGTTCGGCGTGCGCTGCGAAACCTGCCATAACGCGCGCGGCTGGCCTATCTGGGAGTTCGACCACGACAAGCGCACCCCATTCCGGCTGGACGGCGCACATCGCAAAGTGGCCTGCGAGAGCTGCCATCATCAGATAGCGCCCCAAGGCAGGAATGTGGCGCCGACGGGAACGAACTGCAGCGCCTGCCACCGCGGGGACGATGCCCATGATGGGCAGTTCGGCACGCGATGCGAACAGTGCCATGTGGCGGAAAGCTGGAAAAAAATTCGGGGGCGGATCGGTACATCGTCCATGTCGCCCGCAAGCCAGATGCTGGCGCTGAGGGCACAATGGCGGGAGAGTCACTATGCGAGCCGACGGCCCCGCGAACCCGTGTTCCCGGCGCCGGCCGAACGGAGGTTCCCATGAAGCAAGCGATCAGTCGGGCGCACGTGATGGCGCTGCTGTTGAGGTGGGCAGGGGCCATCGTGTTCGCCTGCGTCGGCCTGCAGGCCCTGGCCCAGAATCGTCCACGCGACTTTGACCATCTCACGACGGGTTTTCCCCTCGTCGGCATCCATGCCGCGCAGCGTTGCGAGTCCTGCCATATCGACGGGGTGTTCAAGGGGACGCCCAAAGACTGCGCCAGTTGCCACACCAGCGGCCTGCGCCATGCCCGCTCCAACACCGTCAAGCCGCCGCGGCACATCCCCACCCAGATGAACTGCGACAGCTGTCACAACAACCAGACGTTCACCGGCGCCCGCTTCAACCACAGCGGCGTTCTGGTAGGCACCTGCGCCACCTGCCACAACGGCATCACGGCCCCGGGAAGGCCGGCCAACCACATTCCGTATCAGACGCTGGCGGGTGTGGCCGTCACCAACTGCGACACTTGCCACAAGGGTGGCTTCGCCGCGTGGACACCCGCGAGGTTCCACCGCAATGTGTCGGTCAGTACCCAGTGCGCAAGCTGCCACAGCGGCAGCTACCCACCGGCCGTCGGCAAGCCGAACACGCCTTGGCATGTCGGGGTGACGGTTTGCGAGAGCTGTCACCGGTCCAGTAGCAACTGGCTTGCCGTACAGTTTGCGCACTCGCCCGCGAACGCGGTCGGGACCGGCACCTGCGATACCTGTCACACCGGGACCGCAGCGAGGGGAAAACCTGCCACCCACATTCCGGTGACGACGGGCCTGGCCAGATGCGACGCTTGCCACCGCTCGCAGGCGAGTTTCGCCACGGCCGTCGCCATGAACCACAGCGTGGTGACCGCGAGTGCCTGCAAGTCCTGTCACAACGGCAACTACACCACCCAGGGGGTCACCGGGGCTTTGACCAAGCCGGCCAATCACATTCCTGAATTGCAGCTGCTCAACGGCGCCAGCATGGACTGCAATGCCTGCCATGCCAGCACTGCCAGCTGGGTCGGGGTGCGGATGAATCACGGTGCCAGTCTGGGCGGCGGCGCGGGCTGGTGCAAGTCGTGTCACGCCACGGGAAGCAATTACCTGGGCAACATGGAAAGGCAGGCGCTCACCCACAGAACCAAGACGCCACCGGCCATCGACTGCTCGGAGTCCGGCTGCCACCGACCACTGGGCAATATAGGGGCGGCGTTCCGCAACTGGAAATGAGGTTTCATTTCCTTGCCGCGGGCGAGGCCTGACGCAAGGCTGTCCGTGTGTTGCCTGAAACGAGACCACAAGACAACAAAAAGACGACCATGAAAGCAATGATTCGACAGTACGTAATGGCCAGCTTCCTGCTGTGCCTGTCCGCAGTGGCCAATGCGCAGTTGATCGAGGACGTCGAGTTCCGGCGCGAAGGAGCCCATGCGATTGCCGAGATCCGATTCGTGACGCCGATCCAGTACCGGCGCGCGATCACGGCGCGCGCGGGTGACCTCACCCAAGCCTTCTACGATGTGCTGCCGTCGCGGGAGCGCTTAAGCCTGATTTCCGGTCAGAAGAAGGTGGTCGGCGGGGATGGCCTGCCGCAGATGGTGATCCTGGACGAAACGGTGGACCCAAGCAATCTGAACCGCAAGCTGGTGATTCGGTTCAGCCCGCCCACCCGTTTCCACGTTCGTGCCGGACGCGGGGGCAAGAGCCTGGAGATCGTGCTGGAGGGACTGGCCGACGCGGTGCCCCCGCCTTCCGTTGCTGCCAGGCCAACCCCTGCGACGGGCGCCGCGCGACGCTACTTCATCACGCTGCAGAGTTCCGCCGAGCCCGGCAAGCCGACAGCCGCCCTGCCCGCCAGCTTGCGGGGCTTTGAGATCTTCACCTCGACCCGTTCCGCAGACGGACAAACCGTTCATGACACCAACCTCGGGTATTTTGCGACCTTGCAGGAAGCCGAGAATGCACGCCGCGCCTTGCTGCGGCGGTTTCCGAAGTCGGTCATCGTGACCGTGCCACCGGCTGCCCGTGCAGCGGCGGGCGAGCCCGGCACCTTGGGTCCAGCCGAGGTCGACGCCAAGGCGGCAGCGCTGCTGACAGACGCCCAGTCAGCCCACGACCGTGGCGACTACGCGGCTGCCGTAGAACTGCTGGGCCAGTTGCTCAGCCTGCCTCCCAATGCCTCCTCGCGCAGGGCTCAGGAACTCATTGGCCAGTCGCGACTGAAGCTGGGCGACACGGCGCGCGCGCGCAGCGAGCTTGAGCTTTTCCTGACGCTCTACCCGACCGGGCAGGATAGCGACCGTGTCCGCCAGCTGCTGGCAACGGTTGCGCAGCCGGCCCCCGAGGCGCCGGCCGGCAAGCCGGCCGCAGAGCCCCTGGCCAGCTGGAGCGGCTCCTTGTCCGCCTTCTATTACGGCGGAAAATCAAAGGTACGCACGCAGGAGTTTCTCGACTCGCCCATCAGCGCTCTGCCCGAGCTGCAGAGCGACAACACCATTTCGGGCACCAACCAGAGCCAGGTACAGACTACGGCCGACCTCAACTGGCGTTACCGTGATGACGAAACCGACATGCGTTTCGTGTTCCGCGACACCCGCACCAACGACCTGAGGGCCAACCGGCCCAACAGGAACCGACTGTCCGCCCTGTATTTTGACCGGCGCTCACTGGTCAACGGAACCAGCTTTCGCGTTGGTCGCCAGTCTCCCAACGGTGGCGGCGTGCTGTACCGCTTCGACGGCGTGCAGGCGGGCTATCAATTCGCCCCGAAATGGAAAATCAATGCCATGGCCGGTGCGCCCAGCGATGAGTTGCTCGACACGCGCAGACGCATGTTCGGCGTCTGGGTCGATGCCGAGCAGTTGACCAGCGAAATCAGCGGCAGCCTGTACTTCAACCAGCAGACGATCGACGGCGAAGTGGACCGCCGGGCCATCGGCACCGAGCTGCGGTATTTCAGTGGCGGCGTGTCCGCCTCCGCGCAGATCGACTACGACACCGTCCTGCGCGGCATCAACATCGCCACACTACAGGGCACCTGGCAGTTGCCCGACAACACGGTGTTCAACTTTCTGTACGACCGGCGTGCCACGCCGGTGCTGTCGTTGGGCAACATCCTGTTTTTCCAGGACCCCACCTTGCTCACGCCCGTGCGGCGCCTGCAGGATCTGCTGGCCACGACGCCGATCACGACCCTGCGCGACCAGGTCAAGGGCATCACGGCGTACCAGACGCAGGCGCTGGCGGGGGTCACGACACCGGTGACCCCCAACTGGCAGATTGGCGGCGACATCCGCCTGACCAACGTGGGAGAGGTCAGGCCGGTCCCGGTTATTTTCCCCAGCGGCAGCCCGAGCACCGGCAATATCTGGAGCGTGGGGGGACAACTGATCGGCACCAACCTGTACTCCGCGCGCGACACGCATGTCTTCAATGCAAGCCACCTGCGGGGACCGACCTTCCGTGGCACCTTGCTGTCCTACAACAACCTGAGCAGCCTGGACGACAAATGGCAGCTGGAGCCTTCGCTGAGGTACTACCGCCAAACCGACAACACCGCCACCACGATTACCCGCTGGACACCGGGGCTACGCGTCACTTACCGTGTGCTGCAGAAGGTTTCACTTGAGTCCGAGTTGTCCTATGAGCGATCCAAATCGAGTTCTCGAACCCGCCAGGAGTCTTCGAGCAACGCCTTTTACTCCATCGGGGTCCGCTACGACTTCTGAGCCGCCGGGAGAGCCTCTCCTCAAGGCGGCCGACCTAGCCTGCCGGCGTGGCGGCGAATGGCTTTTCGAAGCGCTCTGCTTCGAAGTCAGGCGCGGGCAGGCACTGTGGCTACGCGGCCCCAATGGCAGCGGCAAAACCAGCCTGCTGCGCATTGTGGCGGGCCTGCTGCGGCCCGACGCGGGCCATGTGATCGCGGCGACGCACGGCGATCCGCAGGCGCTGCGGCGGCAACAGGTGTATATCGGCCACGCCAACGCCCTCAAGGACGACCTGACGGCCTTCGAGGCGCTTGGTTTTCTCGCTCGCCTGCACGGTCGGGAGAGTTCCCCGGCTGCCGTAATGTCGGCCTTACGCCGGCTGGCCATGGACCACCGGTGCCACGCCATGGTTCGCACCCTGTCGCAGGGCCAGCGCCGCCGTGTGGCACTGGCCCGACTGGCACTGGAGCGAGTGGCGGGGCTTTGGTTGCTCGATGAGCCGTTTGACGCGCTGGATGCCGCCGGGGTGCAAGCCGTCGACGGACTGCTGGAGGAACACCTCGCGCGAGGCGGCGGCGTGCTGTTGACCTCCCATGTGCCACCGACCTTGCCGGGGCGGCTGGTCCGGCAGCTGGTACTGGACACGGAACGGCTCGCATGAGCGCCGCGCAGAACCACTTCAAGCGAGCTCGCGCCCCCTTGGGGGGCCAGCCCGGCATTGTCGGGCGTGGGGATCCGATGAGCGCCAATGGCCTCTGGCTGGTCACGGCGCGGGATCTGAAGGTGGCCGGGCGACGACGTGTCGAGGCGCTGCTTCCGCTGGCGTTTTTCCTGATCGCCGCCAGCCTGTTTCCGCTCGGCGTGGGTGCGGAACCTTCCATGCTGCGGCAGACCGGGCCGGGTGTGGTGTGGGTCTGCGCGCTGCTGGCCGCCATGTTCTCGCTCAACACCCTTTACGCCGCCGACGACGCGGACGGCTCGCTGGACCAGATGCTGCTTTGCGGCCAGCCCATCATGCTGATTGCCGCCGGCAAGGCGCTGGCGCACTGGCTGCTGACCGGGCTTCCGCTCGTCGTCGCAAGCCCGGTCCTCGGTCTTTTGTTCGACATGCAGCCGCAGGCCATTGCGATCATGGCGTTGAGCCTGTTCTTGGGCACGCCTGTGCTGAGCCTGCTCGGCAGCGTGGGGGCGGCACTGACGCTGGGCTTGCGGGGCGGCGGTGTATTGATTTTGTTACTGGTTTTACCTTTGTGCATCCCAGTGCTGATTTTTGGCGCCGGGGCCGTGGCAATGGTCGACGCGGGGCTTTCCGCCCAAGGCCAGTTGTCGCTGTTGGCAGCCCTGCTCCTGTTGGCGCTGCTGGCGGCCCCCCCTGCCACGGCGGCGGCCTTGCGTATCTCGACATCGTGATGTACGGTGAACGCTTTGAAGAACGATCCAGGCATGCCCACCCCGATCCGCTTTTTCGCTTTTGCCGCGCCGTCACGCTTCTACGCGCTCAGCGGCAGCTTGCTACCTGGGCTGTGGGCGGCTGCCGTCCTGTTTGCGCTGGCGGGACTGTATGTCGGCTTTCTCGTGGCGCCGACCGATGCGACGCAAGGGGAGGCGTACCGGATCATCTTCATTCACGTTCCGGCCGCCTGGATGTCCATGCTCCTGTACCTGGTCATGGCTGGCTGGGCCGTCGTTGGTTGGACGATGAATGCCCGACTCGCGTCCATGGTGGCGCGCGCCATCGCTCCCACGGGCGCGATGTTCACATTTCTCGCCTTGTGGACAGGCGCGCTGTGGGGCAAGCCGACTTGGGGCACCTGGTGGGTCTGGGATGCCAGGCTGACCTCGGAATTGATCCTGCTGTTCCTGTATGCCGGCTACATGGCGCTGACGGAGTCGATAGACGACGTGCGCAGGGGTGATCATGCCGGGGCTCTGCTGGTCCTGATTGGCGCGATCAACGTGCCCATCATTTACTTCTCGGTGCGCTGGTGGAACACGCTTCACCAAGGGACCACCATCAGCGTGACGGCCGCCCCCAGGATGGCCGATACCATGCTCAAGGCCTTGCTGCTCATGGCCGCGGCTTGCTGGGCTTATGCCTTCGCGGTTGTATTCCAGCGAACACGCGCCATAGTTCTGGAACGAGAGGGACAGGCCGAGTGGGTCGCCAAACTGGAGCGCCAATCCCGGGAGGTGTCGGCATGAACTGGAACAGCGTCGGCGAATTTCTGGCCATGGGAGGCTACGGGTTGTATGTCTGGGGCGCCTACGCGATGGTCCTGGTGTTGATGGTGTGCGAGCCGCTGCTGGCGCTGCGCCGGCACCGGCGGGCCCTGGGTGACACCGGCGGTTCTCATCCAGGGGGCGCGTGACATGAAACCTCGTCATCGCCGCCTTGCAATTGCCGTTGGCGTGATCGCCACGTTAGGCGCGGCGGCGGCGCTGGTATTGAATGCCTTTCAAAGCAACCTGGTTTTCTTTTACTCGCCGTCCCAGATCGCTGCGAGTGAAGTCCCCTCAGGGCGGACGTTTCGCGTGGGAGGGCTGGTGGAGGCAGGCAGTCTGAAGCGCGAGGGCATTGCCGTCAGTTTCGTCGTGACCGATACCGCGAAGTCGGTGCGGGTGCGCTACCAGGGCATCCTTCCGGACCTGTTCAAGGAGGGCAAGGGCGTGGTAGCGCAGGGCCAGCTGCGTGACGGCGTGTTTGAGGCCCGCCAAGTGCTGGCCAAGCATGATGAGAATTACATGCCGCCCGAAGCAGCCGAAGCCTTGCAGCGGGCTGCCAAGGTCAACGGCCAAGCGGCGATGGTAACGGAGCCAGGCCGATGATTCCTGAACTCGGCCATTTCCTGCTGTGGCTTGCGCTGGGCGTCGCGGTCATCCTGAGCACTTTGCCTCTGGCGGGAGCGGCCCGCTCGAATGTGGCATGGATGGCATTGGCGCGGCCGACGGCCTACCTGCTATTTATGCTGGTGGCGCTCTCCTTTGCCTGCCTGACGGCTTCGTTTGTGCGGCACGACTTTTCGGTGCTCTATGTCGCGTCCAATTCCAACTCGGCATTGCCGCTTGAATACCGCATCGCGGCCGTCTGGGGCGGACACGAGGGATCCCTGTTGCTGTGGGTGCTGATGCTGTGCACCTGGATGGTGGCGGTCGCGTGGTTCAGCCGCCATCTGCCGCTGCCGGTGCTGGCCCGTACGCTGGCGGTCATGGGACTGGTGAGCGTGGGTTTTCTGCTGTTCACGCTGACCACGTCCAACCCGTTTGAGCGCCTGTTCCCGGCGCCCGCCGACGGCCAGGACCTGAATCCCCTGCTGCAGGATCCGGGCATGGTGTTCCATCCCCCTTTGCTGTACATGGGGTATGTGGGGTTTTCGGTGGCTTTCGCGTTTGCCATCGCGGCCCTGATCGGTGGCAACCTGGACGCGACTTGGGCCCGTTGGACACGTCCCTGGACCACCGTGGCCTGGATGTTTCTGACGATCGGCATCGCCTTGGGCAGCTGGTGGGCCTATTACGTGCTGGGCTGGGGCGGCTGGTGGTTCTGGGATCCGGTGGAGAACGCCTCCTTCATGCCCTGGCTGACCGGTACGGCATTGATCCATTCACTGGCCGTGACGGAGAAGCGCGGGAGCTTCAAATCATGGACGGTGCTGCTGGCCATCATGGCGTTCTCGCTCTCATTGCTGGGGACGTTCCTCGTTCGGTCGGGGGTGCTGTCGTCTGTCCACGCGTTTGCGACTGATCCCCGGCGCGGGCTCTTCATCCTCTGCTTCCTGACGGTGACCGTGGGGGCCTCGCTGGCGCTGTATGCCTGGCGTGCGCCCAAAGTGGGGCTGGGAGCCCGTTTTGCAGTGGCTTCACGCGAAACGATGCTCCTGAGCAACAACGTGCTGCTGCTGGTGGCTGCTGGAGCCGTTCTGCTCGGAACACTTTATCCCCTGCTGCTCGACGCAGCGGCTATGGGTAAGATTTCGGTTGGACCGCCGTATTTCAATTCGGTGTTCATGCCGCTGATGGCGCCCACGGTTTTCCTGATGGGAATCGGTCCCTTGGCACGCTGGAAGCAGGCCGAACTGCCGGATATGGCTCGACGGCTTCGCTGGGCAGCTGGCGTCAGCGTGGTGGTCGCGCTGGCCACAGGTTGGCTGGCGGGCAGCATCTCGCTGGTGGCCACGCTGGGTTTGTGGATGGCCTTCTGGATCGTCGCCTCAATTCTCACGGATCTGTGGGAGACAGTGAGCCCCGCTGGCGGCGCCTTCAAGGATGTGTCGCGCCGCCTCGTCCAAGTACCGCGTGCCAGGTGGGGCATGATGCTGGCCCACTTGGGCGTGGCCTTCTTTTGCTTCGGCGTGGTCATGGTCAAAACCTACGAAATGGAGCGCGACGTGAAGATGGACGTGGGCGACAGCACCACGGTCAGCGGCTACACCTTCGTGTTCAGGGGCGTGCGGGAGATGGCCGGGCCCAATTACACGGCCATGCAGGGTCTGATGGAGGTCAGCCGCAACGGCCACCGGCTCAAGGACATGCGCCCGGAAAAGCGCGTTTACCGGGTGCAGCAGAATCCGATGACCGAGGCCGCCATCGCCGCCGGCTTGACGCGTGATCTCTACGTCTCGTTGGGCGAACCTGTGGAAGGGGGGGCATGGATTGTGCGGGTCTATGTCAAGCCTTTCGTTGACTGGATCTGGGGCGGTTGTCTGGCGATGGCGCTGGGCGGCTTACTGGCCGCCACAGACCGCCGCTACCGCGCCAAAAAGCGCAGCGAACAGGTGCAGCCGGCTGGGCTGGTGCCGGGGACGAGCGCATGAAAAGTCTGAAGTTCCTCATTCCGCTGGGCATCTTCTTCGGGCTGGTTGCTTTACTGGCGGCCGGACTGAGGCTCGATCCCAAGGAAGTCCCCTCCCCCCTGATTGGCAAGCCCGCCCCCGGTTTTTCGCTCACCCGGCTGGATGACCCGCATCAGGCCATCCGGCGCGATGACCTGCTGGGCAAGGTATGGATGCTCAATGTCTGGGCCTCCTGGTGCGTGGCCTGCCGCGTGGAGCATCCGCTGCTGGTGGAGTTCGCGGGGCGCAGGCTGCTGCCGGTGTATGGCCTCAATTACAAGGATGGCCGCGCGGCGGGGCAGCAATGGCTGGCGCGTTTCGGCAATCCGTACGAGGCCTCGCTGTTTGACCAGGACGGGCGCGCCGGGATTGACTGGGGGGTGTACGGCGTGCCGGAGACATTCGTCATTGACCGCGCGGGGGTGGTGCGCCTCAAACACATCGGGCCCCTGACGCCCGAGGTGATTCGCACCCGCGTCGAACCGCTGGTGAGGCAACTCAATGGCTAAGCTGATTGCGCTGCTGGTCTTGGCCCTTGTCCTGGGCGTTGCCCCGGCCAAGGAGGCGGTGCCGGCTGCTGACAATCCGGTCCTCGAGGCGCGCATGCTGCGGATCGCCGCCGAACTGAGATGCCTGGTCTGCCAGAACCAGACCCTCGCTGACTCCCAGGCCGGCTTGGCCGTGGATTTGCGCGATCAGGTGCGCGAGATGCTCAGGCGCGGCGACAGCGAGCAGCAGGTCATCGACTATATGACGGCACGCTATGGTGATTTTGTTCTTTACCGGCCGCCCTTGAAGGGAACCACGCTGTTGCTGTGGTTCGGGCCCGCCCTGCTGCTGCTGGGTGGTTTGGCCGCGCTGTTTGCGGTTCTGCGGCGGCGCAGCCGCATGCCCCCCGAGCTGTTTGAGGCCGACGAAACCGACGCCACCGATGAGCCACCGGGCCCCCGTGCCACGCGCTGATCCGCGCATTTCAGCTTGTTCCTCATGAACCACAGCATCCTCACCCTCCGACGACAGCTCCTGCAACTCAAGGAGCTGCATGATGCCGGCGTCTTGCCGGCCCCCCAGTACGAGGAAAGCAAGGCGACGCTGGAGCGCCGACTGCTGGACCTGGTGCTTGACTCGGACGCCGCGGGCCAGGTTGCCCCCGGCGCAGCGGGAGCGGGCGATCCGCCGGGTCAGCCGCCTGTGGCCGAGAGACTTCCCCGTCGAACACTGGCCGTGCTGGCCGGGCTGGTGCTGGCGATCGCAGGCGCGGGCTATTGGTGGATGGGCTCGCCTGCCCGGTGGGGTGGGGAGCCGGTCGTTCAGTCGGAGCCGGCCGCGACAAGCCCGGACCCCGACGGCCAGCCGCATCCCATGGATGCGGACCAGATCGCGGCCATGACCGACAAGCTCGCGGCCCGGCTGGAGGCGCAGCCGCAGGATGCGGAAGGCTGGGGCATGCTGGCCCGCTCGTACACGGTACTCGGCCGTCATGCCGAAGCGCTCACTGCCTATCGGCGTGCCGTCACCTTGCGCGCTGACGATGCCCAGTTGCTGGCCGACTATGCCGACGCCTTGGCGGTGATCAACGGCCGGTCACTGGCGGGGGAGCCGATGAAATGGGTGGACAAGGCACTCAAGCTGGATCCCCGCAACCTCAAGGCGCTGTCTCTGGCCGGTACCGATGCGTTTAACCGCAAGGACTACGCCGGCGCCGTCAGGCATTGGGAACAGGTGGTGGCGTTCGGACCGGGCGACAGCGACCTCGTGCTGCAGGTTCAGTCCAGCCTCGCGCAAGCGCGCGAACTGGGTCGCTTCGCGGCCAGCCAGGCCGCAGCCGCCGCGCAGCCTCCCCTGGCGTCGCCAGGCAGGAAGGTCAGCGGCACGGTATTTCTCTCGCCTGCCTTGGGCCGCCAGGCCGCGCCTGAGGATACGGTATTCATCTTTGCGCGGGCCGCCGATGGCCGAGGCATGCCGCTGGCGATCCTGCGTAAAAAGGTCAAGGACCTGCCGCTGCATTTCACGCTGGATGACAGCCTCTCCATGTCGCCGGTGGCCCGATTGTCCAGCGCCACCAGCGTGGTCGTTGCCGCCAGGGTCAGTAAAACCGGGGAAGCGATGCCCCAGAAAGGTGATTTGTCGGGCGAGGCCGGTCCGGTCAACCTCGGCGCGACCGCCCTGAAGGTCGAAATTTCAAAAATTATTGCGCAGTAGGGACTGCCGCCAGTTTTCAGGTGCAATTCGAGGGTTTTATCGACACTTCAGCTCAAGATTTCGGAATTTGCTGCACAGTAGCGGCTATTGGCAGGCCCCGCGGGGACTGCTTCATGTTGGGAATGGTTCGTTTTGAAATATATCTACCTTTATCTCGCCGTCGTTGGCGTTTTCATTGTTCTGTACCTGTTGCGGCGTCGCCGCATTCACGGGGCGCACGCCGAGGAATTGCAACAGGCCATAGACAGCGGCATGAACGAGCCGCCCTCGTTGCATCCCGTTATTGACCCGGCGCGCTGCATGGGGTCGGGCGCTTGCGCCAAGGCTTGTCCCGAGGACGCGCTCGGCATTGTCAACGGAAAGGCCGTTCTGAAGAACGCGGCGGCCTGCATCGGACATGGCGCCTGTCTGGCCGCCTGTCCTGTCGACGCGATCAAGCTGGTGTTCGGCACTGAAAAAAGAGGCATTGACATTCCAAACATCAGCCCCGAATTTGAGACCAATGTGTCCGGCATCTTCGTGGCGGGCGAACTTGGGGGCATGGGCTTGATCCGCAAGGCTGCGGAACAGGGGAGGCAGGCCATGGAATCGATCCGCAAGAGAGCCAACGGGCAAGCTGATCACGACGTGGTGATCGTGGGTTGCGGGCCTGCGGGTCTGTCAGCCGGCCTTTCGGCCATGCAGCACAAGCTTCGCTATAAGCTGATCGAGCAGGAAGATTCACTGGGCGGGGCGGTCTATCACTACCCGCGGCACAAGATCGCCATGACGGCGCCTGTCAAGCTCGCCCTGGTGGGCAACGTGAAGTTCAATGAGGTGCAAAAGGAAAAGCTGCTTGCTTTCTGGCTCGATGTGGTGAAGAAAACCGATCTCCAGATTTCCTTCCGCGAATGCCTGGAGGGCATTGAACGGGATGGCGACAATTTCGTGGTACGTACGAGCACCGGCCGCCATGTCACGCGCAGCGTCTTGCTGTCCATGGGACGCCGCGGCACGCCGCGCAAGCTGGAAGTGCCCGGCGAAGAGTCCGCCAAGGTGACCTATCGGCTCATTGATCCGGCTCAGTATCAGGGCCAGACGGTGCTGGTGGTCGGCGGAGGTGACAGTGCACTGGAAGCGGCCATAGCACTCTCCGAGCAGGAGGGCACCGAGGTGCAGCTGTCCTACCGCAGTGAGGCGTTCTCACGCGTCAAGCAAAAGAACCGCATGCTGTTGGAGCAGCAGCAGAAGGCCGGTCGCGTACAAGTTCTGTTGAGTTCCAGAGTGAAGCGCATTGCCGATCGCGAGGTGGAGATCGAGCACGACGGCGCCGTTCATCGCTACCGCAATGATGCGGTGATTGTCTGCGCCGGCGGATTGTTGCCAACGCCTCTGCTTCAAAAAGTCGGCATTGAATTCGATACCAAGTTCGGGACGGCCTGACCTGAATATTTCACCTGTATGAGTCGGCAGTCCCGCCCGAAGGCGCGTTGTCATCGGTATCTGACGCCAAGCATTATGTTTTGGCTGTCGCCATACCTCCTTGTA
>CAZWDK010000054.1:2744-15334 GCA_964633095.1 uncultured Polaromonas sp. | reverse complement strand
TCTGGGCGTCAACATGTTCCTCTCTGGGCTGCACAGCTACGGAACCTTGTAGCGGCGCGCTGAATCCTTGTAAGAGTTGGCAGCGTATCTGGACTAACCCCAAACACATCACAAGGACCTCACCGATGCTCATCAAGACCCACGCCAGCGGCTTTAACCACCCGCCGCCCAGCGAGATCACGCCCCAGGGCATTTACCAGGGGCGCCGCGACCTGATCAAGCTGATGGCCACGGGGGCGGCAGGCGCCGGCCTGGCCAGCTGGGCGGGGCGCCAGGCCCTGGCGCAGACGGTGCCAAAGCCGGGCAAGCTGGCGGCATTACCGGGCGCCAAGTCGGCCGTGGCGGGTGCGCTGGTCATGGACAAGCTCACCGACTACAAAGACGTCACCGGCTACAACAACTTCTACGAGTTCGGCACCGACAAGGGCGATCCCGCCAAGAACGCCCACACGCTGGTGACCCAACCCTGGTCGGTGGCCGTCGAAGGGCTGGTCAGGCAGCCCAAAAGCTACACGCTGGAAGAGCTGATCAGGCTCAGCCCGCAGGAAGAGCGCATTTACCGCCTGCGCTGCGTCGAAGGCTGGTCCATGGTGATCCCCTGGGTCGGTTATTCGCTGTCCGAGCTGATCAAGAAAGTCGAGCCGCTGGGCAGTGCCAAATATGTCGAGTTCATCACCCAGGCCGACCCCAAGACCATGCCTTTTGTCGGCTCGCGCGTGCTGGACTGGCCTTATGTCGAGGCCTTGCGCATGGATGAGGCCATGCACCCGCTGGCGCTGCTGGCCTTTGGCATGTATGGCGAGGTCCTGCCGAATCAGAACGGCGCGCCGGTGCGCATGGTCCTGCCCTGGAAATACGGTTTCAAAAGCGGCAAGAGCATTGTCAAGATCCGCTTCACCGACAAAGAGCCCAGGACCGCCTGGAACAAGGCCGCGGCCAATGAATACGGCTTTTACTCGAATGTGAACCCGAATGTTGACCACCCGCGCTGGAGCCAGGCGACCGAGCGCCGCATCGGCGAGGACGGCCTGTTTGCGAAAAAGCGCAAGACGCTGATGTTCAACGGCTACGAGGCCCAGGTTGGCCAGCTTTACGCGGGCATGGACCTCAAGAAGAATTACTGATGACGCCCGCCAAAGCGCTGATGCATCCGCTGGCCAAGCCGCTGCTGTTCGTGCTGGCCCTGCTGCCATTCGCCTGGCTTGTTTACGGTGCGCTCACCAACAACCTGGGCGCCAACCCGGCCGAATACCTGATCCGGGCGGCCGGCGACTGGACCCTGCGTTTCCTGTGTCTCGCGCTGGCCGTCACGCCCTTGCGCGTGATCAGCGGCATGGCCGCGCTGGCGCGCTTTCGGCGCATGCTGGGGCTGTTTGTCTACTTCTATGCCATCGTCCATTTGCTGAGCTACAGCTGGTTTGACATGGGGTTGGATGTGGCCGATATCGCCAAGGACATCGCCAAGCGGCCCTTCATCCTGGTGGGGTTTTCCGCGTTTGTGCTGCTCACGCCGCTGGCCGCCACTTCGTTCAACCGCGCGGTGAAGGCCCTGGGCGCCAGGCGCTGGCAGTGGCTGCACAAGCTGGTCTACCTGATTGCCGGGCTGGCCCTGCTGCATTTTTTCTGGATGCGCGCCGGCAAAAACAACTTCGCCGAAGTGTTTGTCTATGCCGCCATCATGGCGCTGCTGCTGGGCTGGCGCTTGCAGCAATATTTAAGAAAAAAGAGGCTGCAGCCCAGGATCAGCGGGCGCGCACAGCTATCTTAATAATAGCAACTGAAGGTCCCCCGGAAAGGCGCAGCCGCCCGGCGAGTCAGGCCGCCACCAGCTGTTCATGCCGCATCTGGTCCTCGGTGGTTTCGCGGCGGCGTATCAGGTGCGCCTGCTGGCCGTCCACCAGCAGTTCGGCGGCGCGGCCCCGGGTGTTGTAGTTGCTGGCCATGCTCATGCAGTAGGCGCCCGCCGACAACACCGCCAGCAGGTCGCCCGACTTCACCGCCAGCGTCCTGTCGCGGCCAATCCAGTCGCCGCTTTCGCAGACCGGGCCGACCACGTCGTAGGTTGCGGCAGGGGTCTGGCTGCCGGCGGCCACCGGCACGATGGCATGAAATGCCTGGTACATGGCCGGGCGCGGCAAGTCGTTCATGGCGGCGTCGATGATGCAGAAATTCTTGTGTTCGCCGGGCTTGAGGTAAAGCACCTCGGTCAGGCAGACACCGGCGTTGCCGACCAGCGAGCGGCCCGGCTCGACCATCAGTTTCTTGCCGCCATAGCCGCGCGCGTCCAGCTTGGCCAGCAGCTGCTGCCACAGCGCGTCGGCCGCGGGCGGCTCATCGTTGTTGTAGTTGATACCCAGGCCGCCGCCGAAGTCGATATGCGCCAGCGCAATGCCCGCCGCTTCAATCGCCGCCACCAGGTCCAGCACCCGGTCCATGGCGTCCAGATAGGGCCTGGCCTCGGTGATCTGCGAGCCGATGTGACAGTCAATGCCTACCACCTGCAGGCCCTCGAGCGATGCCGCATGCCGGTAAATGCGCAGTGCGTCTTCATGGGCCACGCCGAACTTGTTGTCTTTCAGGCCGGTGGAAATATAGGGATGGGTTTTCGGGTCGACATCGGGATTGACGCGAATGCTGACCGGCGCGCGCAGCTGCATTGCCGCCGCGACCTCCGACAACACGTCCAGTTCGGCCTCGCTTTCGACATTGAAGCAGCCAATGCCCGCTGCCAGCGCCTGGCGCATCTCGGCGCGCGTTTTGCCGACGCCCGAGAAAATGATTTTCGGCGCATCGGCGCCCGCGGCCAGCACGCGCTCCAGTTCGCCGCCCGAAACAATGTCAAAGCCGCAGCCGGCCTGGGCAAACAGCTGCAGCACGGCCAGCGAGGAATTGGCCTTCATGGCGTAGCAGATCTGCGCATGGCGGCCGGCAAAACCGCGCTGGTAAGCCGCCAATGCCGACAGCATGGCCGCCTTGGAGTACACAAACAGCGGCGTACCGTGCTGCTGGGCCAGTTCGCCGAGGCGGACGCTTTCGGCCAACAGTTCGTTGTCACGGTAGGCAAAATGGGGATGGCCGGGAAGAGTCTGGGTTGTCATGGACGGGAGCTTTGTCAAAACGTGCTGTTTATTTCTATTGATCATAAGGAGTGCCTGGCCTGCACGCCATGATCGATTGAAGGTGGAAAGAGGCCTTCGCCTTGGTTTTCAAGTTTTAATGCACCGATGGCCTGCATCTTGGCAGACCCGGTTTGCGCGGCTGCGGCAGGGGCGGGCGTTCACCGGCTGGCCGAGGCTGGGACAGCCGGTGCAGGCAATGCCGCTGGCGCCGCCGCAGCCGGCACCTTGGGCGGCACCGGCAGGAAGAGCGGGCCTTTTTGGCCGCAACCGGCCAGCGCCGCAGCGCCAACCACGACGGCAACAAGGCCATGCCGGAAAACAAAGGCGTGAACGCGGCCTAAAATTTGTAGCAAAGAAACCATGATGGGATTGTAATGACGGACCTTGAATACCTGGACCAGGCGGAGCGCGCGCTCAAGGCGATCGAGCTGGCCTGCGACCGGATCAACGATGAAACCGACGCGGACATTGATAACCAGCGCACCGGCGGCATGATCACCTTGACGTTTTCCAACCGCAGCCAAATCATCATCAATCTGCAAAAACCTCTGCAGGAAATCTGGATGGCGGCCCGGGCGGGCGGATTTCACTATAAATTCAATAGCAGCCAGTGGAGGGATACCAAGGACTCCAGCGAGTTTTTTGCCAATTTGTCGCGTTACGCCAGCGCCCAGGCGGGGCAGGCGCTGGTGTTCCAGGCGCCCGACTGAAGCCCGGGAAAACGCGCCCCGCGCCGGCAACCGTGGTCTTGCGGCGGCTGCGGCTCAGTTTTTAAACAGATCGAGAATCCGCTTCTTCTCGTCGGAAGGCGGCAGCACCTGTATCGCCTCACCCGGCGTGGCCGTTCCCGTATCCTGCGTGCCCACGCTGCTGACGCCGGCGCCCTTGGCGTACTCGTTGTAGTACCACTCGCCACCGACATTCACAACGCCTTCAGGCGGCGGGTATTCGGTGACCGGCACACCCTTGAGGGCGTATTCCATGAAATTGATCCAGATCGGCAGGCTCAGGCCACCGCCGGTTTCGCGGTCGCCGAGTTTTTTGGGCGTGTCGTAGCCCATCCAGACCGCTGCCGCAAGCGTGGGCTGAAAACCCACAAACCAGGTGTCAATCGAATCATTGGTGGTGCCGGTCTTGCCGAAAAGGTCGGGGCGCTTGAGTGTGGCCTGCGCCTTGGCGGCCGTTCCCGAACGGGCAACTTCCTGCAGCAGGCTGTCCATGATGAAGGCGTTGCGGGCATCGATGCCCCTGACTGATTCGTCCAGCACGGGTGGCTTGGTTTCCAGCAGGACCTTGCCACGCTGGTCGGTGATTTTGGTCACCAGGTAGGGGTTGACGCGGTAGCCGCCATTGGCAAAAACCGAATAGGCCGCAGCCATTTGCATGGGCGTGACCGAGCCCGCGCCCAGTGCCATGGTCAGGTAGGCCGGGTGCTTTTCCGCTTCAAAGCCGAAACGGGTGATCCAGTCCTGCGTGTACTGGGTTCCCGTGGCCTGAAGAATGCGGATGGACACCATGTTTTTGGATTTCTTCAGCCCGGTTCGCAGGTTCATCGGGCCTTCGAAGTTGCCGTCATAGTTTTTCGGCTCCCAGGGCTGGCCGCCGGTGACGCCGGCGTCAAAAAACAGCGGTGCGTCATTGACCACGGTGGCCGGGGTAAAGCCCCGCTCCAGTGCGGCCGAGTAAATAAAGGGCTTGAAGCTGGAGCCCGGCTGACGCCAGGCCTGGGTCACGTGGTTGAACTTGTTTTTGGCGAAATCAAAGCCGCCCACCAGTGCGCGTATCGAGCCATCACGCGGGTCCAGCGCGACAAAAGCGCCCTCTACTTCAGGCAACTGGGTGATCTCCCAGGTGTTTTTCGGGGTCTTGGCCACCCGGATCAGGGCGCCGCGGCGGATCTTGATGTTGGGGCCGGCCTTGTCGGTCAGGCCGGATTGCGCGGGCCTGAGGCCTTCACCGGTGATTTCCACCGTTTCGCTGTTCTGGCGCATCGCCAGAATCCGCTTGGGGCTGGCTTCCAGCACCACGGCCGACATCACGTCGCCGTTGTCGGCGTTGTCGGCCAAGGCGTCGTCAATCGCATCTTCGGTTTCCTGCGGGTTGGAAGGCAGGTCTATGAATTTTTCCGGGCCGCGGTAGATTTGCCGGCGCTCGTAGTCCATGATGCCCTTGCGCAAGGCCTTGTAGGCAACGGTCTGGTCGGTGGCGCGCAGGGTCGTGTAGACATTCAGGCCGCGGGTATAGGTGTCGTCGCCGTACTGGTTGTACATCAGCTGGCGCACGGTTTCGGCCACATACTCGGCATGCACGCGACCGGCGTCCGGCCCGGTTTTGACCTGGAGCTCCTCTTCCTTGGCGGCCTTGGCCTGCTCCGCGGTGATGAAGCCGTTGGCCTCCATGCGCTCAATGATGTAGAGCTGGCGAGCGCGGGCGCGGTTGGGGTTGATGATGGGGTTGTAGGCCGAGGGTGCTTTTGGCAGGCCTGCCAGCATGGCCGCTTCGGCAATCGAAATGTTCTTGATGGGCTTGCCAAAGTAAGCCTCCGAGGCGGCGGCAAAGCCATAGGCCCGGTTGCCCAGAAAAATCTGGTTCATGTAGATCTCAAGGATCTGGTCCTTGGTGAGCAAATGCTCCAGCTTGAAGGTCAGCAGGATTTCATAAATCTTGCGGGTGTAGCTTTTCTCGGCGGAGAGGTAGACATTGCGGGCCACCTGCATGGTGATGGTCGAGGCGCCCTGGCTTTTGGCCCGGCCGACGTTGGCCAGTCCCGCCCGTATCACGCCCAGATAATCCACGCCACCATGCTGGAAGAAGCGCGCGTCCTCGATGGCCAGCACGGCATCTTTCATGACCTGGGGAATATCCTTGATCGGGGTGAGACTGCGGCGCTCTTCGCCAAACTCGCCAATCACGATGCCGTCGGCAGAATAAACGCGCAAGGGCAGCTTGGGCCGGTAGTCCGACAAGTCGGAAATGTCGGGCAGGTTGGGATAGGCGACCGACAGGGCCACGGCCACAAACAGCACAATGCCGACCATCCCTGCCAGCGCCAGACCGACACCCCATAAGGAAAGCTTGATCAGCCAGCGCTGCCAGGACGGCCGGGCGGGCTGTGTCTTGGGGTTGGTTTTGGGGTCGGAAGGGGAGGGCGTGGAGGGCATGTAGGCAATCGTAATGTCGCAGAGGTATTATAAAAATCCGGCTACCCAAACGTATCAGGAGTCGGCCAAAGCGCCATACTCTTACGTTTGCAAGCAGCACTTTGCCTGAGCTTGCATTTGACCGGGCCTGTCAAAAGCGTCTGCTTTTGACAACGCTCAGGGTGTAGAAAACGGGAAAAATCCTTAGTACACAAAGGTCTTGCTGCTACTATTCAAGTGATTTCTTAAGTATGCAGGGCTACATATTAGCCGTCATTTGGGGACCGCCTTGATCTCTCTGGGATCGTTATTCAAACGCCAGGAACCTGCTTTGCTGGGTCTTGATGTCAGTTCGTCCAGCGTCAAGCTGGTGGAGTTGAGCCGTGACAAGACCGGCAGGCTGGTGCTCGAGCGTTGTGCGATCGAACCACTGGAGCATGGCTGGATCACGGACGGCAATGTCGAAAAATTCGACGAGGTGGCCGAGGCCGTGCGTCGCCTGGTCAAAAAAAGCGGAACCCGCACCAAGAACGTCGCCATGGCGCTGCCGGCGTCTGCGGTCATCACCAAAAAAATCATCCTGCCCGGCGGCCTGAGCGATGCCGAACTTGAAATTCAGGTCGAATCCGAGGCCAATCAATACATTCCCTTCTCGCTCGATGAGGTCAGCCTGGATTTTTGTGTGGTGGGGCCCAGTGCCACCTCCAGCGGCGACGTTGAAGTGCTGATTGCCGCTTCGCGCAAGGAAAAAGTGCAGGACCGGCAAGGCCTGGCCGAAGCGGCCGGGCTCAAACCGATTGTGGTGGATGTGGAATCCTATGCTTCGCGGCTGGCGACGGCGCGCCTGATCGAAAGCCTGCCCAACAAAGGGGTGGACACCATGGTGGCCCTGTTTGAGGTCGGCGCCTCCACCACCAGCATGCAGGTGATCCGAAACGATGATGTGCTGTACGAGCGCGATCAGGCCTTTGGCGGCGCGCAACTGACCCAGCTGATTGTGCGCCAGTACGGCTTTTCTTCCGAAGAGGCGGAAAGCAAAAAGCGCAGCGGCGATTTGCCGGAAGACTATGAGTCGGGCGTTCTGAAACCCTTTGTCGAGAGCATGGCGCAGGAAATCGGCCGCGCACTCCAGTTCTTCTTTACCAGTACGCCGCATAACAAGGTCGATTACGTGATGCTGGCGGGGGGCTCCTCCGCCTTGCCTGGCCTGTCCGATTCCGTCACCCAGCAAACCTCGTTTGCCTGCCTGCTGGCCAATCCCTTCGAGGGCATGGAGATAGGCGGCAATGTGCGGGAAAAGAAAATGCGGCGTGAGGCAGCGTCTTACCTGACTTCTTGCGGCCTGGCTTTGCGGAGGTTTTTGCAGTGATTCTCGTCAATCTGCTCCCGCATCGCGAAGCTGCGCGCAAGCGCAGGCGGGAAGTGTTTTTCGCAACGCTGGGGCTGGCCGCGCTGGTCGGCCTCCTGGTTTGTGGTGCGGTGTATTCCTGGTACCTGGCTCAAATTGAAAGCCAGCGCGAAAAAAACACTTTCCTCAAAACAGAAATTACCCGGCTGGAAGGGCAAATCAAGGATATTGCGACTTTGCAGGCCGAGATCGCGGCACTCAGGGCGCGCCAAAATGCCGTGGAAGACCTGCAAGGCAATCGCAACCTGCCGGTGTACCTGCTGAGCGAGCTGGTCAGGCAGCTGCCCGATGGCGTGTACATCAACAGCATGAAGCAGGACAACCAGACGGTGCTGATGACCGGTGTGGCGCAGTCCAATGAGCGGGTTTCGGAGTTGCTGCGCAATCTGGCCAATAACAGCCCCTGGTTGACCAAGCCGGAACTGGTTGAAATTACCGCCAGCACCCTGGCGCTGACACCGCGCGATCAACGACGCGTCTCCAATTTCTCGATGCGGGTGGGCCTTAAGCGGGCCAGTGATCCGAAGGCGGCCAGTTCTGCTGCCGCAAATTCAGCTTCGGCCGTGCCGGTGGTTCTTGCCAAGCCTGCTTCGGCGGCTTCCTCTGCGGCCAAGATATGAAGCGGGTTTGAACGAGACTGACCATGGCAAAAACTCCCAATTTCTCTATCAACAGCGCCGCCATTCAAGCCTATTTGAGGGCGCAGTTCACAGGCCTGGATCCCAATGATCCGCCTTCCTGGCCCGCTTTGCCGCGCTATGCCTTGTGTCTGGCCGCCACGCTGCTTGTCATTGTTGCCCTCTGGTTTTCCTGGCTGAGCAGCTCTGATGAGGAGTTGACGGCGGAGAAAGCGACAGAAGTGCAGCTGAAAGAGGACTACAAGAAAAAGCTGGCGCAAGCGGTCAATCTGGAAGCCCTGAAAAAGCAGCGTGAACAAGTCCAGCAGTATGTGACGCAGCTGGAGAAACAGCTGCCCAGCAAGGCTGAAATGGATGCCTTGCTGTCGGATATCAACCAGGCCGGCCTGGGCCGCAGCCTGCAGTTTGAGCTGTTCCGCCCGGGTCAGGTCAGCGTGAAAGAGTATTACGCGGAGTTGCCGATTGCCGTGCGCGTGACGGGGCGTTACCACGATATCGGGTTTTTTGCCGCCGATATCGCCAATCTTTCGCGCATAGTGACCCTGAATAACCTGCAGATCGTGTCCGGGAAAGATGGCGCCCTGACCATGGACACCACGGCAAAGACCTTCCGCTACCTGGACAGTGACGAGGTGGCCTTGCAGCGCAAGAGTGCTGCCGGAGCCAAAAAATGAGACTCACCCACAACGCGCGGGCCACCCGTCTGGTGCCTGTTCTGCTTGTCATGGCCGCTCTGGCTGGCTGTAGCGCATCCGACCACGAGGAACTGCGGCAATGGATGACCGAGCAGCGCAATGCGACCCGGCCCCGGATCGAGCCCCTGCCGGAGCCCACCAAATTTTCGCCGCAAGCCTACAGCCAGGAGGCTTCGATTGAGCCCTTCAGCAACCAGAAGCTGACGCAGGCCTTGAAGCGCGACTCCAATCGGGCCACGGCCAATGCGGCCTTGATCGCGCCAGAACTGAACCGCCGCAAAGAGCCGCTGGAGTCGTCTCCCCTGGATGCGGTGGTCATGGTCGGCAGCCTGATCAAGCTCGGTCAGCCGGTGGCGCTGGTTCGGGTGGACAACCTGATCTACCAGGTGAAGGCGGGCAATTATCTGGGCCAAAACTATGGCCGCATCACCAAGGTCACCGAGACGACGCTTAGCTTGCGGGAGATCGTGCAGGACGCGGCGGGCGAATGGATAGAGCGGCCGGCGACTTTACAGCTTTTAGAGGGAACAAAATGAACAAGCAGACATGGGCATCAGGGGCAGGGGCGGTGCGAGGCGGCCTGCAGCGTTTGCTTGGGCGTGTAGTGGGTAGTGCTTCACTCGGCGTGGCCTTGCTGGTGGCCTGTTTGCCCGCCGTGTCGCAGGCCCAAAATGCCATTCAGTCGGTGTCGGGTTCGGTGCAGGGGGGCACGGAAGTGATCCGCATCGATCTGGCCGAACCTCTGGCTGCCGTGCCTACCGGTTTTACGATCCAGGCGCCCGCGCGCATCGCGCTGGATTTTCCGGGCGTCAGCAACGCCATGGGGCGCTCGGCGGTTGAGCTCAATCTTGGGAATTTGCGATCTGCGAATGTGGTTCAGGCGGGGGAGCGCACCCGGGTTGTGCTGAACCTCAAGGCGCCCACCGCGTACAAGGCCGAGATACAGGGCAAGTCCCTGCTGATTACCCTAGGGCAGGCAACCTTGGCCGCGCCTTCCGTGGCGGCTGCCCCGGTATTTGCCGAAAACCGCAACCGTGAAACCCTGCCGCTGAAAGACATCGATTTCCGCCGGGGTGCCGACAGCGCGGGACGCATTATTGTGGGGCTGGCCAACAACCAGGTGGGCGTGGACATTCGCCAGCAAGGCCAGACCCTGGTCGTTGAGTTTCAGAAAACTGCGCTACCCGAGGGCTTGCGCCGCCGCCTCGATGTGGCCGATTTCGGCACGCCGGTTCAAACCGTGACCACCTTCCAGTCGGGCGACAAGGTCCGGATGGTGATCGAGCCCAAAGGCGCGTGGGAACATAGCGCCTACCAGAGCGACAGCCAGTTTGTGCTGGAAGTGCGCCAGCAAAAGGTGGATGCCAACAAGCTGACCCAGGGGCCCGGTTACAACGGCGAGAAGCTGTCGCTGAATTTCCAGAATATCGAGATCCGCTCGCTGCTGCAGGTGATCGCCGATTTCACCAACTTCAACGTCGTGACCTCCGACACCGTCACCGGTGCCGTGACCTTGCGCCTGAAAGATGTTCCCTGGGACCAGGCACTGGACATCATTTTGCAGGCCAAGGGGCTGGGCATGCGCAAGTCCGGCAATGTCTTGTTGATTGCGCCCAAGGATGAGCTGGCCGCCAAGGACAAGCTGGACCTGGAGTCCAAAAACTCTATCCAGAGCCTGGAGGCGGTGCGCACCCAGGACTTCAAGCTCAACTATGCCAAGACGGCAGATATTGCCGCAAGCCTGATGGGCACGGGTGGCCCTGGCGCCACCAAAATACTGTCTCCCCGTGGCAGCGTGATCGCGGAGGCGCGGACTAACCAGCTGTTTGTGACTGACATCCCTTCCAAGCTGGAACAAGTGCAAGCCTTGATTGCCAAGCTGGATATCCCCGTTCGACAGGTTTTGATCGAAGCACGTATCGTGGAAGCGGCCGACTCATTTGGCAAGTCGCTGGGTGTCCGACTTGGCGGGCAGCCGTTTTCATTGAATGACAATCACAACTCTAGTTTTGGGTCGACCTATACAGCGGGAGTCCCAGGGACTTCGGGCGGTAATTTCCTTCAGCTTCCGGCAACTGGCCAGAACGGGTTTGCCGCCGCCACCTTTGCTGTATCCCTGTTCAATGCGGCAAAAACGCGGTTCCTGAATCTCGAAATTTCCGCTGCGGAGGCCGACGGCAAAGGAAAAATTGTCTCCAGCCCGCGAGTCGTGACAGCCGATCAGGTCAAGGCGCTGATTGAGCAGGGTACCGAGTTGCCCTACCAGCAGGCGACGTCCAGCGGTGCCACGTCGATTGCGTTCCGCAAGGCCAATCTGAAGCTGGAAGTGACACCTCAGATCACGCCAGAGGGCAATATTATTCTCAATGTGGACGTGAACAAGGACAGCGTGGGCCGCTCTACGACCAACGGTTTTGCCATTGACACCAAGCACATACAGACGCAGGTCCTCGTTGAAAATGGTGGAACTGTGGTGATAGGCGGTATTTACGAGCAGAATGACAGGGAAGACGAAACCAAGGTGCCCCTGCTGGGGGACTTGCCGGGGGTTGGCAATCTGTTTAAAACCAAAACCCGTTCTGCCACCAAATCCGAGCTGCTGGTGTTCATTACCCCCAAAATGCTGACAAACGGGACGGCGTTGCGCTGAACGCCAAACCGCAGCCTGGCTGGCGCTTAGGCACCTTGGATGAAAAATCGGCACCTGCTTTGATAGACTCTGTGCCAGCCGGTGACTCACCGTGTCACGTCGGCAGGGCCAACAGGCCTTGCTTGTTCCCCCGAAGCCGGCCAGCGCCTAGACCAAGTGAATGCAAATTTGTTGAAAATAGCCTGTGTGGGGCTGCCGGGTTCCGGCAAGTCCACCGTCGGCAGGCAGCTGGCCCGCAGGCTGGGGCTGCCCTTTATCGATTCGGACCAGGTGATAGAGCTGCGCATTGCCTGCTCCATCCGCGAGTTTTTCGAGCGCGAGGGAGAGGACGCGTTCCGTGATCTTGAGCAGCAAGTCATTGACGAGTTGACGCTGGGCGAGTCCTGCGTGCTCTCCAGCGGTGGCGGCACGGTGCTGCGCCCGGTCAACCGTGCGCATCTGCGGGAGCGGGCGCAGGTGGTGTATTTGCATTCCGCCCCGGAAGAGGTGTTTCGGCGTTTGCGGCACGACCAAAACCGCCCCTTGCTGCAGGTGGCCGATCCGCTGGCCCGCCTGCGTGATCTTTACATCGCCCGCGACCCCTTGTACCGGGAAACCGCCCATTTCGTGATTGAAACCGGTCGTCCCTCGGTCGCGACCCTGGTCAACATGATCGCGATGCAGCTGGAGCTGGCCGGTGTTGTTTCTGCGCCCTAGCCGGCTCCTTGCGCCCTTGCGGGCGTAAAAACCGGCGCTGTGCGCCGGGGCGGCGAGTGCCTCTACACTTGCCGCTATGCAAGTAAATTCTTCTTCTTCGCCGGCCCAGGTTCATATTCAACTGGCCGAGCGCAGCTACCCGATTGCCATTGGCGCGAAGCTGCTGGGCAACGCTGCGACCTACGCTCGGTTGCCCAAGGCGCAGGCGGCGCTGGTTGTCTCCAACACCACCGTGGCCCCCCTG
>CAZWDK010000054.1:0-2644 GCA_964633095.1 uncultured Polaromonas sp. | reverse complement strand
GTTGCCCAAGGCGCAGGCGGCGCTGGTTGTCTCCAACACCACCGTGGCCCCCCTGTATGCGGCGCAACTCACGCAGGCCCTGCGGGCGCATTATGACAAGGTGTTGCAGGTGACCTTGCCCGATGGCGAGGCGCACAAGGACTGGCCGACCTTGCAGCTGATTTTTGACGCGCTGCTGGAAAACGGCTGTGACCGCAAAACCGTGCTTTTTGCGCTGGGCGGTGGCGTGGTCGGCGACATGACAGGCTTTGCGGCGGCCAGCTACATGCGCGGCGTGCCCTTTGTGCAGGTGCCCACGACCTTGCTGGCGCAGGTGGACTCTTCGGTGGGCGGCAAAACGGCCATCAACCACCCCTTGGGTAAAAACATGATTGGTGCGTTTTACCAGCCGCAGCTGGTGGTGTGCGACCTGGACGCGCTGAAAACCCTTGCACCGCGCGAACTCAGCGCCGGCCTGGCCGAGATCATCAAATACGGGCCGATTGCCGACATGGTGTTTTTCGACTGGATCGAGGCCAATCTTGATGCGCTGCTGGCCAAGGAGCCCGCCGCGCTGGCGCATGCCATTCAGCGCAGCTGCGAGATCAAGGCCTGGGTGGTGGGGCAGGACGAACGCGAGTCGGGCTTGCGCGCCATCTTGAATTTCGGCCATACCTTTGGCCATGCCATCGAGTCCGGGCTGGGCTATGGGCAATGGCTGCACGGTGAGGGCGTGGGCTGCGGCATGGTGATGGCGGCGCAGCTGTCGCAGCGCCTGGGGCTAGTCGATGCGCCCTTTGTCCGACGCTTGACCCGGCTGATCCAGCATGCCGGCCTGCCCGTCAAGGGTCCCCTGCTGTCGGCCAGCGACAATGCGGGCCGCTACCTGGAGTTGATGCGCATCGACAAAAAATCCGAGGCCGGTGAGATCCGCTTTGTGGTGATTGACGGCCCCGGCAAGGCCGCCGTGCGCTCCGCGCCGGAAGCTTTGGTGCGGGACGTCATTGACGTATGCTGTGCATGAGCCGACAAGACGCCTGTCCTGCTTGAATTGCTATGAAATCAATAGCTTGTTGTGCCCGTAGTCATTGGGCTGAAAGCTTGTTTGATGCTTGATCCATGAGCCTGGCCCTCTATGCCTGCGATCCGGCCTTGTCGCGCGGCCGGCGCTATCCCGAGGCCGTAGCGCCTACGCGCTCCGAGTTCCAGCGCGACCGCGACCGTATCGTGCATTCCACGGCGTTTCGCCGCCTGGTCTACAAGACCCAGGTATTTTTGAACCACGAGGGCGATTTGTTCCGCACCCGCCTGACGCATTCGCTGGAGGTTGCCCAGCTGGGGCGCTCGATTGCGCGCACCCTGCGGCTTAACGAGGATCTGGTGGAGGCCATCGCACTGGCCCACGACCTGGGCCACACCCCCTTCGGCCATGCGGGCCAGGACGCGTTGAACCACTGCCTGAAAAACCATAATCCCGACAGCGCCGGTTTCGAGCACAACCTGCAAAGCCTCAGGGTGGTCGATGCGCTGGAAGAGCGCTACCCGGCCTACAACGGCCTGAACCTGAGCTTTGAGACGCGCGAAGGAATTTTGAAGCACTGCTCCAGGCGCAATGCCCGCCATCTCGAGGCGCGCGAACCGGGCGGGGTGGCCCATCGCTTTCTGGCGCCGGCCTCCGCCACCCTCCCGAGGCAGTTGCAGCCCAGCCTGGAGGCGCAACTGGCCAATTTGGCCGATGAAATCGCCTACAACGCCCACGATATTGACGATGGCGTCCGCTCGGGTTTGCTGAGCCTGGAGCAACTGGAGGATGTCGAGCTGTTCAGCCAGTACCGCCGCGAAACGCTACGCGCGCATCCCGGCCTGCTGGGCCGGCGCCTGTTGTTTGAAACCATAAGGCGCATGCTCAGCGCGCAGGTCTACAACGTGATGGACGCGACCGCCCTGGCCTTGCAACAAGCGGCGCCGGCCAATGTCGAGGCGGTGCGCCAGCACGCCGCGCTGGTGTGTTTTTCCGATGACATGGCGGCGCAGTCCGCATCGCTCAAGCGTTTTCTGTTCCAGAACTTGTACCGCCACCCGCAGGTGGTGGAGACTACGCAGGCCGCCAAGCAGGTCATGTGGGACCTGTTCGAGGCGTATATGGCCGATCCGGCGCAAATGCCGCAAGCGCATAGCGACCGTTTCGACGGCATCGACATGCCGCACAGCACCGGCGCCAAACCCGAACGCGTGGTGGCCGACTACATTGCCGGCATGACGGACCGTTTTGCCACCAAAGAGCATGAACGCCTCAAGGGGCGCGCGGCCTTCCCCATTTGATTCCGACTGCGGCAGCCCTGGCCAGGGCATGGCCTTATGACAGCTTGGCATTGCCCTGGCTGGTGTTTCAAGCTTTCAGGGATTACGCTGCACGGGGCGCACAATTTGCGGCATGTCGCAAAGGGTGAAGCGCCAACAGCCGGGCAGGCATCAAAGCTGCTTGCTTAGCCATTGCGTCTCTCGAAAGGTGTTGTCATGGGTCTGAATCGGCGTCAGGTCATTCTCGGTGGTGTTTCGGCCCCGGCCGCGGTGGCCAGCCCTGCGCTCTGGGCGCAAACGGCCAAGACTGCGCGCAAGCTGCAGCTGGGCCAGTCGGTTCCCCTCACCGGCGCCGCCGAGCAGA
>CAZWDK010000053.1:0-15373 GCA_964633095.1 uncultured Polaromonas sp. | reverse complement strand
GGCAAATCCTTGTTCACCTCGGGCAGCGCCGCATCGCGCGGCCCGACCGTGCCCAGGCGCGCCTTCAGCGACTGCGGCTGCCCAGTCAAGATCGCCGCGTAGTTGGTGGTGTTGGACAGCACTTTTTTTACATAGTCGCGGGTCTCGCCGAAGGGCAGGTTCTCGGCCCAGATGGCGGCGTCCAGCACATGGCCGTTGCGCCAGGTGCGCGGCCGGCCGGGACCGGCGTTGTAGGCCGCCGCCGCCATGGGCATGGAGCCGCCCAGGTCATCGAGCGCCAGCTTGAGGTAGGCGGTGCCAATCGTGATGTTGGTGTCACGGTCTCCCAACTGGTCGGGGCTGAAGCCTTCCAGGCCGATTTTTTTGGCGGTCCAGCGCGCCGTGGCCGGCATCACCTGCATCAGGCCCGAGGCACCGACGCCGGAGCGCGCCTCCATCACGAAGCGGCTTTCCTGGCGGATCAGGCCATAGACATAGGCCGGGTCCAGGTTGATGCCCTGGGCGCGCTTGACCACGGTCTCGCGAAAAGGCATGGGAAAGCGCTGTTCGAAGTCAAACGCGGTCCTGGTGCGCTCGCTGGTGTTGATGCAGCGGTCCCAGATATGCCGGTCGCAGGCGAACTGGGCGGCGGCCAGCAGCTCGCGGTCGGTCATGCCGCGATCGCTGGCGCTGCCGCGCGGGTGCAGATTGGTCGCGTAGTTCCACTCGCGCACCCCCTCGGAGCGCAGGCCGATGGCGATGGCGTAGGCGCCGCGGTTCAGGCTCGGGTTGAGCCGCGCGGCTTCCTTTTCTTCGGCCGTGAGCGGCGCCGGCTTGGCCGGCACCGTGATTTTCTGGCCCAGCTCTTCCAGCGCCAGCTGCTCGTAAAAACCGCGCACCGAGGCAATCGACTGCAGCAGCGCCAGCGCTTCGGCGCGCTGGGGTGCGATGCTGATGCTGTGCGTGCCGTCCTGGGGTGACGCGCTGCTGGCGGCCTTGGCAGGAGCATCCGGTGGTGCCGTGGCCAGCAGGGCGCGCGCCTTCCAGTAGGTCCAGCTCGGCTCCTTGCGCGCGTCGTCGCTCATCGCGTTAATGGCCATCAATACCTGTTGCCAGTTGGGCTGGCTGCCGGCGCGCAGGGCGGCGCGGGTTTTCCAGGCCAGCATCTCGTCGCTCAGGTCGCCGTCCTTGCTGACCTTGGCAAAGTACTGCAGCGCATCGCTGGCCGGCACTGTGCCCAGGCGGGTGGCGGCCTGTTTGCCGATGACGCCCCAGACCCAGTTGCGCTCTTCGTCGCTCAGCTGCACCGCCCATTTGCTGTCCATCTGGAAGGCTGCGCCCTCGATGTCGCTGCTGGCCATCTTGATCAGCGCCAGCGTGATGATTTCCCGGCGCACCTTGCGGATCGCCACGTGCTTGCCGGAGAGGAATTTGATCGGGCTGTTGTTCAGCTCGGCCACCAGGCCCATGGCTTCGGGGGCAATGATCTGCACCGCATCGCGGGCGGCGCGCGGCCGGTTGGCCTCGGTGGCGAGCCTGGCCTTTTGCCAGACATCCTGCGGCGTGAGGTTTTGCGCGCCCACCAGGCGTTCGGCGGCGGCGGTGCAGCCATCGTCGGCGTCGCGCTGCGAGTGCCAGTTCTTGCGCACCTCATCGGCCAGGCGCGCATCCAGCGCCGGATTTTTCAGGTGCTCGACCAGCAGGGCGTAGCAGCGCACTTCCTTGTCGTCGTTCATGCGGAAGTTGGGGTATTCGTCCGCAAAGGCCGCCCAGTCGCGGCGCTGGCCCAGCAGCAGCAGCCAGTCGTTGCGCAGCCGGTCTTCCTGGTAGGTGCCGGCATAGCGGCTGAAAAAGTCCTGCACTTCCTGCGCGCTGGCCTCGCTGAGGCGGGCTTTCAGTTCCCAGTAGGCGGCCCAGGCTTCCAGGGCGTGGCCCCTGGCCTGCGGCAGCAGCTGCGCCAGCCGGCTCTTGTCGCCGCGCCTGTAGGCCCGGTTCATCTCCAGAATCAGGTTGTCAGTTGCCGCGTCGTTGGCCGAGGCGCCGTTTTGGGCCATGGCCGGGATTGCCAGGCCGGCCATCAATGCCGCCACTTGCGCCGCCGAAAGCGCCGCGCTGAAAAGAAATTTGTATAGCATCGGGCCATTATGGACAAATTAAGTACACGCAAAGCGCTGGTGCAAGCCCGCCTCGACATGCCCGATCGCCTGCAGCGGGCCGACTTGCTGCAGCGCGTGCTGCGCATCTGGCTGGTGGGGCGCCCCGACGCGGTGATAGGCGCCTACTGGCCGATCAAGGGCGAGTTTGACCCGCTGCCCGCGCTGTACCGCTGGCAGGAGGATGCCATCTTGAGCCAGGACTTACAGTCGGATCATGCTCAAGGCAAGGAGGAGCGGGCGCAGCTAGCTACTGAAAGCATAGCAAGCCGGTCGCCGCGCAAGATCGGCCTGCCGGTCGTCAACAAGCTGCACAAGACCCTGACCTTTCACGCCTGGTACCCCGGCTGCCCGATGGAGGAAGACGCCTACGGCATTCCCAAGCCCAAGGACACCGAAGTGATCGTGCCTACGCTGCTGTTTGTGCCCTGCGTCGGCTACGGGCCGGGCGGCTACCGGCTGGGTTACGGCGGCGGCTTTTATGACCGCACGCTGGCATCCCTGCGGCCCCGGCCGGTTACGGTGGGGCTGGGCTATACCCATGGCTGGCTGCCCGACATGGTGCCCGAGGCGCATGACATTGCGCTGGATGCGATTCTGAATGACAAAGGGGTGGTCTGGCCGGTGTGAGCGGGGTTTGCCGAAGTCGCTGCTGGTTTGGCAGGCTTGCCCGTCACGACAGGCCGGGTCTCGCCCCGGCCTGTCCATGAAATGCGGGTGCTGCAAATTCAATAGCTACCTGCGCCCGCATTCATTGGGCTGGAGGCCAAAAAAACTCAGCGCGGCTTGTACGCCACGACATCGATCTCAACCCGCGCATCCACCATCAGCCGCGCCTCGGTGGTCGAGCGCGCCGGCTTTTTATCGCCGAAGTAGCTCATGTAAACCCGGTTGAAGGCGCCGAAGTCGCGTGCGTCCTGCAGCCACACCGTGGTCTTGCAGACATCGGCTAGCGTGCAGCCGGCCAGCGCCAGGGCGGTGGAAATGTTTTTCATGACCTGGCGGGTTTGCGCCTCGATGCCGCCCTGCACGATTTCGCCTTTTTCGTCGCCAGGCACCTGGCCCGACACATAGACAAAGTCACCGGCGCGCACGGCGGGCGAAAACGGACGGGGCTGCTGGTCGGAGGCGACGGGCGGGTTGCCCAGGAATTCAAGTGCGGACATGGTGAAAAGCTCCTTGTGGAAGGGTGAACAGTGAATGAACGGTGAAATACACCAGACTGGTGCGCAGCTTGGGTGCGGCATGCCCCAAGTGCATGCAGCTTAAACCCGAATCTGAAATATATTTTCAAATTAAAAGGGTTTTATCAGGGTTTTTGCTGATTTTTTCGAAATTAATCGTGGCATATTCTTTGCAAGTTGAAAATTACTTTCACTTAAAGGAGATCGGCATGCTGCAAAAATTCTGGATCAGCCGTCGCAAGGCGGTGGCTTTGGCGCTGGTGGTGGGGGGGTCGGCCCTGTTGCCGATGGCGGCCCAGGCCCAGGCGCTTTCAAAATCGGCCCTCAACCTGGCCATGATTGCCGAGCCGCAAACGCTGGACCCGATGGCCTCCACCGCCGACCTGGTGGGCACCATCATGCAGCATGTCTACGAGCCGCTTTACACCTTTGACGCCAAATGGAACATGGTGCCCATGCTGGCCGAAAGCCTGCCCAAGGTGTCGGCCGACGGCAAGCGTTACAGCATCACCTTGCGCAAGGGCGTGCAGCTGCACAACGGCCGCGAGCTGAATGCCGAGGACGTGGTGGCCAGCCTCAAGCGCTGGATGGACGTGTCGCCGCGCGGCAAGGCGCTGGCCAAGGAAGTCGCCGAGCTGTCGGCCAAGGGCAGCCATGGCATCGAGATCACGCTGAAAGCGCCTTATGCGCCGCTGCTGCCGCAGCTGGCGCTGCCCTCGGGCATGGCCGCCATCATGGCCAAGGAGTCGATTGCGATGCCGCTGAAAGAATTCATCGGCACCGGCCCCTACAAATTCAAGGAGCGCCGTCCTGACCAGTATGTGCTGCTGACGCGTTTTGACCAGTATTCCGCACGCAAGGAAGCGCCCAGCGGCTACGGCGGTAAGAAAACCGCGATTGCCGATGAGCTGCGTTTCATCCCCGTGCCCAATGCCAACACGCGCGTTGAGGGTTCGCTGGCCGGGCAGTACCACTTTGCCGACCTGCTGCCCACCGAGGCGCTGGGGCGGCTGGAAAAGTCGGGCGGCAAGACCGTTCCCATCCTGACGCAGTCTTTCGGTTTCCCCTACTTTGTCTTCAACACCAAGGAGGGCGTGATGGCCTCCCAGCCGGTGCGCAAGGCGGTGCAAACCAGCTTTGGCGAAGGCGAAATGCTGGCGGCCGGCTTCGGCGACACGCGTTTCTTTGTGGCCGAACCGAATCATTTCCCCAAGGGCACGCCGTTTTATTCGGCCGCCGGTGCGGCCAGCTACAACGAGCGTGATGCGGCCAAGGCCAAGGGCCTGGCCGCCCAGACCGGCTACAAGGGCGAACCGATACGCATCCTGACCAGCCGCCAGTACGACTTTCACTACAACATGGCGCTGATCATGGCCGAGCAGCTCAAGCGCGCCGGCTTCAAGCCCGAGCTCAATGTGGTCGACTGGGCCACGCTGGTGCAGCGCCGCAACGATTCCAAGCTCTGGGACATCTACATCACGCATTCGGGCCAGTTCCCCGAACCCATGCTGTCGCCGCCGCAACTGGGCGACGGCGCGCCGGGCTGGTGGAACTCGCCGGCCAAGCAGGCGGCGCTGTCGGCCCTGAACCAGGAGAGCAACCCGGCCAAGCGCGGTGCCTTGTGGGGCGCGGTGCAGCAGGTGGTCTATGACGAGGTGCCTTATATCAACGTCGGCAAGTTCAACAGCCTGTCGGCCCGCTCGCCGGCGCTGCAGGGCTATGTGCCTTCGACCTGGCCCTTCTTCTGGAACACCGGCCTCAAGAACTGACTCCCGGCCTGTTGAATTGAGCGAAGAAAGATCGTTATGACACGTTATTTGTTGTCGCGCCTGATGGGCATGGTGGTGGTCATGGCGATCGTCGCGGTCCTGGTGTTCATTCTGACCCGCGCCGCCTCGGGTGATCCCGTCACGGTGCTGCTGGGCGACCAGGCCACGGCCGAAGACATTGCCCGCGTGCAAAAAGAGTATGGCCTGGACAAGCCGCTGCCGGTGCAGTTTGGCTACTGGCTCAAGGAGCTGTCGCAGGGCAACCTGGGCCAGTCCATCTTCTTGCAGCGCCCGGTCACCCAGGCGCTGTGGGAGCGGGCCGAGCCCACCACCCTGCTGGCGCTGTTGTCCCTCTGCATCGCCGCGGTGATTGGCGTGCCCTGCGGCATTGTCTCGGCGGTCTTTCGCGGCAAGTTCATCGACCAGCTGCTGACCGGCTTTGCCATGCTGGGCGCCAGCATTCCGAGCTTCTGGTTCGGCCTGGTGCTGATGCAGATTTTTGCGGTGTCCATGGGCTGGTTTCCGGTGTCCGGCTATGGCGACCCGGGCGCCACGCTGATGGCGCGCATCCACTACCTGGTGCTGCCCTCGACGGTGCTGGGCGTGCTCAACTCGGCGCTCATCATCCGCTTCACGCGCGCCTCCATGCTGGATGTGCTGGGTGAAGACTATGTGCGCACGGCCCGCGCCAAGGGCTTGAGTGAAAAGGTGGTGGTGCTCAAGCATGCGCTGCGCAATGCGCTGGTGCCCATCGTCACGGTGCTGGGCCTGACGGTGGCGCTGCTGATTGGCGGCGCGGTGGTGACCGAGACCGTGTTCGGCCTGCCCGGTGTCGGCAACCTGGTGGTGAGCGCCGTGCTGCGGCGCGACTACCCGGTGATACAGGGCGCCTTGCTGGTGGTGGCCATGATTTATGTGGTGATCAATTTCCTGACCGACCTGCTGTACCGGGTGGTCGACCCCCGGGTCAAGTACTGACGACTGACTGGCGACATATGAAAATTCCACTCGTTCTCAAAAAACTGTTTCGCCGCCGCATCGTGCTGGCCGCCGCCATCTGCCTGCTGCTGGTGGTGGTGGTGGCGCTGCTGGCCAATGTGATCACCGGCTACGACCCGAATGACACGGCGGTGCGCGAGCGCCTGTCGGTGCCCACGGCCAGCCATCTGATGGGCACCGACGAACTCGGGCGCGACCTGTTCGCGCGCATTGCCTTTGGCGGCCGCTATTCGCTCACGATTGCCGCGCTGACCGCCATCGGCTCGATTGTGTTGGGCACGCTGTTTGGCCTGGTGGCGGGCTTCTTTCGCCGGCTCGATGCGCCCATCATGCGCGTGGTGGACGCCATGATGTCCTTGCCCGACATCCTGCTGGCGATTGCGCTGGTGGCCATTTTGGGCCCCTCCATGCTCAACGTGGTGCTGGCGCTGGTGCTGGTGTACTCGCCGCGCGTGGCCCGCGTGGTGCGCGCCTCCACGCTGGTGGTGCGCGAGCTGCTGTTTGTCGAGGCGGCACGGGCCGTCGGCGTGTCGACCGCCGGCATTTTGTGGCGCCACATCCTGCCCAACCTGATGTCGCCGATTCTGGTGCAGGCCTCCTTCATTTTTGCCTACGCCATCCTGGCCGAGGCGGCGCTGTCCTTTCTGGGCGTCGGCGTGCCGCCCGAAATCCCGACCTGGGGCACCATGGTCGCCGGCAGCCAGCAGTATGCGCACGAGGCCCTGTGGATCGTGCTGTTTCCCGGCCTGGCCATCATCCTGACCGCGCTGTCCCTGCAACTGCTGGGCGATGGCGTGCGCGATTTGCTGGACCCCCGGCTCAAGAAGTCGATGTAAGCGTCGATCTGAGGACCACCCATGAATTCAACTCCCAATGCGTCGCGGCTCGATGTCCGCCACCTCAGCACTTTTTTTGACACCGATGAAGGGCTGATCCGCTCGGTCGCCGATGTCAGCTTCTGCATCCAGGCCGGCAAGACCACCGCGCTGGTGGGCGAGTCCGGCTCCGGCAAGTCGGTGACCAGCCTGACCTTGATGCGCCTGCTGTCCCGCACGGCGTCCACCCAGGTCAGCGGCCAGGCGCTGTTCACCAACCGCGCGGGCCAGACCCTGGACCTGCTGGCCTTGCCCGAGCCGGCCATGCGCCGCATACGCGGCAATGAAATCGCCATGATTTTCCAGGAGCCCATGACCAGCCTGAACCCGGTGTTCACGGTGGGCGAGCAGATTGCCGAGTCGGTGCGCCTGCACCTGGGGCTGGACCGCACGGCGGCGCTGGCCCATGCCCAGCGCATGCTGGAACTGGTGGAAATTCCGGCCGCGGCGCAGCGCCTGCACGAGTACCCGCACCAGCTGTCGGGCGGCATGCGCCAGCGCGTGATGATTGCGCTGGCCATGGCCTGCAACCCGACCTTGCTGATTGCCGACGAGCCGACCACGGCGCTGGATGTGACCATACAGGCGCAGATTCTGCAGCTGATGCGCCGCCTGCAACAGGAAACCGGCATGAGCATTCTGTTCATCACGCACAACCTGGGCGTGGTGGCGCACCATGCCGATGAGGTGGCGGTGATGTATGCCGGTCGCATCGTCGAGGCGGCCCCGGTGCGCGAGCTGTTTGCCGCGCCGCGCCACCCCTACACGCAAGGCCTGCTGGCCTGCCTGCCGGCGCAGCAGCGCAAGCGCGAGCTGGCTGCCGGTGAAGTGGGGGCCAGGCGCCGCCTTTACGCGATTCGCGGCCAGGTCTCCAGCCCGCTGGCGCCGCCGCCCGGCTGCGCCTTTGAGCCGCGCTGCGACCAGGCGCAGGCGGCCTGCCGCGAAGCCATGCCCGACTTGCGCCATGCCGGTCCGCAGCGCACGGCGCGCTGCATCCTGGTGCCTGAAACTGCAACTGTTCCTGTGAAGGAGGCCGCATGAGCGCGTCGCTGAATCCCTTGATCGAGGTGAAAAACCTGCACCGCTACTTCGGTGCGCCGGCCAGGCCGGTGCGCGCGGTGGATGATGTGTCCTTCTCCATCCAGCCCGGCGAAACGCTGGGCCTGGTCGGCGAGTCCGGCTCGGGCAAGAGCACCATAGGCCGCACCCTGCTGCGCCTGATCGACAGCACCTCGGGCCAGGTGCTGTACCGCGGCGAAGACCTGGGCGCCGCCTCCAGCAGCCGCATGCGCACCCTGCGCAGCAAGCTGCAGATGATTTTCCAGGACCCCTATGCCAGCCTGAACCCCAAGATGCGCGTCAAGGACATCCTGGGCGAGGCCTTGCAGGTGCACGGCCTGGCCAAGGGCAGGGCGGCGCAGGGCAAGCGCATCGCCGAACTGCTGGAGCTGGTGGGCCTGCGCGCCGAGCATGCCGGCCGCTATCCGCACGAGTTCTCGGGCGGCCAGCGCCAGCGCATCGGCGTGGCGCGTGCCCTCGCGGTCGAGCCCGAATTCATCGTCGCCGATGAACCGCTGTCGGCCCTCGATGTGTCGATCCAGGCGCAGGTCGTCAACCTGCTGTGCGACCTGCGCGACCGGCTGTCGCTGACCATGCTGTTCATTTCGCACGACCTCGATGTGGTGGAGTACCTGTGCGACCGCGTGGTGGTGCTGTACCTGGGCCGCGTGATGGAAGTGGCGCCGACGGCCGAGCTGTTTGCGCGGCCCTTGCACCCCTACACCCAGGCCCTGCTGGCCGCCTCGCCCAAGCCCGACCCCGAGCAGAAAAGCGAGCATGTCGCGCTCAAGGGCGACATTCCCAGCCCCGTCAACCCGCCGTCCGGCTGCGTGTTTCGCACCCGCTGCCCGCACGCCATCGAGGCCTGCGCCAGCGCCCGTCCCGAACTGCGCGACATGGGGCAGGGCCGCTTCAAGGCCTGCATCCGTGACGACATCGCCATCAGCCCCTTGCCGATGGCCGCTTGATAATCAACCTGAAATCCTCCCCATGACCACCTTGCAAGACATTCTCGACCCGCAGATTGACCGTACTTTCAAGGGCTTTCCGCACACCAGCGGGCCGCTGCGCCGCTCGCAGATTGCCGCGCAGCACTGGCGCGTGCTGGCCGGCGATCTGCCGCTGCCGCTGGCCGTGGTGAAGCAGCAGGCCTTGCAGCACAACCTGTCGTGGATGCAGCGTTTCGCCACCGACCGTGGCATTGACATGGCACCGCACGGCAAGACCACCATGTCGCCGCAGCTGTTCAGGCGCCAGCTCGACGCGGGCGCCTGGGGCCTGACCTTTGCCACCGTGGCCCAGGTGCGGGCCGGCGTGTCGGTGGGCGCGCGCCGCTGCCTGATCGCCAACCAGGTCTTCACCGCGGTGGACCTGGCCGGCATCCAGGACATGCAGCGCGAGTACGACGGTTTGCGCATCGCCTTCCTGCTGGATTCGCCGGCGCAGCTGGCCTTGATCGAAGCCTGGTATCTGTCGCAGCAAGCGGCCGGGCCAGCGCTGCGGCCGTTTGAGGTGCTGCTGGAAATCGGCGTCGCGGGCGGCCGCACCGGCTGCCGCAGCCAGCACGATGCCTTGGCGCTGGCCCAGCGCATCCAGGGCAGCCCGGCCTGCCGCCTGGTCGGCATCGAGTGCTACGAGGGCCTGGGGGCGACCGGGCAGTCGGCGCCGGACCAGGCCTACGCCGATGCGCTGATGCAGCGTGTCTGCGACATTGCCATCGGCTGCGACCAGCAGCAGTTTTTCGACAATGAGGAAGTGCTGGTCTCGGCCGGCGGTTCGGCGATTTTTGACCTGGTGGCGAACCGCCTCAGGCCCGAACTCTCGCGCCCGGTGCGCGGCCTGCTGCGCTCGGGTTGCTATGTGACGCACGACCACGGTTTTTACCAGCGCATGGTCAGCGCCGTCAATTCACGCCTGGGCTGTGGCGAAGGCCTGCAGGCGGCGATCGAAGTCTGGGCGGCGGTGCAATCCTGTCCCGAGCCCGGCCTGGCCATTCTGGCGGTCGGCAAGCGCGATATTTCCTATGATCTGGATCTGCCCGTGCCGCTCATGTTTGGCAAGCCCGGTGGCGCCGTGCTCAGCGATGCGCCCGCCGACTGGAAGATCAGCGGCATGAACGACCAGCACGCCTATTTGCGCGGCAGCGGCCCCGAACATGCGGCGCTCCAGGTCGGCGACCTGGTGGCGCTGGGCATCTCGCACCCCTGCACCACCTTTGACAAATGGCGCTGGATGCCGGTGGTCGACGAAAGTTACACCGTGTGCGATGCGCTGGTGACCTGTTTTTGAAGATGCCATGAGTTCCAAAGTTCTTGCCAGAATTGCCGAGGCCATCGCCGGCGCGCCGACCTCCAGGCGCAGCGTGCTGGCCCTGATGCTGCAGGACCCCCAGCGCGTGCTCGATGAGAGTTTCGAGCAGCTGGCGCAGCGGGCCGGCAGCTCGGTGCCCACCGTCATGCGCACCTGCCGCGACCTGGGTTACCCGGGCTTGCGCGAGTTCAAGCTGGCGCTGGCGCAGGAAATGGCCGTCAGCGGTTCGCCCCTGCACCGCCGCGTGCAATTGCACGATGGCGCCGCGGCCGTCATCTCCAAGGTGATCAAGGGTGCGACCACCGCCGTCAGCGGCGTGCAGGCCCAGCTCAGCGTGGCGGCGGTGGAGGCGGCGGCCGATGCCATCGTGCGCGCCAGCCGGGTCGACTGCTACAGCGTCGGCGTGACCTCCAGCTTCATGGCCTCCGACATGCAGGCCAGGCTGTTCCGGCTGGGGCTGGTCTCCAACGCCTACCTGGACATTCATTTGCAGCTGGTGTCGGCGGCCACCATGGGCAAGCAGGGCGTGGTGTTTGCCATCTCGCATGTGGGCGGCATGCCCTCGCTGCTGGAAGCGGTGGATGTGGCGCGCTCGCAGGGCGCCACCGTGATCGCCCTGACCCAGCAGGGAACGGCCCTGGCCGAGCGTGCCGACATCGTGCTGGGCATCCATGTGCCGGAGGACCCGGTCATGCATGTGGGCACCGAGGCCTACCTGGTGCACCTGACCGTGATCGAGATCCTCACGGTGCTGGTGGCGCAGCGCCTGGGTGAGCTGGCGGTGAACCGCCTGGGCGGCGTGCGTGACGTGCTCAGCACGCGCGGCGTGGACATGCGGCACTACCCCAAGCTCGACTGGGGGACCGCCGCGGCCCTCCCTGAAAGTCAACCTGAATTCAACGAAAGCAAAGCCAAATGATGCGTGCGACCCTGCTCGAAAACGGGCTGGTGATTGATGGCAGCGGTGCCCCCGGCCGCATCGCCGATGTGCTGCTGCGGGGGGAGCGCATTGTGGCGCTGGGGCCCAGGCTGCGTGAGCAATTGCCCGATGGGCTGGCGCTGAGCCAGGTGGATTGCGTGGATTGCACGGGGCTGGTGATTGCGCCCGGCTTCATCGATGTGCATACGCATGACGATGCCATCGTGCTGAACCATCCCGAGATGCTGCCCAAGGTCTCCCAGGGCATTACCACCGTGGTCAGCGGCAATTGCGGCATTTCGCTCGCCCCCCTGGTCGTGAGTCAAGCGGCGCCGCCGCTGAACCTGCTGGGCCAGGATTCATTCCGTTTTGACTCGGTCGAGCGCTATGCGCAGGCCGTGACGGCCGCGCGGCCGGCCGTCAACGTGGCGGTGCTGATCGGTCACACCACCCTGCGTTTTGCCTGCGTCGGCGATTTGACGCGTGCCGCCAGCGACAGTGAGCTCGACGCCATGTGCGCCCTGCTTGCGCGCTGCATGGAAGAGGGGGCGACCGGCCTGTCGTCGGGCCTGTTTTACGAGGAAGCGTTTGCGGCGCCCACGGAGGAGGTGGTGCGCCTGGCCCAGGTGGTGTCCCGCTTCGGCGGTGTCTACGCCACCCATTTGCGCAGCGAAATGCAGGCCATCATTGAAGCGCTGCATGAGGCCGGCGACACGGCGTTTCGCGCCGGCGTGCCGCTGATCATTTCCCACCACAAATGTGCGGGCCCCGCCAACTGGGGCCGCACCCAGGAAACCCTGCCGCTGATCGAGTCGCTGGCCAGCCGCCAGCCGGTGGCCATGGATGTCTACCCCTATGTGGCGGGCTCCACCGTGCTGCGCGAAGACCTGGTCGATGGCGTGATCGACGTGCTGGTGAGCTGGTCCACGCCGCACCCCGAAATGACGGGCCGCACGCTGGCCTCGATTGCGGCCGAATGGGGGGTGGACCAGAAAACGGTATGCCGCCGCCTGCAGCCCGGTGGCGCCTGCTACTTCCAGATGCATGAGGACGACGTGAAGCGTGTCATCGCCCATCCGCTGACCATGATCGGCTCGGACGGCCTGCCGCATGACCAGCATCCGCATCCGCGGCTGTGGGGGGCTTTCCCGCGTGTGCTGGCGCGCTACTGGCGCGAGCAGAACCTTTTTTCGCTGGAAACCGCCATCTACAAGATGACCGGCCTGTCGGCCCGCAACTTCCGGCTGCACCAGCGCGGCCAGTTGCAGCCCGGCTGGTATGCCGACCTGGTGGTGCTGGACCCGGCCCGCGTGCGCGATGTCGCGACCTACGAAGACCCGATCGCGCTGTCGGAAGGCATTGAAAAGGTCTTCGTCAATGGCGCGCTGGCTTATGCCGCCGATGCCGACGGCGAGGCCCGGGTGCAGGCGCGCGCCGGGCAACTGCTCAAGCGTTACGTGCCGCAGGCGCTGTAAGGCGCTCAGTCGAGGTGGTCGGCCGTGTCCGGGTCCGGCACATCCCCAATCGCCTGGCGCGTTTGCGCCGCCTGGTCCTTGAGCCACTCGCAAAACGCCAGCACTTCGGGCCGTGCCACATTGCGCGGGCCTACGACCAGCCAGTAGGCCATGGGCGAGTCCATGCGCATATGCGGCAAGGGCTCCACCAGGTCGCCCAGGGCCAGGCTTTCGGCAATCAGCGGCAGGCGCGCCAGCACCACGCCCTGGCCGGTGAGTGCTGCCTGCACCATCTGGTAGGCGTAGTTGAAGTAGAGCCAGCGCTTGACTTCGAGTTTGGCACTGGTGTGCGTGGACAGCCAACGTTGCCAGGTCAACCATTCAAAGTGCGTGCGATGCGCGTCGCCTGCTTCAATCAGCGTGAACTGCGCCAGGTCTTCAGGCTTCTTCAGGCGCGGCCCGCTTTTGAGCAGCCAAGGGCTGATCACCGGCGTGATCTGCTCGCCAAACAACCGTATTGCACCAGGCGGCACACGGGCTGCCGGGGCATAGCGCAGGGCCAGGTCCAGGTCCGACACCTCCAGGTCAACCGCCACGTCTGACGCATCAATCCGGATGTCGATGTCGGGGTTGTCACGCTGAAAGGCTTCCATGCGCGGAATCAGCCACATCGACGCAAATGAGGCAAAAGAGGTGAGCGAAACGCTTTTGCGCCCGGCGCTCTGGCGGATCTGCCGCACCGCGCTGTCGATGCGCTCCAGCGAGGGCGTGACCGCGCGCAGCAACAGGCCGCCGGCATTGGTGAGTTCCACGGCCCGCGTGTGGCGGTGAAAGAGGCTCACGCCCACATCCTCTTCCAGGCTCTGGATCTGCCGGCTGACGGCCGACTGGGTGAGGGCCATTTCTTCGGAGGCTGCGCGGAAATTGAGGTGGCGCGCCACCGCTTCAAAGGCGCGCAGCTGGCCGGCAGAAATCGGCCGGGAGCGTAAATGGGTTTGCGAGTGTTGCATGAAGGGTCTGCGGCGGGATTGTTGATTGATGCGGTTTGAGAATCAATAGCCTAACCCGATTTCATTGGACTGCAAAGTGCCCTGACGCGATCATTCAGGCACCAAACCTCTTTTTAGGAGCACACCATGAACGATTCAGTTGACCTCTCCCTGCAGCAAGCGCCTGATGCCACCGGCCGGGTTGACGGCCTGGCAGGTTGCTGGAAGCTGGCCGCGGGCCGTGCCCTGAGCCTGCGGGCCGGGCAGGCCGGGGTGTTGCGCATCGCCCACGGGCGGGTCTGGGCCACCTTTGACCATGCCGACCAGCACCGCAGCACGCGCGCCGGCGACCATTTTCTGAGTCGCGGCGAAAGCCTGAGCCTGCAGCCCGGCGAGAGCCTGGTGCTGGAGTCTTTCGGCATCGGTCATGCGCCCTCGGCCTACTTCAGCTGGGAGCCGGCGCGGGCCAGCCGCGGCGAAACCGCTGCGCGTTCCGCCGTCGCCGGCGGGCTGGGGCTGCTGGGCCGGGCGGCGACGCGGATGGCCACTGCTTTCGCTATCAGTTTTGTAGCTGCTCGCAACCGCTGCACCTCGGCTGAGCGCTCTTTCAGGGCGCAAACCTGCGAATGAGCCGGGTCGGGCGCCCCGGCCCATGCCGACGACCTGGTGGCCGGCCGCGGCCGGGTGCTGTCGCCGCTGGAATCCAACCCGCCTGGAGGCCTGCCTGACTGCCGCAACGCGACAATGAGGCGCCGCTGTGCTACCGTGTCAGCCCCCAGTCCCAACCGGAGAAACCATGCAACTCATAGGCATGCTCGACTCACCCTATGTTCGCCGCGTGGCGATTTCGCTGCAGCTGCTGGGCCTGCGCTTCGAGCACAGTTCCCTCTCCGTCTTCAGCACTTTCGCCCAGTTTCAGCAGATCAATCCCGTCGTCAAGGCGCCGTCGCTGGTCTGCGATGACGGCGAGGTGCTGATGGATTCAACGCTGATCCTCGACTACGCCGAGGCCCTCGCGGCGCCACGCAAGAGCCTTATGCCCGGCAGCCTGCCGGAGCGCCAGCACACCCTGCGGTTGATCGGCCTGGCGCTGGCCGCCTGCGAGAAAAGCGTTCAGATCGTCTATGAAAGAAATCTCAGGCCGGCCGAGAAGCAGCACCAGCCCTGGCTGGAGCGCGTGAGCGGCCAGCTGCTGGCGGCCTACGCGGCGCTCGAGTCCGAGCTGCGGCGCAAGCCGCTGGCGCTCGCCAGCGACAGCATCAACCAGGCCGGCATCAGCACGGCGGTCGCCTGGCATTTCACGCAAATGATGCTGCCCGAAGTCGTCAAGGCCGCGGACTACCCGGCCTTGCGTGAATTTTCGTCCCGGGCGGAGTCGCTGTCGGCGTTCAGCGCGGCACCGCACGGCGCCGGCACTTACCGCCAGGATGGCCGTGCTTAAGCCTTTTTGCGGTGTTTTGGCGGGGCTTTAAGAGGCTTGGGGGCTTTGGGGGCGGGCCTGCGCGCCTTCAGGGCGCTGTCCAGTGCCAGCCGCGCCCAGGGCGCCATCAGTTCGGGCGATTCCATGGCTTCCTCGGGCGCGCTGTAGTAGTTCATGCTTTTGGCCACCTTCACGCCGCCCTGGGTCGCGCTGTAGACAAAGCGCTCGCAGCCGGCGGCCTCAAACAGCGGGCGCGTGCCCGG
>CAZWDK010000052.1:0-15532 GCA_964633095.1 uncultured Polaromonas sp. | reverse complement strand
GATGCCCTGCTTCGAGATCGTCGATTCGCGCATCCGCGACTGGAAGATCAAGATCGCCGACACCGTGGCCGACAACGCCTCCTGCGGCGTGTTCGTGCTGGGCGACAGCGCGGTCGATCCGCGCCGCATTGACCTGGCCACCTGCGGCATGGTGCTGGAGAAGAACGGCGAGATCGTCGCCACCGGCGCCGGTGCAGCCGCACTCGGCTCACCGGTCAACGCGGTCGCGTGGCTCGCCAACACGCTCGGTAAGCTGGGCATCGGCCTGAAGGCGGGCGAGGTGGTGCTCTCGGGCGCGCTCGCCGCCATGTTCCCGGCCGCGGCGGGCGACAGCTTCCGCGTCTCCATCGGCGGCCTCGGCGGCTGCTCGGTCCGCTTCCATTGAAGGAGAAGAAAGTCATGACGACAACCAAAATCAAGTGCGCCCTGATCGGGCCCGGCAACATCGGCACCGACCTGCTCGCCAAGCTGCAGCGCAGCGAGGTGCTCGAACCCGTGTGGATGGTCGGCATCGACCCCGAATCCGACGGCCTCAAGCGCGCCCGCGAGATGGGCCTGAAGACCACCGCCGACGGCGTGGACGGCCTGCTGCCGCATGTGGCGGCCGATGGCATCCAGATCGCCTTCGACGCCACCAGCGCCTACGTGCATGCCGAGAACAGCGCCAAGCTCAATGCGCTGGGCGTGCTGATGATCGATCTCACGCCGGCGGCCGTCGGGCCGTACTGCGTGCCGCCGGTCAACCTGCGACAGCTCGGCGATCGGCCGATGAACGTCAACATGGTCACCTGCGGCGGCCAGGCCACGATCCCGATGGTCGCGGCCGTGTCGCGCGTGCAGCCGGTGGCCTATGGCGAGATCGTCGCCACGGTGTCGAGCCGCTCGGTCGGCCCGGGCACGCGCAAGAACATCGACGAATTCACGCGCACGACGGCCGGTGCGGTCGAGCGCGTCGGCGGCGCCGCCAAGGGCAAGGCGATCATCATCATCAACCCGGCCGAGCCGCCGCTGATCATGCGCGACACCGTTCACTGCCTCACCGAAGAGGAGCCGGACCAAGCCCGCATCACGGCCTCGGTGCACAAAATGATCGCCGAGGTCCAGAAATACGTGCCCGGCTACAAGCTCGTGAACGGCCCGGTGTTCGACGGCAAGCGCGTCTCGATCTACCTCGAGGTCGAGGGCCTGGGCGACTACCTGCCCAAGTACGCCGGCAACCTCGACATCATGACCGCCGCTGCGGCGCGCACGGCGGAGATGTTCGCCGAGGCGATGCTGGCCGGCGAATCCCGACAATCCGAAACCATCGCATCATAGGAGCCCCGCCATGACCCTTCAAGGCAAACACGTGACCGTCCACGACATGACGCTGCGCGATGGCATGCACCCGAAGCGCCACCTGATGACACTCGAGCAGATGAAGAGCATCGCCTGCGGTCTCGACGCGGCCGGCGTGCCACTGATCGAGGTCACGCACGGCGACGGCCTGGGCGGCAGCTCGGTCAACTATGGTTTTCCGGCCCACAGCGACGAGGAATACCTCGGCATCGTGATCCCGCTCATGAAGCAGGCCAAGGTCTCGGCGCTGCTGATCCCGGGCATCGGCACGGTCGAGCACCTGCGCATGGCGCACGCGCTCGGCGTGCACACGATCCGCGTCGCCACGCATTGCACCGAGGCCGACGTGTCCGAGCAGCACATCACGATGGCGCGCAAGCTCGAGCTGGACACCGTGGGCTTCCTGATGATGGCGCACATGGCCTCGCCCGAGAAGCTGGTAGCGCAGGCGAAGCTGATGGAGAGCTATGGCGCCAACTGCATCTACGTCACCGACTCGGCCGGCTACATGCTGCCTGAGGACGTGAAGGCGCGCATCGGCGCCGTGCGGCAGGCGCTAAAGCCCGAGACCGAACTGGGCTTTCACGGCCACCACAACTTGGCGATGGGCGTCGCCAATTCGGTCGCCGCGGTGCAAGCCGGCGCCAACCGCATCGACGCCGCGGCCGCGGGCCTGGGCGCGGGCGCGGGCAACACGCCGCTCGAAGTCTTTGTCGCAGTCTGCGAGCGCATGGGCATGGAGACCGGCGTCGATGTGTTCAAGATCCAGGACGTGGCCGAAGACCGCGTCGTGCCGATCATGGACCACATCATCCGCGTCGACCGCGACTCGCTGACGCTGGGCTACGCGGGCGTGTATTCGAGCTTCCTGCTCTTCGCCAAGCGCGCCGAGAAAAAATACGGCGTGCCCGCGCGCGAGATACTGGTCGAGCTGGGACGGCGCGGCATGGTCGGCGGCCAGGAGGACATGATCGAGGACACCGCGATCACCCTCGCGCGTGCGCGCAGCGCAGCATCGAAGGTGGCCGCATGAAACTCGAAGCCAACACCATCGCCGCCCTCGCCGAGCACCTGGAAAGCTGCGAACTCGAAGCCCGCGACACGCCGAAGATCACCGACGAATACCCGCAGATGGACTGGGACGACGCCTATGCGATCCAGAACGAGATCCGCCGGCGCAAGATCGCGCGCGGCCACCGCATCATCGGCCTGAAGGCCGGCCTCACCTCGCACGCCAAGATGAAGCAGATGGGCGTGACCACGCCGGTGTTCGGCTTCATGGCCGACAACTACGCGCTGACCGAGGGTGGTGAATGCAAGGTCAGCGAACTGATCCATCCGAAGGTCGAGCCGGAGATCGCGTTCGTCACCAAGAGGGCGCTCAAGGGCCCGGGCTGCCACATCGGCGCGGTGCTCGCAGCCACCGACTTCGTGCTGCCCGGCATCGAAGTCATCGACAGCCGCTACCGCGACTTCAAGTTCGATCTCAAGAGCGTGGTCGCCGACAACACCTCGGCCGCGCGCTTCGTGGTCGGCGGTGGCGCGCGTTCGGCCTCCGAGGTGGACCTGCGAACCGTCGGCATCGTGCTGGAGAAGAACGGCGAGCCGGTTGCCTTCGGTGCCGGCGCCGCCGTGCTCGGCCACCCGGCCGCGGCCATCGCGATGCTGGCCAACCACCTGGGCGCGCGCGGAGAAGAGATTCCCGCCGGCACGCTGATCCTGTCCGGCGGCGTCACCGAAGCAGTCGCGGTTGAGGCGGGCGATTCGGTCACGCTGAAGCTGCAGGGCATGGGCAGCGTCGGCCTGCGATTTGTCTGAATTTGTCTGAAGGAGCATGCCATGCCATTTGCACAGATCTACCTCATCGAAGGCCGGACCGAGGAGCAGAAGCGCGCGCTGATCGAGAAGGTCACGCACGCCATCGTCGAAGCGCTGGGCGCGCCAAAGGAAAACGTGCGCGTCTGGCTGCACGACATGCCCAAGGAGAACTGGGGCATAGCCGGCGTCAGCGCGAAGGACCTTGGTCGATAGGCCGATGTTGCCGGCGTTCAGGCCGACGGCCTGTCCAATGGAGGCCGCCCCGCCCAAGCGGACGGGCGATTGTGTGACGTCCACCCACGTTCCATAATGGGTCGCAGGTGCGCCATTCGGTGCAGGCGTAGGAGGTAACCGTTGGACAACCCGCTCTCACTGCTGCGCTTCAATGCCAGCACAGGTCACATCTGGCTCGACGAGCAGCGCATGCTGCTGCTGCACGCCAAGGCACTGGCGGCCCTGCGCAAGGAACTGTTCGATTCGCTGGGCGTCGAGCGCGCGCGCGGGCTCCTGGTGCGCATGGGTTTCGCCTCGGGCCTGCACGACGGTGAACTCGCGCTCAAGAAGCGGCGCGTCGGCATGAGCACCGAGGAGGCCTTCCTGCTCGGGCCCAAGCTGCATTCGGTCGAAGGCATCGTCAGCGTCGAGAAAGTCGCGCTGGACATCGATCTTTCCCGCGGTCATTTCTTCGGTGACTTCCTGTGGGAGAACTGCTGGGAGGACGAGGCCAACGTGGCCGACTTCGGCTTTGGCGAGGAGCCGGCCTGCTGGACTCAGATCGGCTACGCGTCGGGCTACACCAGCGCGTTCATGGGGCGACTGGTGTTTTTCAAGGAGATCGAATGCCGCAGCCAGGGCGACACGCGCTGCCGCATCGTCGGCCAGCCGGCCGAAGTTTGGCGCGACGAGCATTACGCCAATTACTTCCGTGCGCAAACCATCGGCGCCCAGCTGATCGACTTCAACATCGGCCTGGAGCAGCTGCGCACCGTGCAGCCGCGGCGGCAGTACGACAAAAAACTGGTCGGCGTCTCGCAAGGCTTCAAGGCGGCGTTCGAGTTGCTGCAGAGCGCGGCGGGCAGCGCGATCTCCGTGCTGCTGCTCGGTGAAACCGGCGTCGGCAAGGAAATGTTCGCACGCTGGCTGCACGATAACGGCCCGCGCGCCAGGGGCCCGTTCATCGCCGTCAACTGCGCGGCGATCCCGCACGACCTGATCGAAGCCGAATTGTTTGGCGTCGAGAAGGGCGCCTACACCGGTGCTCAGCTTGCGCGCTCCGGGCGCTTCGAGCGCGCCAGCGGCGGTACCCTGTTTCTCGACGAGGTCGGTGACCTTCCGCTGGCCGCCCAGGTCAAGCTGCTGAGGGCACTGCAGACCGGTGAGGTCGAGCGCCTGGGTTCCGAGCAGCCGACGAAGATCGACGTGCGCATCGTCGCGGCCACCAATGTCGACCTGCAGCGGGCCATGCGCGACGGCAAGTTCCGCACCGACCTGTTCTACCGGTTCAACACCTTTCCTATCACCATCCCGCCGCTGCGCGAGCGCAAGGCCGACATCCCGGCGCTGATCAGCCGCTTTCTGGACAAGTACGGCGAGCTCTACGGCAAGAAGCTGCGCGGCCTCACCGACAAGGCGATGGACGACGTGCTCAGCCACGCTTGGCCCGGCAACATCCGCGAGCTGGAGAACGTGGTCGAGCGAGCCGTGCTGCTCGCGCCGGACAATGGCGCGATCGAAACAAGCCATCTTTTCGGGCAGGCTTTGCCGCGTCTTGCCGAGGGCGGCGTCAATGTCACGGGCCACGTAACGCAAAGCCATCCCGACGCGCTCGATCCCCTGTGCGAACAGCTTCTTGCTCACCACGTCGACCTCGAGTCGCTGGAGCGGCGGCTGATGCAGATGGCCATGCAGCGTGCCGATGGAAACCTGTCGCGCGCCGCACGGTTGTTGGGGATCACAAGGCCGCAGTTGGCCTACCGGCTGAAGAAGGAAGGCATTCCCACACCGTAGGCTCGATGCCCGTGCCCAAGAACTCCACGCTATGGGGCAAGGTCGGCCCGATGTTGACCGTAGCCGGCCTTACTCCCGCATCAGGGCCTCGATCTCATCGGCCTTCACCGGCACGCCGCGCGTCATCAGCTCGCAGCCCTTGGCGGTGACCAGCGCGTCGTCTTCGATGCGGATGCCGATGTTCCAGAACTCCTTGGGCACGCCCTTGGCGGGGCGCACATAGATGCCGGGCTCTATCGTCAGCACCATGCCGGGCTTCAGGATGCGTGAGGGCTTGCGCATCACGGTTTCTCCCAGCGCGTCCTTTTCCTCGCGGGGCTTGGCCGTGGGTTCGGTGTAGTCGCCGCAGTCGTGCACGTCCATGCCCATCCAGTGGCCGGTGCGGTGCATGTAGAACTGGCGGTAGGCGCCCGATTCCAGCACATCGTCGACCTTGCCGTGCTTGGCCTTGGGCAGCAGCCCGGTGTCGAGCATGCCTTCCACCAGTACCCGTGTGGCGGCCTCGTGCGGGTCCAGAAAGCGCTTGCCGGGTCGGGTGGCGGCTACCGCGGCGTCCTGCGCGGCCAGCACGATGTCGTAGAGCGTGCGCTGGGCCGGCGTGAACCTGCCGTCGGCCGGAAAGGTGCGCGTGATGTCGCTGGCGTAGCCGTCGAGTTCGCAACCGGCGTCAATCAGGCACAGCTGGCCCGGTTTGAGCTCGGTGTCGCCCGCGCGGTAGTGCAGGATGCAGGCGTTGGCGCCGGCCGCGACGATGCTGCCGTAGGCCGGAAACTGCGAGCCCTGGCGGCGGAACTCGTGCAGCAGTTCGGCCTCGAGGTGGTATTCACGCAGGCCGCCCTTGAGCCCGCCGGCGGCGCCGTTGCGCAGCATGGCGGCCGAGGTCTGCATGGCACGCACATGGGCGGCGGCAGAAATCTTGCCGGCACGGCGCAAGATGGCAATCTCGTGGCTGTCTTTCATCAGCCGCATCTCGTCGAGCAGCTTGCACAGGTCGTGCTGGCTTTGCGGGCATTCGGCGCCAAGGCGCACGCGCGCGCGCACCTGGTTCAGCCAGCCGTCGACCTGGCTTTCCAGGCCCTTGTGCGTGGCAAAGGGAAACCACACGGCCTTCTGGTTGGCCAGCAGCGCGGGCATTTTTTCATCCAGCGTTTCGACGCTGAAAGCGGCGTCCACGCCCAGCGCGGCGGGCGCGGCCTTGGGGCCCAAACGGATGCCGTCCCAGATCTCGCGCTCCAGGTCCTTGGGCCGGCAAAAGAGGGTGGTCTTGCCGGTCGCCTCAATCACCAGCCAGCTGGCCGGCTCGCCAAAGCCGGTCAGGTAATAAAAATAGCTGTCGTGGCGGTAGGGGTAGTCGCTGTCGCGGTTGCGCGGCACCTCGGGCGCGGTCGGCAGCAGGGCGATGCCGCCACCGGCGGCTTTCAGGGCGCGGGCGATGGCGGCGCGGCGTTTCGGGTACATCGTGGTGGTGCTCATGGTGATCCAGGCTTTAGTTCGTCGTGGTTTGGTTCAATTCAGCCAGCCGGGCCGGTGTTCCCACATCGGTCCAGGCGCCCTCATACAACTCGGCGCTGACTTGCCGATTGTCCATCGCCAGGCGCAACAGCGGCGCCAGCGGGGCCTTGAGGCCCTGCGGGTTGCCAAAGGGCAGATCCTTGAACAGCGCCTGGCGGTACAGGCCTATGGTGCTGTAGGTAAAACGCGGCCCGGCGGCATCCGCCGGCAGGTTCAGCGCCAGCCCGTCGGCGCCGAGGCCGAAGTCGCCGCGCGGGTGGTGCTCGGGGTTGGGCACCAGCCAGAGGTGGGCCAGCTTGTCGCCGGCCACAAAGCGGCTCACGGCCTCCGGCGAAAACGCAAAATCGGGCACAAACACATCGCCGGCCAGCACCCAGAACACCTCGCCTAAGCGCGGCAGGGCGCGGGCAATGCCGCCGGCGGTTTCCAGCGCGCCGCCGAAGTCCTGGCCCTCGTCCGAGTATGAAATTGATAGCTGCTGGCGCCCGTCCTGCCTCGGCTGGCGGCCTAAATGGCCTGCAATCTGCGGGCCCAGCCAGGCGGTGTTGATGAGCAGCTCGTGAAAGCCGGCGCGCGCCAGCGCCTCGATGTGCCAGTCAATCAGCGGCTTGCCGCGTACCGGCAGCAGCGGCTTGGGGCAGCTGTCGGTCAGCGGGCGCATGCGCTCGCCGCGCCCGGCGGCCAGGATCATGGCCTTGATGGGCTGGCCAGTGCTGTTCATTGATGGCTTCACGATTCGTCGCCCCGGTCCAGCGAGCGCTGCTCGGTCCATTCGGGCGCAAAGCGCTCCACCAGCGCCTGCATCAGGCCGCGCGCCTTGGCCGAGTGGTTGCCGCTGAAATTGCAGACATAGACATCCAGCGTCACGGCTTTTTGCTCGGGCCAGGTGTGCACGCACAGATGCGACTCGGCCAGCAGCACGGTGGCCGTGATGCCGCCCGGGCCGAGCGCCGTGGCGGGGAAGCTGTGAAACAGCTGGTTGACCGGCTGCAGGCCGGCGGCATGCACCGCCCGCAGGCACCAGTCGCCCAATTGCGCCGCGTCGGTCAGCCACGCGGCAGCGCAGCGGCAGTGGTGGAGATCGGCAGTGAGATGAAGACCTTGCATGCCCCAGACTTTAGTCCATACGCCGGGCCCGAAACCCGCGCAAAGCCCCGGCCGGGGCCCAAACTGTAAAATACCGGGTTTTCCCCCTCTTCTTTCCCCTTTCCCCTCCCGGAGCAGCCTACATGGCCAACACCCCAATGATGGCGAATGCGATACGCGCACTCGCAATGGACGCCGTTCAACAAGCCAATTCCGGCCACCCCGGCGCGCCCATGGGCATGGCCGACATGGCCGTGGCACTGTGGGGCCAGCACCTCAAGCACAACCCGCAGAATCCCCACTGGTTTGACCGCGACCGTTTTGTGCTGTCCAACGGCCACGGCTCCATGCTGATTTATGCGGTGCTGCACCTCACCGGCTACGCGCTGCCGATGAAAGAGCTGAAAAACTTCCGCCAGCTGCACAGCAAAACCCCCGGCCACCCCGAACTCGGCTACACCCCCGGCGTCGAAACCACCACCGGCCCGCTGGGCCAGGGCCTGACCAATGCGGTCGGCATGGCGCTGGCCGAAAAGCTGCTGGCCAAGGAATTCAACCGCGACGGCCACAGCGTGGTGGACCACCACACCTATGTGTTCATGGGCGACGGCTGCCTGATGGAAGGCATCAGCCACGAAGCCGCCGCGCTGGCCGGCGCCTGGAAGCTGGGCAAGCTGATTGCGCTCTACGACGACAACGGCATCTCGATCGACGGCCAGGTCGCGCCCTGGTTTGTCGACAACACGCCGCTGCGCTTCGCCGCCTACGGCTGGAACGTCATCGGCCCGCTCGACGGCCACGACGAAGAGGCCGTGTCCAGCGCCATTCTTGAGGCGAAAAAGAGCGTCGACAAGCCGACGCTGATCGTCTGCAAAACCCATATCGGCAAGGGCTCGCCCAACCGCGCCAACACCGCCAAGGCCCATGGCGAGCCGCTGGGCGCCGAAGAAATCCAGCTCACGCGCGACGAACTGAACTGGCCGCACACTCCGTTCGAGATTCCGCAGGAAAGCTACGACGCCTGGGACGCCAAGGCCAGGGGCCTGGCGCTGGAAGCCGCCTGGGACGCCAGGTTTGTCGCCTACCAGGCCGCCCACCCCGAGCTGGCCGCGGAATTCATGCGCCGCATGAAGGGCGAGCTGCCCAAGCGCTTTGCGCAGCTGGCCGTGGACACCGTCATTGGCTCGCACACCAAGGCCGAAACCGTGGCCTCGCGCAAGGCCTCGCAAATTGCGCTGGAAGCCTTCACCGCCGGCCTGCCGGAGATGCTGGGCGGCTCGGCCGACCTGACCGGCTCCAACCTGACCAACACCAAGTCAACGCCCAGCCTGCGCTTTGGCATGAACGGCGACGTGGTGCAGACCGAGGCGGCCAACGGCGACAACATCGGTGGCCGCCACATCAACTACGGCGTGCGCGAATTCGGCATGGCCGCCGTCATGAACGGCATCGCGCTGCATGGCGGCTACATTCCCTACGGCGGCACCTTCCTGACCTTCAGCGACTACTCGCGCAACGCCATCCGCATGGCCGCGCTGATGAAGCTGCGCGTGGTCCATGTGTTCACGCACGACTCGATCGGCCTGGGCGAAGACGGCCCGACGCACCAGTCCATCGAGCATGCCGCCAGCCTGCGCCTGATTCCCAACCTCGATGTCTGGCGCCCGGGCGACACGGCCGAAACCGCCGTGGCCTGGGCCATGGCGCTGCAAAACAAGAACAAGCCGACCGCCTTGCTGCTGAGCCGCCAGAACCTGTCTTACGCACCGAAGAACGACCTCGGCGACATCAGCCGGGGCGCTTATGTGCTGTCCGAGCCCGCCGATGTGGGCCTGAAGAACAAGGCGCAGGCCGTCATCATTGCCACCGGCTCCGAAGTGCAGCTGGCGCTGAAGGCGCAAGAGCTGCTGGCCAGCCAGTACAAGATTGCCGTGCGCGTGGTCTCCATGCCCAGCAACACCACCTTCGACAAGCAGACAACGGCCTACAAATCCGAGGTGCTGCCGGCAGGCCTGCCGCGCATCGCGGTGGAAATGGGCGTGACCGACGGCTGGTGGAAATACGGCTGCGCCGCCGTGGTCGGCATCGACACCTATGGCGAGTCGGCCCCGGCCGCGGTGTTGTTCAAGCATTTCGGCTTCACCCCCGAAAACGTGGCCGACACCGTGCGCAAGGTGTTGAAGAAATAAGGCCGCATCAAACTTTATTCGGCACAACTGGTTTTGAAGTTTCGGTATTAACTTTTCTGGAGAGACAGCATGACGATCAAGGTAGGCATCAATGGTTTTGGCCGCATCGGCCGCAATGTGTTTCGCTCTGCGGTGCAGAGCTTTGGCGATATTGAAATCGTCGGCATCAACGACCTGCTGGAGCCGGACTACCTGGCCTACATGCTGCAGTACGACTCGGTGCATGGCCGCTTCAAGGGCGAGGTCAGCGTGGACGGCAACACCCTCATCGTCAACGGCAAGAAAATCCGCCTGACGCAAGAGCGCGACCCGGCCAACCTGAAGTGGAACGAAGTCGGCGCGCAAGTCGTGATCGAATCCACCGGCCTGTTTCTGGACAAGGCCGGCGCCGAAAAACACCTGGCCGCCGGCGCCAACAAGGTCATCATCTCGGCCCCGTCCAAAGACGACACGCCGATGTTTGTGTTTGGCGTGAACCACGGCAGCTACAAGGGCGAGGCCATCATCTCCAACGCCTCTTGCACCACCAACTGCCTGGCACCCGTGGCCAAGGTGCTGAACGACAAGTGGGGCATCAAGCGCGGCCTGATGACCACCGTGCATGCCGCCACCGCCACGCAGAAAACCGTGGACGGCCCCAGCAACAAGGACTGGCGCGGCGGCCGCGGCATCCTGGAAAACATCATCCCCAGCAGCACCGGCGCCGCCAAGGCCGTCGGCGTGGTGATTCCCGAGCTCAATAAAAAGCTCACCGGCATGTCCTTCCGCGTGCCCACGTCGGATGTGTCGGTGGTCGACCTGACCTGTGAGCTGAACAGCGAAGCCACGCTGAAAGAGATCTGCGCCGAGATGAAGGCGCAAAGCGAAGGCGCGCTCAAGGGCGTGCTGGGCTACACCGAAGACAAGGTCGTCGCCACCGACTTCCGCGGCGACACCCGCACCTCCATCTTCGACGCCGACGCCAGCATCGCGCTGGACGGCAGCTTCATCAAGGTTGTCGCCTGGTACGACAACGAATGGGGCTACTCCAACAAGTGCCTGGAGATGGTTCGGGTGGTGGCGAAGTAATCTGCCTTTGCTTCACAAACGCGCCTGGGTGGCGCGTTTTTTTATGCGGCTTCGAGCCTGCATTGCGCCACAGGCTCAGGCCGCAGCCATGGCGGGCGGCAGTGCCGTGACCAGGTAGTCGATCAGGGCGCGTACCGTGACGGGCACCCGGCGGGTGGCCGGGTAAAGCGCGTAAAGCGCGATTTCCGGAGACTCCTGCCACTGCGGCAGTACCGGCACCAGGCGCCCCGCCGCGATGTGCTTTGCCGCCAGAAATTCGGGCTGCAATATCAGCCCGGCGCCTGCGGCGGCGGCCTCGACCAGCAGGTCACCGTTGTTGGAGCACAGCGGCCCGCCGACCGCAACCTGCGCCTTTTCCCGGCCCCTGCCAAGGTGCCACACATGCCCGGTATTGGCATGGGCGTAGTTCAGGCAGCGGTGCGTCCCGAGGGCCTTTGGCGAGTCCGGTACGCCATGCGCCTGCAGGTAGCCCGGGGCGGCGTAAATGGCCCGGGGTACGCTGCACAGCCGCCGTGCCGCCAACGAAGAATCCGGCAATTGCGCAATGCGCAGCGTGAGATCAAAGCCATGCTCGAAGGGGTCGAGCAGGCGGTCGTTCAGTTCAACGCGCAACTCGACCTGGGGATGCTGCGCCAGAAACTCCGACAGCAGCGGCGCCAGCACCAGCTTGCCAAACGACATCGGTGCGTTGACGCGCAACGGTCCGGCCACGGCGCCCCGCAGTGCCGCCATCGTTTCGCGGGCCTCGGCGGCAATCGACAACAGGTCCACGGCGTAGTCGTGCAGGGTCGCGCCGGCGCTGGTCAGGGCAATGGCGCGCGTCGAGCGCACAAACAGGGCTCCGCCGTAGTCGGCCTCCAGCGAGGCAATGAGCTTGCTGATTTGCGAGCGCGTCACGCCCAGCGCACGAGCGGCCGCGGCAAAGCTGCCGAACTGTTTCGACAGCACCAGCGCCTGAAGAGCATCGAGTCGGTCCATTGGTTCCTTTTTGGCTGCAGTCTGGTTCCAAATCGGAGTCTAGTCAACTCATGGGACGCAACTTAGGATTCGAGCCTTGTCTCTCAACATCCCCAGTAAGGAAACATCATGACGCAAGGCAAACTCGAACTGCTGACCCCGCAAAACTGCGCGCTGATCCTGATCGACTTCCAGCCGCAAATGGTATTCGGTGTCGCCAACATCGACCGGCAAACCCTGAAGAACAATGTCGTCGGCCTGGCCAAGGCGGCCCAGGTGTTCAAGGTGCCGACGGTGCTGACGGCGGTCGAAACCGAGTCTTTCTCGGGCAACATCTGGCCAGAACTGCTTGCCGTGCTGCCCGGCAACAAGATTTTCGAGCGCTCCAGCATGAACACCTGGGACGACGCAGGCGTGAAGGCCGAACTGAAGAAGATAGGCCGCAAAAAGCTGGTGTTCGCCGCGCTGTGGACCGAGGTCTGCCTGAACTTCCCGGTGCTCGAGGCGATGGCCGACGGCTACGAGGTCTACTTCGTCGAAAACGCCTCCGGCGGCACCTCGGCCGCGGCGCACAACCTGTCGGTGCAGCGCATGATCCAGGCCGGCGCCGTGCCGCTCACCTGGCAGCAGTTCCTGCTGGAAATGCAGCGTGACTGGGCACGCAAGGAGACCTATGCCGGCACCATGGGCATCGTCGTCGAGCACTCCGGTGCCTACGGCGCGGGCGTCGACTACGCGATGACGCATGTGCACAAGATGCCGGCGCGCAAGCTGGGCTGAGCAGGCCATGGGCAGCGCCGTGAGCGACGATCTTGCAGTCCCGGGTCAGGGGAGTGACGCATCCGCTGAAAGCGTCAGCCTGGTGGTGCGCCACCGCGTGCACGCCGGCGCACAGGCCGGCTACGAGCGCTGGCTTGCCGAAACCATGCGGGTGGCGGCGGGCTTTCCCGGTCACCAGGGGGTGCATGTCGTGCGCCCGGCCGCGGGCGGCGTCGACTACATCATCGTGGTGCGTTTTGCCACCTGTGACCAGCTGACAGGCTGGCACCAGTCGGCCGAACGCGCGCGTCTGATTGCGGCGGCGCAGCCTTACCTGGCACGCGGCGAGCAGGTCAGCTTCAGCGCGGGCATCGACTACCTGTTCCCGCCCGAACCCGCCGCAGGCGAGCCGCCCATGAAGTCTCCGGCATGGAAGCAGTGGCTGATCACCACCTCGGTGATCTGGCCGCTGACCATGGTCGTGCCGTGGGCGTTCGGACCCGTCTTCAAGGCCTTGCCCGTGCTGGGTGTGTACGGCGTGCAGCACGGCATTCTTGCCGCCGTCATCGTGGCGCTCGTGGTGTGGGTGATCATGCCGCGCTACACGCAGCTGGTACACGATTGGTTATTCCGCAAGGAATAGTCCCCACGAAAACCGGCCAGCGCGAACGCACTCTGTTGCTGGCCCTCCCTTGACCCAATCCCGGAGAGTCCCATGACCCATGCCATCACCTCCGCCGACATCATTTTCATCAATGGCCGCTTCACCACGCTGGACCGGCAGAACCCGGTGGCCCAGGCCGTGGCCATTGCCGGCGGCAGCTTCATCGCCGTCGGTGATCGCGAGGAAGTCATGCGCCACGCCGGCAGCAAGACGCAGCTGATCGACCTGGGCGGCGCGGCTGCCCTGCCGGGCCTGCACGACAGCCACACGCATTTGATCCGTGGCGGCCTGAACTACACCATGGAGTTGCGCTGGGACGGCGTGCCCTCGCTGGCCGATGCGATGGCCATGCTCAAGGCGCAGGTGGCGCGCACGCCGGCGCCGCAATGGGTGCGTGTGGTCGGCGGCTTCACCGAGCAGCAGTTCGCCGAAAAGCGCCTGCCGACGCTTGAGGAAATCAACGCCGCCGCGCCCGACACCCCGGTCTTCATCCTGCACCTCTATGACCGCGCGCTGCTGAACGCCGCCGCATTGCGCGCCGTCGGCTACAGCAAGGACACGCCCAATCCGCCGGGCGGCGAGATCGTGCGCGACGCCCAGGGCAAGCCGACGGGTCTCCTGCTCGCCAGGCCCAACGCGATGATTCTCTACGCCACGCTGGCCAAGGGCCCCAAGCTGGACCCCGACGCGCAGGAGGCCTCGACCCGGCTCTTCATGCGCGAACTCAACCGGCTGGGCATCACCTCGGTGATCGATGCCGGCGGCGGCTTCCAGAACTACCCCGAGGACTACCGCGTGATCGAGAAGCTGCGTGACGCCGGCGAGCTCACGGTGCGTATCGGCTACAACCTGTTCACGCAGCGGCCCAAGCAGGAAGTGGACGACTTTCGCCAGTGGACCGAGCTGCTGCCGCCGCTGGCCGGCAACGACATGTTCCGCCACAACGGCGCCGGCGAAATGCTGGTGTTTTCCGCCGCCGACTTCGAGGACTTCCGCGAGCCGCGCCCCGACCTGCCCGTCAGCATGGAGGATGAGCTCGAACGCGTCGTGCGCCTGCTGGTCGAAAAGCGCTGGCCGTTCCGGCTGCACGCGACCTACGACGAATCGATAGGCCGCGCGCTCGACACCTTTGAGAAGGTCAACCGCGACATGCCGTTCAACGGCCTGCACTGGTTCTTCGACCACGCCGAAACCATCAGCATGCGCAACATTGAGCGCGTCAAGGCGCTGGGCGGCGGCATCGCGGTGCAGCACCGCATGGCCTACCAGGGCGAATACTTCATCGAGCGCTATGGCGCCAGGGCCGCCGAGCATGCGCCGCCGATCCGCCAGATGCTGGCTGCCGGTGTGCCGGTCGGTGGCGGCACCGATGCGACCCGCGTCGCCAGCTACAACCCCTGGATCTGCCTGCACTGGATGGTGACCGGCCAGACCGTCGGCGGCACCACGCTGTACCGGCCCGACAACCTGCTCGACCGCGACACCGCGCTGCGGCTGTGGACCAGCGGCAGCGCCTGGTTCGCCAATGCCGACGGGCAAAAAGGCCAGATCAAGGCCGGCCAGCTCGCCGACTTCATCGTGCCCTCGCGCGACTTCTTCGGCGTGCCCGAGGCCGACATCAAGGACCTGGTCTCGCATCTGACGGTGGTGGGCGGCCGCATCGTGCATGGCGACGGCGACTTCGCCAGGCTTGCACCGCCCATGCCCAAAGCCGCCAACGACTGGGCGCCGACCAACGCCTACGGTGGCTACTGGCGCGAGCCCGCACTGGGCGGCAACCAGCCGGGCCGCGCCGCCCCCGCCGCGCCGCGCAAGGCCCTGCTGCCGTTTGCCGATTGCTGCGCCAGGCCCTGTGCCGTGCATGGCCATGCGCACACCAAAAGCTGGCTCGGCAATGCGCCGGTGTCGGACGACAAGAGCTTCTGGGGCGCGCTGGGCTGCGCCTGCTGGCTGTAGCGATGGGTCCCAGGGAGAACGCGATGGACACACAGAACCAGCAAATTTCAACGTCGGTGCGGTGGGTCGCGAAAGTCCTGCTGGCGATCGCCTTCGTCTACAGCGGCGTGTCCAAGTTGCTGAATTTCGATGCAGCGATCGGCGAGGCCAACCATTTCGGCCTGAGCCCGGCGCCGTT